>CBFCYL010000020.1:0-37915 GCA_965602455.1 uncultured Thalassospiraceae bacterium | reverse complement strand
AAGCTCGACCCCTATATCAACGTTGATCCCGGCACCATGAGCCCGTACCAGCACGGCGAAGTCTACGTAACCGATGACGGCGCGGAAGCCGACCTCGACCTCGGTCATTATGAACGCTTTACCTGCGTTGATGCCCGCCAGAGCGACAACGTCACCACCGGGCGCGTTTACTCAGAGGTCATTGCCAAGGAACGGCGCGGCGACTACCTCGGTGCCACGGTGCAGGTCATTCCGCACATTACCGATGCCATCAAAAATTTCGTCATGAACCACGTTGGCGACGAAGATTTCATGTTGATTGAAATCGGCGGCACGGTGGGCGATATCGAAAGCCTGCCGTTCCTCGAAGCCATTCGCCAGTTGGGCAACGAACTGGGGCGTGAGCGGGTGTTGTATATGCACCTGACGCTGCTGCCCTACATCCCGACGGCGGGTGAGTTGAAAACCAAGCCGACACAACACTCGGTCAAGGAATTGCTGTCGGTCGGTATTCAGGCCGACATTTTACTGTGCCGGGCCGACCGCCAGATTCCGGCAGAGGAACGCAGGAAGATTGCGCAGTTCTGCAACGTTCGCCCGGAAGCCGTTATTTCGGCGCTGGATGTAAACAGCATTTACCAGGTGCCGATCAGCTATCACAAGGAAGGCCTCGACGCCCAGGTGTGCAAACACTTCGGCCTTGATACGCCGGAACCGGACTTGTCGCGCTGGGTCGAAATTGTCGAACGCGCCACCAAGCCGGAAGGCGAGGTCACCATCGCCATTGTCGGCAAGTATGTCGGCTTGCTGGATGCCTATAAGTCACTGGCCGAAGCACTGGCCCATGGCGGCATCGCCAATAACGTTAAAGTAAAACTGGAATGGATCGACGCCGAGATTTTCGAGGAAGAAGACGAGGCCGTGGTTCGCCACCTTGATGGCGTGCACGGCATTCTGGTTCCCGGCGGTTTCGGCGAGCGCGGAACCGAAGGCAAAATAGCCGCGGCGCGCTTTGCCCGCGAACACAATGTGCCGTACTTCGGCATTTGCCTGGGCATGCAGATGGCGGTGATTGAAGCGGCGCGCAACCTGGCCGGGCTTGAAGGCGCCGGTTCCACCGAACTGGGCGACCCCACCGAGCCGGTGGTCGGCCTGATGACCGAATGGGCCAAGGAAGGCGACATAGAAAAACGCAGCGTCGACGGCGACATGGGCGGCACCATGCGCCTTGGCGCTTATGACTGCGCGTTGAAGGCGGGCAGCCGCGTTGCCGCGATTTATGATGCCGCAGAAATCAGCGAACGCCACCGCCACCGCTACGAGGTCAACACGGCCTATGTGCAGCGCCTTGAAGCGGTGGGTATGGCCTTTTCCGGCATGTCGCCCGATGGCGTGCTGCCGGAAATCGTCGAAATCGAGAGCCATCCGTGGTTTATTGCCGTACAATTCCACCCCGAATTGAAGTCGCGGCCGTTTGAGCCGCACCCGCTGTTTGTTTCCTTTATTGAAGCGGCCATGCGGCAATCGAGACTGGTATAACCATGACAGCAAGCAAGCACGTCAATGCGGGCTCCGTAACCTTCGGCAATGATTTGCCGTTGGCGTTGATTGCCGGGCCATGCCAGATGGAAAGCCGCGACCACGCCATGATGATGGCCAGCGCTTTAAAAGAGCTGGCGGTCAAGCTCGGCATTGGGCTGGTGTTTAAAACCTCGTTTGATAAAGCCAACCGCACCTCGCTAACCGGTGAGCGCGGGTTGGGCATAGACAAGGCGCTGAATGTGTTTGCCGAAATCAAGCAGGAGCTGGAACTTCCGGTGCTCACCGATGTTCACGATGCGGGCCAGTGCGCCCAGTTGGCCGAGGTGGTGGACGTGTTGCAGATTCCGGCGTTCCTGTGCCGCCAGACCGACCTGCTGGTCGCCGCCGCCAAAACCGGGTGTGTGGTGAACGTAAAAAAAGGTCAGTTCCTCGCGCCGTGGGATATGAAAAATGTGGCCGCCAAGGTATCGGACAGCGGCAATGAAAACATTTTGCTTACCGAACGCGGCACCAGCTTTGGTTACAACACACTGGTTACCGATATGCGCGGCCTTCCACAAATGGCAAACGATACTGGCTACCCGGTAATTTTTGATGCCACCCATTCGGTGCAACAGCCGGGCGGGCAGGGCACAAGCTCGGGCGGCGACCGCCGTTTCGCACCGGTGCTGGCGCGTGCCGCCGTCGCCGTTGGTGTGGCGGGCGTGTTTATTGAAACCCATGACGACCCGGACAGCGCGCCCTCGGATGGCGCCAACATGATTGCGCTGAGAGATCTCCCCGAAATGGTTGAAACCCTGATGGAACTGGACCGGGTGGCCAAGGCCAAGCCGATCAAACTTTAAAGAAAGCATGAAACGATGACAGCCATACAAACCATTCACGGCCGCGAGATTCTGGACAGCCGCGGCAACCCCACCGTTGAAGTTGATGTTACGCTCGAAGGCGGCATAACCGGCCGCGCCGCTGTGCCATCCGGCGCGTCCACCGGCGCGCACGAAGCGGTTGAGTTGCGCGATGGTGATAAAAAGCGCTACGCCGGCAAAGGTGTGTTGAAGGCGGTTGCCGCCGTCAACGGCGAAATAGCCACCGCACTGGCGGGAAAAGACGCCAGCGACCAGAAAGCCATTGATGGCGCAATGATTGAACTGGACGGCACGGAAAACAAGGGCCGCCTTGGCGCCAACGCTATACTCGGCGTTTCGCTGGCCTCGGCAAAGGCCGCTGCCAACGCCAAAAGTCTGCCGCTTTACGCTTACCTTGGTGGCGACGCTGCGGTGACGCTGCCGGTGCCGATGATGAACATCATCAACGGCGGCGAACACGCCGACAACCCTATCGACGTGCAGGAATTCATGATCGTTCCGGTGGGCGCAACCACCATTGCCGACGGTGTGCGCATGGGCGCGGAAGTTTTTCACGCCCTGAAAAGCCTTTTGAACAAAGCCGGTCACAACACCAATGTCGGCGACGAAGGCGGCTTTGCGCCGGGCCTTTCCGGCACCACGGAAGCGGTTGATTTTATTCTCGGCGCCATTGATGTCGCCGGTTACAAGGCGGGCGCGGGCAACGATTTCATGCTGGCGCTGGATGCGGCCTCGACCGAGTTTTACGTGAACGGCAAATATGAGCTGAAGGGCGAGGGCAAATCGCTTTCGTCCGATGAAATGGTGGCGTATCTGGTCGACCTGACAAAACAATACCCCATTTTCTCCATCGAAGACGGCATGGCCGAAGACGACTGGGACGGCTGGAAAACGCTTACCGATGAAGTTGGCGCCACGGTGCAGCTTGTGGGTGACGATTTGTTCGTGACCAACCCCAAGCGCCTGAAACAGGGCATCGACAGCGCCACGGGCAATTCCATTTTGGTCAAGGTCAACCAGATCGGCACGCTGAGCGAAACGCTGGCCGCCGTCGACATGGCACACGGGGCCAAATACACGGCCGTTATCTCGCACCGTTCGGGTGAAACCGAAGACGCCACCATCGCCGACATTGCGGTGGCTACCAACGCCGGGCAAATCAAGACCGGCTCGTTGTCGCGTTCGGACCGGCTGGCCAAATACAACCAGCTCATCCGCATTGCCGAAGAGCTGGGGCCGAAGGCCACCTACGCCGGGCGTTCCATCTTGCGCTAAGGGTGCGCTAAGGCGTTCTTAATCCTTTCAGCTTCATAATAAGGGGGCTACACCCTGCCGTTTTGCCGGTGGGGTAGCTTGGTGTTTGCAGAACGCAGCACCGATGGAGGTAGAAAGGCCGCGCGAACCCATGGGCTTTTTTCGCGAAATCGTTCATCACGCCCGCCAGGTAACGGGCCCGGTGGTGGCCATTACGTTCGTGGTCTACTTCGCCTATCACGCGTTGCAGGGCGACCGCGGCGTTATTGCGCTGGGCAAGCTGGAACGCCAGGTCGCCGAGCTGGAAACAGAGCGCGCCCGCCTGAGCGAACGACGATCCCGCCTTGAAGCCCGCGCCCGCCAGTTGCACCCCGACAGCATCGACCGCGACATGCTGGGAGAACGCGCCCGGCTGTTGCTGGGCTATGGCAACCCCGAAGACATGGTGCTGATGGACCCCGGCGAGGTTACAACCCTGGGAACGGATCGCTGATGGGAAAGCCTGAAACCGCAATAACTTCCGGCTGTTACGCGGTTATATTCACCTCAAAATTGAAGCCCGATGCTGACATCGCGGCCTACGAAAACATGGCCGATGAAATGGTGGCGTCGTGCCATGAGCAACCCGGATTTTTAGGGCTGGAAAGTGCGCGCGATGAAGACGGCACCGGCATTACGGTCTGTTACTGGCAACGCGAGGCCGACATTGCCCACTGGCGCGAAACCCCCCGGCACCTTGAGGCCCAGGCGCAGGGCAAGGCTGAATGGTACGAAACCTATTCCGTCACTATCGCCCGGGTGGAGCGGGCTTATGGGAATAATCCACAGGATTAACTAAAACACGGTTAAACGTAATTAATACCTATAAAACATAGTGTTATATGGCCTTCTATTTCTTGCCATAAACGCCGTGGCGGGGTAGATTCCCCCTCACGTGCCATTTACCACTTCCTGAAGCATCTTCATTCCGGCCCGCATTGTCCTGAGTCGCACCTGAGGAGACCGCCCGATGGCAAAAGCCGCCAGCAAGAAGCCTGCAGCCAAGGCCAAGACCAAACCCAAAAGCAAAAAGAAATCCGGCACATTGGCCGCAACGCCCGAAGCGCTGCTCGGCTTTTATCGCCAGATGCTGCTGATCCGCCGTTTCGAGGAAAAGGCCGGGCAATTATATGGCATGGGCACCATCGGCGGCTTCTGTCATTTGTACATCGGCCAGGAAGCGGTTGTCATCGGCGCGCAGTCCACCGCCAACCCGCAAGACAGCGTCATCACCAGCTATCGTGACCACGGCCACATGCTGGCCTGCGACATGGACCCCAAAGGCGTGATGGCCGAACTGACCGGGCGCGAAGGCGGCTACTCACGCGGCAAGGGCGGTTCCATGCATATGTTCAGCCGCGAAAAAAACTTTTACGGCGGCCACGGCATTGTTGCCGCACAGGTGCCAATCGGCACCGGGCTGGCGTTTGCGCACCGTTACAAAAAAGATGGCGGGGTTTGCTACACCTATTTCGGCGACGGTTCCGTCAACCAGGGGCAGGTGTACGAAAGTTTCAACATGGCGTCGCTGTGGCGGCTGCCGGTGCTTTACATTATTGAAAACAACAAATACGGCATGGGCACTTCCATCGAGCGCGCATCTGCCACCACCGACCTTTACCATCGTGGCGCCGCCCACGGCATTCCCGGTGAACAGGTGGATGGCATGGACGTGCTGGCGGTGCGCGATGCTGCCCAGCGCGCTACCGACCACATTCGCAAGGGCGGCGGCCCGTTCATTCTGGAAATGATGACCTATCGTTACCGTGGCCATTCCATGAGTGACCCGGCGAAGTATCGTTCCAAGGATGAGGTTTCCAAGGTGCGCCAGGAACAAGACCCCATCGACAACCTGCGGGCGTTAATCTTGAAAACCAAAGCCGCCAACGAAGCGAAGCTCAAGGAAATAGATGGCGAGATCAAGGCCATCGTCACCGAAGCGGCAGAATTCGCCAAGCAAAGCCCGGAGCCCGATCTGACTGAGCTTTACACCGACATTCTGGTCAACGGGTAAGGGGAGGAAACAAAATGCCCATCGAAATCCTCATGCCCGCGCTTTCACCGACCATGACCGAAGGCAATCTCACCAAGTGGGAAGTCAAGGAAGGCGACAAGGTCAATTCCGGCGACGTGGTCTGTGAAATTGAAACCGACAAGGCAACCATGGAAGTGGAAGCCGCCGACGAAGGCACGGTTGGTAAAATACTCATCCCTGCCGGAACCGAAGGCGTGGCTGTTAACACGCCCATTGCGTTGTTGCTGGAAGACGGCGAAAACGCCAGTGCGCTGGATGGTTACACACCGTCAGTTGCCGCGCCCGTACCTGAGGCGGGCGATACCGCCAGTGCGCCGGAGAGCCACATGCCTTCCGCGCATTTACCTGAGGCGGGCGGTACCGCCAGTGCGCTGGAGCCAGAATACGATGGCGAAATGATTACGCAAACGGTGCGCGAAAGCCTGCGCGACGCCATGGCCGAGGAAATGCGCACCGATGAAAACGTTTTCCTGATGGGCGAGGAAGTCGCCCAGTATCAGGGTGCGTATAAAGTTTCGCAGGGCCTGCTCGATGAATTCGGCGACACCCGCGTTATTGACACCCCCATCACCGAACTGGGCTTTGCCGGCCTTGGCGTTGGTGCGGCGTTCGGCGGACTGAAACCCATTGTTGAGTTCATGACGTGGAACTTTTCCATGCAGGCGATGGATCACATTATCAATTCGGCGGCCAAGACGCTTTATATGTCGGGCGGGCAAATGGGTTGCCCCATTGTGTTTCGCGGCCCCAATGGCGCTGCCTCGCGCGTGGCGGCGCAACATTCGCAGTGTTTTGCCGCGTGGTATTCACAGGTGCCGGGCCTGAAGGTGGTCGCACCGTGGTCGGGCGCTGACGCCAAGGGTTTGTTGAAGGCCGCCATCCGCGACCCCAACCCGGTTGTGTTCATGGAAAACGAAATGATGTACGGCCAGTCGTTTGATGTTCCGGCAGCTGACGACTTTGTAATCCCCATCGGCAAGGCCAAGGTGGAACGCGCCGGCAACGATGTCACCATCACCGCTTTTTCGCGCATGGTCGGCGTGGCGCTGGAAGCCGCAGACCTGCTGGCCGCCGATGGTATTGACGCCGAGGTCATCAACCTGCGCACGTTGCGCCCGCTCGATACCGACACCATCGTCACCTCGGTGCAAAAAACCAATCGCCTGGTCAGCGTCGAGGAAGGCTGGCCGCAATCCGGCATCGGCGCGGAAATCGCCGCCAAGATGATGGAACTGGCGTTTGACGACCTCGACGCCCCCGTGGTGCGCGTGCATGGCGAAGACGTGCCCATGCCCTACGCCGCCAACCTTGAGGCCTTGACCTTGCCCGATGCCGCAAAAATTGCGGCGGCGGCAAAGTCGGTCGCGTACAAGTAGGGGAAGGGAAAACATAATGCCCATCGAAATCCTCATGCCCGCGCTTTCACCGACCATGACCGAAGGCAACCTGACCAAATGGGAAGTCAAGGAAGGCGACAAGGTCAATTCCGGCGACGTGGTCTGTGAAATTGAAACCGACAAGGCAACCATGGAAGTGGAAGCCGCCGACGAAGGCACGGTTGGTAAAATACTCATCCCTGCCGGAACCGAAGGCGTGGCTGTTAACACGCCCATTGCGTTGTTGCTGGAAGACGGCGAAGACGCATCGGCGCTCAAGGGCTACAAACCTTCCACCGCGCCCGCCGCAGCACCAACTGCCGCGCCCTTACCTGAGGCGGGCGATACCGCCAGTGCGCCAGTGGGCCACACACCTACCGCGCCTGTTGTGCAAGCGGCTGTTCCTACAGCAACTATAAATGCCGGGCGCACCATCGCCTCGCCGCTGGCCCGGCGCATTGCATCGCAACGCGGCGTCAACCTGGCCAGCGTTCAGGGCAGCGGCCCGCGCGGGCGCATCGTCAAGCGCGACGTGGAAAGCGCACAGCCGGGACAGATGCCCGCACCAGCCGCCGGTTCCGCCGCAACCACCATGGCGCCACCACCGCCGATGGAAGGTGTGCGTTTCACCGATGTGCCCAACAACGCCATGCGCAAGACCATCGCCCGGCGCCTGCAGGAATCCAAGCAAACGGTGCCGCATTTCTACCTGACGGTGGATTGCAAAATCGACAACCTGCTCGATATGCGAAAGCGCCTCAACGACGCCGCACCCATGAACGGCGACAAGCCGCAATACAAAATCTCGGTCAACGACATCATCATCAAGGCGGTGGCGCTGGCGCTGAAAAACGTGCCAACGGCCAACGTGTCGTGGTTCGGCGATTTCATCCGCCAGTACCAGAGCGTTGATATTTCCGTTGCCGTGGCTACCGAAGGTGGGTTGATTACGCCGGTTATTCGCGACGCCGACGCCAAGGGCATTGCCGAGGTTTCCGCCGAGGTTAAGGCGCTGGCCGGCCGCGCCCGTGAAGGCAAGTTGATGCCGGAAGAATACACCGGCGGCGGTTTCACCATTTCCAATCTGGGAATGTATGGCACGCGCGAGTTTGCCGCCATCATCAACCCGCCGCAAAGCTGCATCCTTGCGGTTGGCGCCGGTGAACCGCGCCCGGTGGTTAAAAACGGTGCGCTGGCCATCGCCACCGTCATGAGCTGCACGCTTTCCGCCGACCACCGCGCGGTGGACGGTGCGGTTGGGGCCGAATTCATGGCCGAGTTCAAGCGCATCATCGAAGAACCGATGACGCTGGCGTTATAAGAAGAGGGAGAAGCATCATGGCTGACAATAACTTCGACCTCGTGATCATCGGCGGCGGGCCGGGCGGGTATGTTGCCGCCATTCGTGCCGCACAGTTAAAGATGAAAGTGGCGCTGGTCGAAGACCGTCACTTGGGTGGCATCTGTCTTAACTGGGGCTGCATCCCGACCAAGGCGCTATTGCGATCTGCCGAAGTGTTTCACCTGATGCAAAACGCCAAGAGCTTTGGCCTCAGCGCCCGTGATGTGGATTTTGATTTACCGGCCGTGGTTGATCGTTCACGCAAGGTCGCCAAGCGCCTTAACGGCGGTGTCGGTCATCTGTTAAAGAAAAACAAGGTCACGGTGTTTGACGGTTTTGGCAAGCTGAACGGTGCGGGAAAAGTCAAAGTTACCAAGAACGACAAGCCGGTCGCAGACTTGCAAGGCAAGCACATCATCCTCGCCACCGGGGCGCGGGCGCGCGTGCTGCCCGGCATGGAACCGGACGGCAAGCTGGTGTGGTCTTATAAAGAAGCACTGGTGCCCGACAGCGTGCCTAAAAGGCTGCTGGTCGTCGGCAGCGGCGCCATCGGCATCGAGTTTGCCAGTTTCTTCCACACGCTGGGCGCGGACGTCACCGTGGTTGAGGTGCTGGACCGCATCGTGCCCGCCGAAGACGCCGAGATTTCCGCCTTCCTCGAAAAAAGCCTCATCAAAGACGGCATGAAGATTATCACCAAGGCGGGCGTCAAGGGCTTCAAGAAAACCAAGAACACGGTCACCGCCACCATTGAAGCGGGCGGCAAGACGGAAGAGCAAACCTTTGACCGCGTTATCGTCGCCGCCGGTATTGTCGGCAATGTGGAAAACATCGGCCTCGAAGGCACGAAAATTAAAGTGGACCGCACGCACGTCCTGACCAACGAATGGTGCCAGACAGGCGAGGCGGGCGTTTATGCCATCGGCGACCTGACCGGGCCGCCGTGGCTGGCCCACAAGGCGTCGCACGAAGGAACACTTTGCGTTGAAAAGATTGCCGGATTAAAAACCGCGCACCCCCTTAAAACGGAATTGATTCCCGGCTGCACCTATTGCCGCCCGCAGGTGGCGTCCGTTGGCCTGACGGAAGCCGAGGCCATCAAGCGCGGCCTTAAAGTTCGCGTCGGCCGCTTCCCGTTTCAGGGCAACGGTAAGGCCATTGCGCTGGGCGAGGACGAAGGCATGGTCAAAACCGTGTTTGATGAAAAAACCGGCGAGCTGCTGGGCGCCCACATGGTCGGCGCCGAGGTCACCGAGTTGATCCAGGGCTACGGCATCGCCATGGGGCTGGAAACCACCGAACTGGACCTGATGGCCGCCGTGTTCCCGCACCCCACTTTAAGTGAGATGATGCACGAAAGCGTACTCGATGCGTATGGCCGGGTGATCCATTTTTAGGGCCGCGTCAGGGCCGCATTTGCCGCTTGACGCACAGGTCATTTCTATATATCTAGAAGTATGGATAAGATAGAAATCGTAACCGCGCTGAGCGCACTGGCCCAGCAAAGTCGTCTGGATATCTTCCGCATATTGGTCGAGGAAGGGCCCAAGGGGCTGGCGGTGGGTGAGATCGGTGAACGCCTCGGCATTGCCGGGGCCACCCTCAATCATCACCTCAGCCAATTGAAGCAATCCGGGCTGGTGCGCTGTACGCGCGAAGGGCGACACCTGATTCATGCGGCAGATTTTGAACAAATGAATGCGCTGATCGCGTTTTTGACCGACAATTGCTGTCAGGGAGATGCTGGCGATTGTGCCACGAAGTGTTAACTTGCAAACCTGATTAACGGAGTAAAGCCATTGCCAGAATCCAATTCACACGACGTCCGCAAAACCGTACGCGAAAGCTACGCCACCATCGCCAAGCAGGGCGGCAACTCCGGTTGCTGCGCACCGGGCACGTCATGCGGTCCGGGCGATGATGTGGAAATTCCCACCGCAGAAGCCATGAGCGCGTTTTTCGGTTACTCGAAGGCGGAGATGGACCTGGTGCCCGAAGGTGCCAACCTCGGCCTCGGTTGCGGCAACCCGCAGGCCATTGCCGAAATGATGCCCGGCGAAGTGGTTATCGACCTCGGCGCCGGTGCCGGGTTTGACGCCTTTCTCGCTTCGGGCAAGGTGGGTTCGGGTGGGCGCGTTATCGGCATCGACATGACCCACGAAATGCTGGCCAAGGCGCGCGCCAACGCTGAAAAGGGCGGTTACCAGAACGTCGAGTTCCGCCTCGGTGAAATTGAGTATATGCCCATCGCCGATGAAACCGGCGACGTTATCATTTCAAATTGCGTTATCAACCTTTCGCCCAACAAGGCGCAGGTGTTGCGCGAGGCCTTTCGTGTGCTGAAGCCGGGTGGGCGGTTGGCCGTTTCCGATGTGGTGCAGACGGACCCGTTCCCCGATGACTTTGCCGATGATGACCACCTGCTTTCCGGCTGCGTGACCGGGGCGTCCATGGTTGCCGATTTGCAAACGTGGCTTAGCGAAGCCGGGTTCGAGAACATCGTCATTGATGTGAAGGAAGAAAGTCGCGCCGGTATTGCCGACTGGGCACCGGGCAGGGGCGTTGAAAACTATGTGGCCTCGGCCATCATCATGGCGAAAAAACCGGGCGGCGAAGGGTGTGGATGCTGTTAAATGACCGTTGCCCCCGCCACCGATAAAGCGCGCCCGCGCCATCCGGAAAAAGTCAGGAACCCGGACAACCCCGTCCTGCGCAAGCCGAAGTGGATCCGCGTCAAGGCGCCAACGTCGGCGGCTTATGGCGAAACGCGCAATCTGCTGCGCGATAAAAACCTTTCCACCGTGTGCGAGGAAGCGGCGTGCCCCAACATCGGTGAATGCTGGTCGCAAAAACACGCCACGGTGATGATTTTGGGCGAGATCTGCACCCGCGCCTGCGCCTTTTGCAACGTCACCACCGGCAAGCCCGGCGCGCTTGACCCCATGGAGCCGGAAAACACCGCCGAGGTCGCCCGCGTCATGGGCGCGAAACACATGGTGGTTACGTCCGTCGACCGCGATGACCTCGATGATGGCGGCGCCGAACAGTTTGCCAAAACCATAGCGGCCATCCGCAAAGCAGCACCACAAACCACCATTGAGGTTTTAACACCGGACTTTCGCGGCAAGGATGGCGCACTGGAAACGGTGGTGGCGGCGAAGCCCGATGTGTTCAACCACAACCTTGAAACCGTGGCCCGTTTATACCGCAACGTGCGCCCGGGGGCCGATTATGCCCACTCGCTGAATCTTTTAAAGCGCGCTAAGGAAATTGAACCCGGTGTGTTCACCAAATCGGGCATCATGGTCGGGCTTGGAGAAAGCGAAGAAGAAGTTTATGCCGTGATGGACGACATGCGCGCCCATAACGTTGACTTCATCACCATCGGCCAGTATCTGGCGCCGACGCCAAAACACGCCGCCATTGAGCGCTTCGTAACGCCGGAAGAATTTTCCCGTTACACAACGGCGGGCGCGACGAAGGGGTTTTTGCTGGTCTCGGCCACGCCGTTGACGCGCTCGAGCTATCACGCCGATAAGGATTTTGCGGCCCTCAAGGCGGCGCGAGGCGCGTAATGCCGGCACATTCAGAAACCCGCACGCTTTCGTTCACGCCTGAGCAGATGTTCGACATGGTGCTGGACGTGGCGAAGTATCCGGAATTTTTGCCGTGGTGCGTTTCGACGCGCATCAATTCAAAAACGGAAGGCGAAATGCTGGCCGACATGGCCATTGGTTTTAAAGTGTTCCGCGAGACCTATACATCAAAAGTAACCTTCGAAAGGCCGGATCACATTCATGTGGTGGATTCAAACGGCCCGTTCGAGCACCTGGAAACCGACTGGCGTTTTACGCCTTCTGGTGACGGCGGCTCGGAAGTTCATTTTGAAATCGACTTCTCGTTTCGCTCGGCACTGCTGGAAGGCGCCATCGGCCGGGTGTTCGAGGACGCCACCCATAAAATGGTCGATGCGTTTGTGACCCGCGCCGGGGTGCTGTACGGCTAACGCCTCATTCACCCGCCATCGCATTTAACATTTTCAATATACTCTCCGCCGCCTGAAGGCGCACCCGTTCGCGCTCGCCCTTATAAAGGTGTTTTTCGTGCCGCGTTTCATGCCCCTTGCGCGCCACCGCCATGTGCACCAGGCCGACGGGCTTTTCCGCCGTGCCACCGCCCGGCCCGGCAATGCCGGTGATGGCGCCGGCCAAATCGGCGTCGGCGTTTTTCATCGCCCCTTCGGCCATGGCGCGGGCGACTTCCTCGGAAACCGCGCCGTGTTGCTTGAGCAGTTCATCGGCCACGCCGAGCAAGCCGTGCTTGGCCGTGTTGGCATAGGTAACGAAGCCGATTTCGAACACTTCCGACGCCCCGGGTGCCGACGTCAGGCAACCGGCAACCAGCCCGCCGGTGCATGATTCCGCCAACGTCACCATGAGGTTGTTTTTACGGCACTGGGCGACCAGGTCTTCGGCCATGATGTTGAGAATTTCCGGAAACATGCTCAAAGCCCCATCCAGGTGACCAGCCCATATAATACCGCCGCGCCAGCCACACCGGCCAGCACATCGTCGAACATGACGCCAAAGGCACCTTTGATGTTTTTGTCGGCCCATGAAATGGGCCACGGCTTGACGATGTCGAAAAATCGAAACAGCCCGAAGGCGACGGCGTAAACAATGGCATCGGGCTGAAACGGGTTGGCCACGGCCAGCAACACCACCCACTGACCCGCCACTTCGTCGATAACGATGGCACCGGGGTCGTGACTGCCGGTCTTTTCCATGTAAAGGGCGCTGCTCCAGATGCCGAGGGCAAAAACCACGACAATGGCACCGGCCAGCGCAACGTTGCCGCCCCACGCCTGCAACCCCCAGGCCAGCGGCAGGGCCACCAGGGAACCCCATGTGCCGGGCGCCTTGGGCATATTGCCAGCGCCGAAGACGGTAGCCACCAGGTTAGCGGCCCGGCTGGCGGTTGGATGGGGGCTTTCAGCCATGCTTCGATTCCCTTTTGAAGGCTTATATTACAACCACTTATAGCACTGCGCGCAAGTCCGGCCTGAAAAATGGGTGCGGTCGCCCGGGAGCCGTTGAAATGGCCCTTGCCGCGGGCTCGGGGAAGCACTATTTTACTTGTGGAATCAAACGACTAGCCCTGCGGCGATGAATATCACCGACGGCTCGGGGTTGGTCGTGCTATAGCCAATAGCCAATCAGCCAGTGCGCAGCCAAGGCGCAGGCAGGTGTTCGGTGCCGCATTAAGACCGAAGTTGAGGAAGGGGACGACCAAATGGGGGCCACAAACCAAGGGGCCACACCGGTTAAGCGCCGGGGATTGATAATGGGGGCGGTCGACAAGTTCGACACGCGCCTGCGTATCTTGTTCCCGTTTCGCCAGATTGTTTTTCGTTCCGACGGCAAGATTTCATGCCTCAACCTGTCGCACCGCCTTCAGGGCGCGGTGGCGGGTGTTTTGCTGATGGCGGGCTCATGGGTGAGCTATACATCCATGTCGGTGTTCGTCCATGAGCTGGAACTGATCAATAAGGACGCCCAGATCGCCGATGTGCGGGTGGCTTATCGTTCGCTGCTGGGCGAGGTCTCTGACTACCAGAAAAGATTTTCCGGCATTGTGGTCGACCTTGAAGAAAACCACGCCTTGATGCTGGGCCTTGCGGGGCAGAATACGAAATTACAGGAAGACCTGAAGAGCCTGAAGGGTTCGCGCCGCGCGCGCGCCGATATCGAAATTGCGCGCACCACCATGAAAAGCCGTCTTGATGACGTTGAAAACAAGGTGCAGTCGCTGGCGCAGCGCAACTTCTCGATTAAAGATGACCTGAACACCATCGAGGTTGACTTGCAGGCTGCCCTGACCGAACGCAACTCGGCGTTGTTGGCCAGCACCCAGATGCGCCGCGATATCAAGGTGCTTGAAAACAAGCTGGTTGATCTTGAAGAAAATGAAAACAGCACCGTTGATCGCCTGACCGAACAAACGGATGTGCAGATTACCAACATGGAACGCCTGATCGAAATTGCCGGCCTTGATGTGAATGACATAATGGCGAGCGATGACGACATTGTAGCCGGACAGGGCGGGCCGTTTATTCCCCTTAACGCCGACGGACGCCCCGCCGGGCGTCTGGCCTCTAAATTATCCAATCTTGATAACCGTCTGGCGTATTCCGACACGCTTCAATCTGTCATGAAAAAAATGCCCATGGCACCGCCGTTGATGTCTTATTACATCACCAGCAATTTCGGCAAGCGCCGCGACCCGATCAAGAAAAAGTGGAGCATGCATTACGGCCTGGACATGGGCTCGACGCCGCGTGCCAAGGCCTACACCACGGCGCCTGGCAAGGTGACCTACGCCGGGTGGAAAGGTAATTACGGCAAGGTGGTTGTGATTGACCACGGCGCCGGCATCAAGACCCGTTATGGTCACCTGGCCAAGATTGACGTCAAGAAAGGCCAGGAGGTTGCGTTTGGTGACCCCATTGGTGTTATAGGTAGCACCGGGCGCAGCACCGGGCGGCATTTGCATTATGAGATCTTGTTCCGTGACAAGGGCCTCGACCCCATGAAATTTATAAAGGCAGGTCGTTATGTTTTCCAGGAATAGCAAATCGATTGATCAGTCCGCGAGCGAACGTGCAAAATCGTCCGTTCCTTCGATCATCAGCTCCGACCTTACCGTTTCCGGTGACATCATCAGCGGCGGTGAAGTCCAGATTGACGGCGAAGTTATTGGTGACATCAAAAGCAAGGTGTTGCTGGTTGGTGAAACCGCCAAAATCAAGGGTGAGATTTACGCCGATACCATTCGCATTCACGGCAGCATCAACGGCCAGATAAAAGCAAAGACCGTTCATCTGGCAAAGACGGCGCATGTTATTGGCGACGTGTTGCATGAAAACCTGTCCATTGACGAGGGCGCCTATATTGAAGGCCACATCACGCGCATGACCGAGACGATTACGCCGGTAACTGAAGACCGCGTCAATCTGGTGATGAACAAGGGGCAGGCTCAGGGCAAGGTTCCGGAATCAGAAAATGATTCCTCTTCCGCCACCAAGCCGGACGCCAAGAAAGTCGCCGCCGGAAAGTAACGTTCGGCCGCGAAGTCCTTCAATTTTTAATTTGGTTTTTGCGCCACTTCAATGGCGTATCGCCCATCGCCGTTCTGGCGGCGGTAAACGTTCAGGTTGCCCATAACGCGCTGCACATAATCGCGCGTTTCAACAAAGGGAATGTTTTCCACCCAGTCGACAATATCGGTCTTTGCTTTTCGCGGGTCGCCGAATTCGCGCATCCAGCGCTGCGCCCGGCTTGGCCCGGCGTTGTATCCCGCCAGCGCCAGAACATAAGAGCCATCAAAATCATCAATAAGGCCGCTCAGGTAAAGCTGCCCCAGTTGCAGGTTGTAATTCGGGTCGCCCGTCAGGCGGTCGCGTGAATAGGGCAGGCGGTTGGCCTTGGCCACCCGCTTTGCCGTGGCGGGCAGAATCTGCATCAGGCCGCGGGCCCCGGCGTGGCTTTTGGCACCGGGGTAAAAAGCACTTTCCTGTCGGATAACGGCCAGCACCAGGGCGGTCTCCACCGCGTTGTCGCCCGTTACCTTCGGCGGTTGAAGCGTGGGGTAGGCATCACGGCCCAGCGGCGTGCCGTTCTGATGGGCCGCCTTCGCAATGCGGATGGCAAGGTCGGGGCGCCCGCTTTTTCGGGCCAGCGCCGCCACCGCCGCCTGCCATGTCGGCGTGTCGGCTCGCGCATTCAGGGCCATAATAAAAGGTCGCATCCGGCGATGTTCGTCAATCTGGGCCAGCATGTTAATGGCGCTGGTCAGGGGTTGGCGTTCGAGCAACTGATGTTCGCGGGTTTCGGAAGGTGCCTTGCGTTTTAAAGGCTGTATTGGCGCTGTCCGGCGCAGGTGTAGTTTCGCCTCGGCCAACTGGCCGTAATAGGTGGTGCTGTGAAGCGCCGCCAGCGTATAGCGCGAACGCGCGTCGTTGGTTTTTCCGGCGGCTTCCAGGGCACGGCCAATCCAGTATTCGGCCCGCGCCACGCTTACAGGAAAGCGCACAATGGCCAGCATGTTCCCGAAGTGCTTGATGGCCCGGCCCGGTTGCTCCAGAAAGCTGAGTGCAATCCACCCTGCCATCCATTCCGCTTCGGCGGTTTCAGAGATAAATTCGCCCGGCAGGCCGTGTTCGGCGGCAAGGCGGTAAGCGCTTTTGGCGTCGCCCTTGCGCAGGATGGCGCGCGCAAGATAAGCCCGTTCGCGCCACCATTTTTCGGGGCGCACCATTATTCCGGAAAGGTTTACAGGCGGGTTTAACAACAGCTCGGCGGCGCTTTCAAACTTATCCTTGCGCCGTCGCCAGCGCAGGCGCTCATAAAGCAACCCGGCATCGTTTTTCAGGTGCTCTGGAACCTCGGCAATGGCCTTGTCGACGTTGCCTTCGCGGTTCATCAGCCAGATGCGTGCCACTGCCAGCTTGCGGTCTTCCTTGCCCACTTTCCATAGCTGGCGCCGGGCGGGCCAGTTTCTTCCGGCCCAGATTAACCGGTCGAGGCGTTTCAGATGGTCATCCGCCGTCAGCAGTTTTTTGTGTTTTTTGTAAAACCGTTTTTCCTGTGAGCGTGTAAAATTACCGCTAACCCATAATTTTCGAATTTCACCAACGGTCTCGGCATCGGCGGGTTTTTTATTTTTCTTTTCCAGATCCAGCCACGCCTCGGCAACGCGCACCCGGCCCATCAACGATACCGGTTTGCCGTGCTTGCCGAAATAAGCCAGCACCTTATCGGGCGCCCATGCCGCGGGCAGGGTTTCTTCTATACGCCGGGCCAGTGTTTTTTGCCGGGGCCAGTCGGTAACGGTTGCAACAAAGGCGCTCACGGCTTCAAAGCGCCCGGGGCTGCCCGGTGTGGTGTATAGGTGCCAAAGGGCAAGATTGCGCGCCAGCGGATTCTTGATTTGCCCGATGTGGCGGCTGACCTGGCGCCAGCTTTTCGTGGTCAGCCCATCGAGCGCGCTTTTAAGGTGCCCGCCATCGGCCTTCGATAGCGGCGCCTTGCGCCCCGATGAAAGCTTCTCGGTGGAGGCTGCGGGCGGAGCCGGCTTTCGCATGACCTTGGGCTGGCCGTCCGTGGCTGCTGCTGCCGTGTTGACCAAAACCGGGACAACCAGCAACACCATAGCGATCAGCACGGCGATCAGCGCGGCCACCCACGGCAGTGGGGGCGTTCGGTCCGTCGTCCGGGGCGGCGGGCAGGTGGTGATTTGAGCCAGCATCTGCCTTGAAACCTACGCTTTCGGCGGTGTGGCATCAAGGCGCGGGTCTCGCGGGTGTCTTGTGACGACCGTGGGCCGGGGCCGGAACGCTTTACGCTGGGCGGTTTTTAGGGGTAATGTCCGGTCTTAATGTAGGAAACCCCATTGTTTTGAAGATCTGGAGTCGCGACGTTGTTTAAAGGTTCATTTACCGCCCTCATCACCCCGTTCAAGAACGGTGGTGCCGTTGATGAAAAAGCCTTCCAGGACTTTGTCCAGTGGCAGATCGATCAGGGCACCGACGGCGTTGTGCCATGTGGCACCACGGGTGAATCGCCGACGCTTACGCATGATGAGCACAAGCACGTGGTCGAGCTGTGCCTTGAGGTGGCTAAAGATAAAATCCACGTCATGGCCGGTGCCGGTTCCAATTCGACCAGCGAAGCCGTAGACCTGGCCGTCCACGCCGCCGGTGCGGGCGCCGATGCTTTGCTGGTGGTGACGCCGTATTACAACAAGCCGACACAAGAGGGGCTTTATCGTCATTATGAGGCGATCCACAACGCGGTTGATACGCCCATCTTCATTTACAACATACCGGGGCGTTCCATTGTTGATATGACGGTTGAAACCATGACCCGGCTTGCGAAGCTGACCAACATCGTCGGTGTCAAGGATGCAACGTCCGATCTGGCGCGCCCCATCGTCACCAAGCAGGCGTTAGGTGGCGACTTCTGCCAGCTGTCTGGTGAAGACGCCACGGCCATTCCGTTTTTGGCCGCCGGTGGCCACGGCTGCATTTCGGTAACGTCGAACATTGCGCCTGCTTTGTGTTCTGAAATGCACAAGGCATGGAACGCGGGCGACACCCGCCGCGCCACCGAAATACAGGACATCCTTATTCCGGTGCACAGCGCCATGTTTTGTGAATCCAGCCCCGGCCCGGCGAAATACGCCGCCGAGCTGCTGGGGCTTTGTTCGGCCGAAATGCGGTTACCGCTTTGTGAAATTGCTGATTTCAGCAAGGCACAGGTCAAGGCCGCGCTCAAATCCGCGAACCTTCTGGGTTAAGCTTAACGTGCGCGGGGACAACCATTATGGCCGGAAAAAACAAGGGCAAGAAAAAAGCCGATAACGTTGCCGCGACCAACCGCAAGGCGCGCCACAATTATTTCATTGAAGACACCCTTGAAGCTGGAATCCAGCTTTACGGCAGCGAGGTCAAGTCGTTACGACAGGGCCACGCCACCATCGGCGACGCCTACGCGGTGGAAAAAAACGGTGAATTGTATCTCAGCAGTGCCTATATACCGGAATACAGTGGCGCCAGCCATTTCAGCCACGAACCGAAACGCCAGCGGAAACTTTTGTTACACCGGCGCGAAATTGACAAGCTGGCCGCCGCCATTGCGCGCGATGGCATGACCATTGTGCCGCTCAAGCTTTATTTCAATGACCGTGGCATCGCCAAGGTGGAACTGGGCCTCGCCAAGGGCAAGCACAAGGCGGACAAACGCCAGACCACCAAGGACCGCGACTGGAAGCGCGACAAGGCGCGGATGATGAGCCACAAACAGGGTTAATGTCGGCGGCGGTGTAATCCATGTGTAACTTAATCGCCCCGCGGAGAGAATAACCAACCATGAGCGATGATCTTGAAAAAAAGCTGACCGGCGAGGGCGCAGGCTCCTTCCTCAGTGACATCAAGGAAAAGCTTATCGCCACCAAGGAACAGTGGGCGCAGGACGGGCGGGGTATGAGCAGCGAAAAGCCCGCCGAGGCTCCGGCGGAAAAGACCAAGCCGCGCCTGCCACCGGGCCAGCGCCTGACGGGCGATTTTCCCGTCCTCGATCTCGGTGCCCGACCGGCCATCGATCCCAAGGACTGGCGCTTGACGGTTTCGGGGCTGGTTGAAAACCCCATTGATTGGGACTGGAACGCTTTTCACGCCCAGCCGCAAATAGAAATCACCACCGATATTCATTGCGTTACCACGTGGTCGCGTTACGACAACACGTGGCAGGGGGTTTCGGCCAAACATTTTTTGTCCATCGTCAAGCCGAAGCCCGAGGCTGCGTTCATGATCTTTCATTGCCACGATGGCTATACCACCAACGTGCCTTTAAAAGCCTTTGACGACGACGATGTGACGTTGGTCCATTCGTGGAACGGCGAGGCGCTGACGCGCGATCACGGCGGGCCGATCAGGCCCATTATCCCAAAGCTGTATTTGTGGAAAAGTGCCAAGTGGGTCAAGCACATCACGTTTTTAGACAAGGACGCACCCGGTTTCTGGGAAGTGCGCGGCTATCACAACAACGGTGATCCGTGGAAAGAAGAGCGGTATGGGTGAGGGGCCAATCGGCCTGCACGTTTTGCATTAGACAAAAAAGGGGGGAGAATAATGGGAAAGCGCATCGACGTTTCGCAGATCCAGACGGTTATCGGGACGTTATACCCGACACCATTTGATCAGCCGTGCCGGACACGCGAACGCCAGAAGCTTGGCGATATTGCAGGGCTGACACAATTTGGCGTCAATCTGTTGCGCCTGCCGCCGGGGGCGTGGTCGAGCCAGCGGCATTGGCATACCCATGCAGACGAATTCATATATGTCTTGTCGGGCGAGGTCGTGCTGGTTTCCGACGACGGTGATGAAATCTTGAACGCGGGCGATGCAGCGGGCTTCAAGGCAGGTGATGACAATGGCCATTGCCTGCAAAACCGATCAAACGGCGAAACCTTGATTCTTGAAATGGGAACCCGCGTCAAGGAGGATGTCGGGCATTATTCTGATATCGACATGGTGGCGCATCTTGATGGAAAGCCCGCCCTGTTTACGCAACGCGATGGCACGCCATATGCCGAAAATACACGTCGTGGGCCGAAGAACGATTGAGGTTATCGCACCTCAGGATTCCTTCGCCCTGCATTCCACGCCCAACACGCCGGCCGCCACCGGAATGAAAGCACCAACCTAATCAAAATCCGGCACGATGTTGTGGCTCGCCTTGGGTGGGCGCACGTAGTCCGCGCTCTTGGGGCGCGGCGGCAGGCTGACGTGTTCGGGAATGACGTTCTCATATGGAATCTGCTTCAGCAGGTGGTGGATGCAGTTCAGCCGGGCGCGCTTTTTAACGTCACCTTCGACAATAAACCACGGCGCCTCGGGAATGTCGGTGCGGGCCAGCATTTCATCTTTGGCGCGCGAGTATTCGACCCAGCGGTTCCGCGATTCAATATCCATCGGGCTCAGCTTCCAGTGTTTGGTGATGTCTTTTACCCGGCTCTGGAAGCGGCGTTCCTGTTCCTCATCGGAAACCGAGAACCAGTATTTAATGAGGATGGTGCCGGAGCGCACGATCATGCGTTCGAATTCGGGGCATGAGCGCATGAACTCCCAATACTCCTCGTCGCTGCAAAAACCCTGCACGCGCTCGACCCCGGCGCGGTTATACCAGCTGCGATCAAAAATCACCATTTCACCGGCCGATGGCAGGTGCGCCGCATAACGCTGGAAATACCACTGGGTTTTTTCGCGCTCGGTCGGCGCCGGTAACGCCACCACCTGGCAGATGCGCGGGTTCATGCATTCGGTGATGCGCTTGATGGTGCCGCCCTTGCCGGCGGCGTCGCGGCCTTCGAACACCAAAACCACCTTGAGGCCCTGAGTGCGGACCCATTCCTGCAACTTGACCAGTTCGACCTGCAGCTTTTTCAGCTCGCGTTCGTAGTCCTTGGACTTGATTTTTCGTTGCTCAATTTTTTCGTCCATAATCCACCATCCATGCCCGCCTTATATGGAAAGTATAACCACAAAAGGCGGTTATGGCGAAAGGGGCGGCGGCTCAGCCTTCTCCGGCGGCCCGGTCCACATCCAGCACTTCGGTTACCGCCAGTACCGCGATATCGTTGAACTTGTCGTATCTCGGGTTGTCGAGGTCGATCAGGTTGGAAACCCGAGAATAAGTTTCCTTGACCATAATCTCGCCGCCATCGGCACCGGCGCGGCGAATGCCATAGGTAATGGCGGCGCGTTCTTTCGTGCTCAGCTTGGCGAGCATGGCCTTGGTAGCCCATACGGTGCCTTCGCGGGCGAAATCCGAAAGGCGCCCGGCTGTGTTGATGGTGTCGCCGAGCACAGTGAACTCGATGTGGGTCGGCGTCTGGTAGGCACCGAACCATTCCTGCCCCTCGACCAGGCCGATGTTAAGCTTCAGTTCGTTGAGCCAGTTTTTGCGCTTGGCCCAGGCATGGGAAATAATCTTGATTTCCGCCTTCATTTCCTCGGCGCACAAAATGGCGTTGAGCAGGTAATTGCAGTCGGGCTGGGGAAAGAAGTAATAGACCATGCCGTCGCCAACGTGCTTGCCGTGGGTGGCGTAATATTTGCGCAGCTTGGGCTCCATCGCCGTCCAGATTTGGTTGATCAGCTCGAAGTATTCTTCCGGCGGCAGCTCGGCGCATATTTTTACCGAGTTCTGCAAATCCGCCACCAGCACCGCCATGGGGGTCAGGTAGGGGCGGCGTTGTTTCAACAGGTCGCGGATGACGATATCGCGCCGCGCCAACAGCGCCAGCAGGTCGTTGGCGCCATCTTCCAGCGGTGCATAGGCGAAGAAAATGCCCTCGCGGAAAAAACTGGCGTAAAGGTTGTGCCAGTTTTCCGCCTCGCCACGCGGTGCGAGGTTGACCTGGGTGTGTGCCGTTTCGCCAATTTCCAGCGGTTCGACTTCATCATAAAGCTGGGCCATGCGCTCGATGTGCTCAGGGCTCAAATCCGGGTCGAGGTTGAGCAACACGTGCTTGGCGATGCGGTTCTTGGCAATGCGCAGGTGAAAGGCCAGCAGTTCGTCCAGCCCTTCGCATTGCTCAGTCACGCCGCCTTGCGCCAGCAACATGGCGAACAGGCCCCGTTCGGTGATGTCACCGGAAAGGACAGTCTCGGTGCCGACCAGCAGGTCGCCGGCGGCATCGTTTTGCCATTCCAGCTCGAACATGGCGCTGACCAGGTAGGCCGGACAGGTTACCTGGTCGAGGGACAGGTGCATGGGCTGGCCCGGGGTCTGAGCATGGCCGGGCGCGGGCAGGGGGGTGACGCTGGCGGTGTGCGGTTCACCTTTAAATGACCCATCATCGGGGGCCAGTTTGGCGGCGATATCGGTTATGGCCATGCCGGCCTTTTTCAGCCGGGCAACGGTTTCCAGAGTCTTGACGGCGGAGGCGGGGAAGTAGCCGAGCCGGGTGCCACGTCCACCATCATCGGCGTTGGCGGTGGCGGCCTTGACCTCGGGCTTGGGCAGCAGGCCCATTTGAATGTAGTTGTTCAGCGTGGCCCGCGAAATGCCTGCCTCGCGCAGCAGGTCCTTGCTTGAAATCATCCCCGAGATCATGGTGGTGCGCCCCTCAGCCGTGTTTCCCCACTTATTATTAGACAGTCTAAATAGATTGTATAATTAAGTCAAATCAGTGAGGAAAGCTGTCCAATTGATTGAAAAACAAGCAATAAAAGCCACGGTCCGGCGGGCGGCGTCATTCGTGACTGGACGGCCATGGCGCTACCGCCTACATAGGGTGTGCGGCCCGTTTGTTGCCGCTGTGCGTTTTATTAAGGAAGCCAACCATGAGCAAACCCGCCGCCGAACCCAAGAAGCCGTTGCTGCATCTGGTCTTTGGTGGCCACGTGGATGATCCGCAAACGTGCGATTTTTCAGACCCCCAAAACCTCGATATCATCGGCATTTTCCCGTCCAACGCCGAGGCACTGGACGCCTGGCGCGGCGCTTCGCAGCGCAACGTGGATGACGCGCACATGAAATACGTGCTGGTGCACCTGCACCGCATGCTTGATGATCCGGAACACGAAGACCAAGCCTGATAAACAACATCAGAATTACTTCGTAACATCCTTTAATATTTGAATTAATCGTCTTTGACTGTGGCGTCGAGGCGCTTGCCGTCGAGGGTCTTTTTGTCCGCCGCCGCCTGCTTTTTCAGGGCCTTTTTCGCCGCTCCCGTGCGCCCGAAGGCGGTGCGGTTTTCGGCCGCACGTTTTTCCTTGGTCGCCTTCGCCTTTTGCTTGCGCGCCTTGTTGAGGTTGACGATATCGCTCATGGCTGGCCTTTCGCGTCTTTTGTGGCGTTCTCAAACACGGCCTCGAACATTTCTGTGGTCAGGCGCCCGGTGTTGGTGTTGTAACGCGAGCAATGATAGCTCGGCAGCAAACGCACTGAACCACCATCAAGGGCGTGTTCGGCGCCGTGGGCGAAGGGGAAATCCTTGAGCTTCAGGCCAAGCACCTTCAAAACCGCGCCGTGGGCAACGGTGCCGAGCGTGATGATGGTTTCCAGCTTGCCCATGGCCGCCAGCTCAGACCTTAAAAAGACCCCGCAAGCCTTGACCTCGGCGGTCGTCACCTTGTTTTGCGGCGGCACACAGCGCACCGCGTTGGTGATGCGCGAACCGGTTGGTTGCAACCCGTCATCGGCGCTGCGGCCATAAGCGCCTTTCGCCAGACCGAACTTGAGCAAGGTGGGATACAACAGGTCGCCCGCCGCGTCGCCGGTGAAAGGGCGGCCCGTCTGGTTGGCGCCCTTGAGGCCCGGCGCCAGACCGACCACCAGCACACGCGCCGCCAATGGGCCAAACGACGGCACCGGGGCGTTGAAAAAGGTGGGGTGGGCGCGCCTGTTTTCAGCACGAAAGGCGCACAGGCGTTCGCACAGCGCGCAATCGGGCTCCGGGTTATTGAATTTGCTGCTCACACCGGCAGGTTACACCAAAATCCCTTAAACCAGGTCGGCAAAATCGCCCGGCCTGTTCAGCGGCGGCAGGTCGTTTTCGTCATCATCATCGTCGACGTTAATGGCGGGCTGCGTGCGCTCGGATGACCCGCCAACCGGCCGGGTGATGGCCTCGCGGATGGATGTCAGTTCGATGAAATTATCGGCCTGGCGGCGCAGTTCATCGGCGATGATGGGCGGGTTGGACTTAACCGTGCTGACCACGGAAACGCGCGCCCCCTTACGCTGGGCGGCTTCGACCAGACGGCGAAAGTCGCCGTCGCCGGAAAACAGCACGATGTGATCAAGGTTATCGACCATGTCCATCACGTCGATGGCGATTTCGATATCCATGTTGCCCTTAATGCGCTTTTTGCCTTGGGCGTCGGTAAACTCCTTGGCCGGCTTGGTAACCATGGTGTAGCCGTTGTAATCCAGCCAATCGACCAGTGGGCGCAGGGGTGAGTATTCCTGATCGTCTATCAGGGCGGTGTAATAAAAAGCGCGCACCAATCGACCCTGCGTGGCAAAATGTGCCAGCAGGCGTTTGTAGTCGATATCGAAGTTGAGCGCCTTGGTGGCGGCATACAGGTTAGCCCCATCAATAAACAGGGCTACCCGCTCTTGCGGATAAATGTTCATATTTCAATTCCTAAAACAATAAAGTGGCTTAACCTGACCGCCTTAATAAACGGCCATATTCTTGAAGTAATGCCTCTGAATGCTAGGTGCAAGGCGTATTTCTTTAATAAATTAACTAGACGGACGCACAGGCCTTGATGGCCGGGCGTGCGTCCATGCGTCCTGTCCATGCCTCAAGCTGCGGATAATCACCAAGCAAGATATCGGCCATATCCAGGATTCCCATCCATGGGTACATAACAATGTCGGCAATGGAATATGCTCCGGCGAGAAAATCACGCCCGCCATCCATTTTCAGGGTGTCATCCAAAATACCCAAGGCGTTTTTGATGTGCGTTTGGGCGCGATCTTCGCAATAGGGGATTTTTTCGGGCGCCTTCAAAGTGTAATGGTAGCTATCGAGCATCGCCGGACACAGGGTTGTGGCTTCGAACATCACCCATTTCAAGGTTTCGGCGCGTGCCTTGGGCTGGTCGGTGCCGGGCAGGAACTGGCCCGTTTTTTCCGCCAGATAAATCATAATGGCGGGGGATTCAAACACTGTCGCTTGCGTTTCCGGGTCGTAAAGCCCTGGCACCAGTGCGGTGGGGCTGGATTGAAGGAAAGCATCGTGTTCGGGTGTGCCCTTTTTAAGGGTCTGGATGTTGATCGCATGGTGCTCAAGGCCGGTTTCTTCTAATAATATTTTTACTTTTTGCGTAATCTGGCTGGGTTTTGTGAACAGGGTAATCATGGGATGGCTCCATAAAGGAAAACTATTGGATTAAAAAAAGGAAATGGTTTTGGGTGGATCGAAAACGGCCATAATGTGAAAACCATAAGCTGGCGTTTTGTTGTATTCCCAGAACTTACAACATGGCGCTAGCTGGAGAGGGGTATCATGATATTTATTGCCATCGGCGCCAACCTTAACCACCCCGAACACGGCAGCCCACGCGCCACCTGCGAAGCCGCACTCAGCGCCCTGCACGCCGAAACGGGCGTGGCCGTGAGCCGGGTATCGAGGTGGTATGAAAGCGCGCCGGTGCCGGTTAGCGACCAGCCGTGGTTTATTAACGCCGTGGCTGAGGTTGAAACCGAACTTGCGCCCGGCGCCCTGATGGCGTTGTTGCACACCATCGAGGCCCGGTTCGGGCGGGTGCGCGGTGAAAAAAATGCGCCCCGCACACTGGACCTCGACCTGCTGGATTATCACGGCCAGGTTTTAAGTGAATCTGCCGCACCCGACCTGCCGCACGCCACCCATTCGGGTGCGCCCGACCTGCCGCACGCCATCCATTCGGGTGCGCCCGACCTGCCGCACCCGAGAATGTGCGAGCGCGCCTTTGTGTTGCTGCCGTTGGGTGAGTTGGCACCCGACTGGCGCCACCCAGAAACCGGGGTGGGCATAGCGGCTTTGATAGTGGCGTTGGACACAACGGCCACCATCCGCCCCGTTGCCTGAGTCCATTGTGCAATTGCATACTATAATAATCATTCATAACCATTTGAAAAACAACAAAACATGAAGTTTTTTCTTGGTGCATTGACGCTGGCACCCTATAAACGCGCCAACCTGAACTGAACCTCAACCCGGAGAAAACCCAATATGGCTCGCGTAACCGTTGAAGACTGCGTCACAAAAATTCCCAACCGCTTTGACCTGGTGATGACCGCCGCCCAGCGCGCGCGCAACGTTTCCGCCGGTGCCGAACTGACGGTTGAACGTGACGAGGACAAGAACCCCGTCGTTGCCCTGCGCGAAATTGCCGATGAAACCATCGACTTTGTCGAACTTGAGGAAGCGCTGATTACCTCACTGCAACGCTACATTGAGGTTGAGGAACCGGAAGAAGACGAGATGAACCTCGAATCCATGCAACAGGAAATTTCCGGTAACGCCGCCGATGCCCCAACCCCGGCACCGGCCCCGGCTCCGGCCCCGGCTCCGGCCCCGGCTCCGGCTCCGGCCCCCATCGCCATCGCGATCAGCGACGAGGAAGTGTTTGCCGAACAGGGCGAGGCCACGGAAGCTGCTGAAGTTCGCGAAGACGAACTGACCATCCACGACGTCGCTGCCGAGGAGGTGGACGCCGCCCTGGAAGACAACGAAACCCTGCACGAAGGTGGCGAACTGGTCACCGAAACGGGCGAGAACGTCATCAATTATGGCGGCGACGACGTTGTTGATGAAGCAGCCGCAGGCGCTACAGAAGAAGCACCCGCCAACGATGTTGGCGCCGAAGCGGCGCCTGAGCAATCCGCCGAAGCGCCTGATGAGGCCCCGGCAGTCTGATTTCAGCCCGGTCCGGGCAACAATAATAGATTAAAGCCAATACTTTAGGCTGCAAAGTTCAAGCCCTCCGCTATACTCTGGCGGAGGGCTTTTTGTATGAGACTTAATGTATGATCCGCCAGTTTGAACTTGTCGAAACCATCAAATCCTACGATCCCAGCGCGGATGAGGATATGATCAACCGCGCCTACGTCTATTCCATGAAGGCCCACGGCAAGCAATTGCGGGCTTCGGGCGACCCATACTTTTCACACCCTTTGGAAGTTTCCGGCATTTTGACCGGCTACCGGCTGGATACGGCGACCATCGTTACCGCCCTGTTGCACGACACGGTAGAAGACACCGGCTCGACATTAAAGGAAATCACCCAACTTTTTGGCGCAGAAGTCGCCAAGCTGGTGGATGGGGTGACCAAGCTTTCGCAAATTGAAATCCAGTCCGATCACGCTTCGCAGGCGGAAAACTTCCGCAAGCTGTTGCTCGCCATGTCGGAAGACATTCGCGTGTTGCTGGTCAAGCTGGCCGACCGGCTGCATAACATCCGCACCCTGCACCACATCAAGGATTCCGCAAAGCGCAGGCGCATCGCCACCGAAACCATGGAAATTTTCGCGCCGCTGGCCGAACGCATCGGCATGCAGGAAATGAAGAACGAGCTTGACGACCTGGCCTTTGCTGAACTGAACCCCGAAGGGCGCAATTCGGTTATCAAGCGGCTGGACTTCCTGCGTGAAGAAGGCAGCGACCTGATTGAGCGCATCATCGAGGAAATGAAAAAAACACTCACCGAAAGCGACATCAAGGCCGAAGTGGTGGGCCGTGAAAAAACGGCATATTCAATCTGGCGCAAGATGCAGGAAAAGGATGTTTCGTTCGAGCAGCTTTCCGACATCATGGCGTTTCGGGTTATCGTTGATAATTCAGATGACTGCTACAAGGCGCTGGGCGTTTTTCACAACGCCTATCCGGTGGTGCCGGGCCGGTTCAAGGATTACATCTCCGTTCCCAAGCCCAACGGTTACCAGTCATTGCACACTTCTGTTATCGGGCCGGAACGCCACCGCATTGAAGTCCAGATTCGCGCCAGGGACATGCACGAAGTTGCCGAAAATGGCGTTGCCGCGCACTGGGTTTACAAGCAGGGCGCGCCGGCCAATCAAACCGAAGGCCGGCAATATCGCTGGTTGCGTGAATTGTTGGAGATTCTGGAAAACGCGGCCGAGCCGGAAGAGTTTCTGGAGCACACCAAGCTTGAGATGTTCCAGGACCAGGTGTTCTGTTTCACGCCAAAGGGCGAACTGATTAACCTGCCCAAGGATGCAACGCCGGTTGATTTTGCCTATGCGGTGCATTCCGAAGTCGGCGACCGTTGCGTCGGCGCAAAAATCAATGGCCGCATGATGCCCTTAAAAACGCGCCTCAAAAACGGAGACCAGGTGGAAATCGTCACCTCCAAAAGCCACACGCCTTCACCAACGTGGGAACGCTTTGTCGTTACCGGCAAGGCGCGGGCCCACGTTCGGCGTTATATCCGCCTGAAGGAACGCGACCAATACGTTGAACTGGGTCACGCCATGATGGAGCGCGCCTTCCTCGAAGCGGATTATCCGATGACCGAAAAGGGCCTGAAGGGGGCGTTGAAAAAGCTCAAGCAGGAAAGTATTGAAGACATGACGGCCGAGGTCGGCAACGGCCACCTTTCGGCTCGCGAAGTGGTAGAGGCGGTTTACCCCGGCACCAAGAAAAAAGCCGTGTCGGAAGAATCCAAGGTGGTATCGCTGACCAAGGCACGCCAACGCCAGGAAAGGGGGGGCGAGCTTTCCAGCGGTGCCATTCCCATCAAGGGCCTGATTCCCGGCATGGCGGTGCATTATGCCGGTTGTTGCCATCCGCTGCCGGGCGACCGTATCGTCGGCATTATCACCACCGGCAAGGGTGTCACCATCCACACCATCGATTGCGAAACCCTGGAAAAATATGCCGAGGAGGCCGAACGCTGGATTGACGTGGCATGGGAAAACAAGACCGCCGCGCTGGAAGCCCATGTCAGCCGCCTGCACCTGACGGTGCTGAACGTGCCGGGCAGCCTGGGCGACCTTTCCAACGTTATCGCGCGCCATAATGCCAATATATCGAACCTCAAAATCGTATCGCGCCAGCCCGATTTCTTCGACATGCTGGTCGATATCGAGGTCCATGACGTCAAGCACCTGAGCGAGA
The DNA here is from genome assembly GCA_965602455.1 of uncultured Thalassospiraceae bacterium. GTDB lineage: Bacteria > Pseudomonadota > Alphaproteobacteria > Rhodospirillales > Magnetovibrionaceae > CBFCYL01. The sequence goes on along the minus strand of CBFCYL010000020.1, from coordinate 8,278 downwards.
TTATCGCCGCGTTGCGTGCCACCCCGGTCATCAACTCGGTAGAGCGCGCGCGGGGCTAGGGCAGGTCAAAACCACCGTGTTTTCACCCCGGCGGGTCGTTTTTTTGCCCACACGGATGGCCTGATGGCCTATATTTCGCCCATGTTCAAACGCCGCCACAAACCCGCCGCCCATTTCCGCCTCAAGGAGTTTTTCTGGCCCAGCGCCGGTTGGAACCGCTCGACGCGCTACGTGTTTCATCGCGTGGCACGCATTCCCGGTTCCGCCTATACGCTGGCCGGCGGGTTCGCCTGTGGTGCGGCCATTTCGTTCACACCGTTTGTCGGGCTGCACTTTGTCCTTGCGGCCCTGCTGGCGCTGTTGCTGCGGGCCAATGTCCTGGCCAGCGCCATTGGCACGGCGGTTGGCAACCCGTGGACGTTTCCGTTCATCTGGGTGTGGATTTATAATGTTGGCGTCATGATGGTCGGCGACAACCATGTCGGCGCCGAAGAAGTCGAGTTCGCCGTGGTCTTTTCGCGTTCCATGGAAGCATTGCTGCGTGTTGACCTTATTTACCTGTTTGAAACGGCGGCGCCCGTGTTGTGGCCCATGTTAGTCGGTTCGGTGCCAACGGCCATTGTCGTGTGGTTTTTGTTTTACCTGCCGTTGAGCCCGATGATTGCGCGTTACCAGGCGGCGCGCCACCACCGCCGCACCCGCAAGCGCATCCAGCGCAAGGCCGACGCCATTCAGGCGGCGCATAAGGCAGAGATCAAGGCATCGGCAGAGATAGAAGAAGGCGCACCATGAACACGAAATTGCGCCTTGGTGTTAACATCGACCACGTGGCGACCATTCGCAACGCCCGCGGCGCGGGCTATCCCGACCCTGTTCGTGCCGCCAAGTTGGCGGCAAGTGCTGGTGCCGATGGCATTACCGCGCACCTGCGCGAAGACCGCCGCCACATAACCGATACCGATATTCTCCGGCTTTGCGACGAAATAGACCTGCCGCTGAACCTTGAAATGGCGGCGACTGATGAAATGCTGGCCATTGCGTTGCGCCATAACCCCCACGCCGCGTGCGTGGTGCCGGAAAAGCGTGAAGAGCGCACCACCGAAGGTGGGCTTGATATCATTGGCGGGCGCGAACATCTGGCGCCCTTTGTCGAAAAACTTGTCAGCGCCGGTATTCGCGTTTCGTTGTTTATTGAACCGGAAACAGATGTGCTGGATGTGGCCAAGGCGCTCGGTGCGCCGGTGGTGGAATTGCACACCGGTGCGTTTTGTGATGCCGAGCCGGGCGCAAAACGCGAGGCCGAGCTGGCGCGCATCCAAACCGCCGCCGCCCACGCCGCCGCCATTGGGCTGGAATGCCACGCCGGGCATGGCCTGACGTTTGACACCGTTGCCCCCATTGCCGCCATCGACACCATTGTCGAATTAAACATTGGCCACTTTTTGGTTGGCGAGGCAATTTTCATCGGCTTCGAGACGTCTATCCATGAAATGCGCCGTCGCATGGATGAAGCTCGTGAAACAGGGGCGGGTGCATGATTATCGGCGTCGGCACCGACCTTTGCGATATTCGCCGCATTGAAAAGACACTGGCGCGGTTTGGCGAACGCTTCACGGCGCGTGTTTACACCGACATCGAGCGCCAAAAGGCGGCGCGGCGCCACAGCCCGGCGAACGCCTTTGCCATGGGTTATGCCGCCAAGGAAGCCTGCGCCAAGGCGCTGGGCACCGGCTTTCGTGATGGCGTGTTTTGGCGTGACCTCGGCGTCGACAATTTGCCCAGCGGCCAGCCGGTGATGAAGCTGACCAACGGCGCGCTGGCGCGCCTTGAGGCCCTGTTGCCCGCGGGCCACACGGCGAAAATAGATATCTCGCTGACGGACGAATACCCGATGGCGCACGCCATCGTCGTTATTTCCGCCATTCCCGCCGCTGCCCACCCGCCCTGAAGGCGCCCGCCTTGACAGCGGATGGCCGCTCGGGCTTGTATCGGGCCAGCCAGCGCCGCCTGACCCGGGTTTTCGGGCCAACGCTTTGATAAAAAAGGACAACAATGTCTGCTTCGCCTGATGATCTGATCCCCGGCATGGGTGACGCGCCCACCCCTGAAAATAAGGAGGGTTTGTGGGAAAGCGTGCGCACCGTGGTTTACGCGGTGCTGATCGCCATGTTGGTGCGGACCTTTGCGTTCGAGCCGTTTTCCATTCCGTCCGGATCCATGATCCCGACGCTGCTGGTGGGCGATTATTTGTTCGTTTCCAAACTGTCCTATGGTTATAGCCGTCATTCGTTTCCCTTCAGCCTGCCGCTGGTGCCGGGTGAGAACAGGTTGATGTTTACCCCGCCAGAACGCGGCGATGTGGCGGTATTCAAGTTGCCTACCGATGGCAAGACCGACTACATCAAGCGTATCATCGGCCTGCCGGGCGACCGCATCCAGGTGCGCGAAGGCGTTTTGCACATTAATGGCGACCCGGTGTTCCGCGAACCGGCTGGCACTTATAATTACCGTGATGGTTATGGCCGCCAGGTCAGCGCCAACCGTTACATTGAAATCCTGCCCGGTGGGCGCCGCCATGTTATTATAGAAGTCAGCGACCACGACGACGGCGACAACACCACCGTTTATGAAGTGCCCAAGGGGCATTATTTTGCCATGGGCGATAACCGCGATAATTCCAGAGATAGCCGTTACATTGATTCCGTGGGCTTCATTCCGGCAGAAAACCTGGTTGGCCGCGCCGACCTGTTGTTGTTTTCCTACACCGGCAGCTTGTGGAAGGTTTGGGAATGGCCGGACATGTTCCGCAATGAACGTTTTTTCAAGGATATCGAGTAACCAATTAATGGCAAATGAAACAGCCACGCTTGAAACTACTCTCGGCCACACGTTCGCCGATAAAAACCTGCTGAGCCTTGCCCTGACCCACGCCAGCGCCACCGACAACCACGGCCTTTCCAACGAACGCCTTGAGTTTCTGGGCGACCGGGTGCTGGCCATTGCCATTGCCACAGAGCTTTACCGCCGCTTTGACAATGAAGCCGAAGGCGAACTGGCAAGGCGCTTCGCCGGCCTGACCCAGCGCGACGCCCTGGTGCGGGTGGCCGAAGCCATCAAGCTGGACGGATTCATCAACACATCAAAAGCCGACGCCGAAACCAAGAAACGCAGCCATGCTTCCGTGCTGGCTGACACGCTGGAAGCTATTCTCGGCGCGCTTTACCTTGACGGCGGGCCCGACGTTTCCGAGCGCTTCATCATTGGGGCGTGGGACGAACAGATAAACGAAGACGCGGTTCCGCCCAAAGACGCCAAGACCGCATTGCAGGAATGGGCACAACATCAGGGATTTGGCCTGCCGCGATATGAAACACTGGAACAAACCGGCCCCGCGCACGCCCCGGTGTTTAGCGTGTTGGTGCACCTTGCCAATGGTGAAAACGAAAAGGGGCAGGGGCCTTCGCGCCGTGCCGCCGAACAGGATGCCGCAACCATGTTGATGGCGCGCCTTGAAAGCATGCAGTTATGAACAATCAAGCGGAACGCTGTGGTTTTATCGCCGTTATGGGCGCACCCAATGTCGGCAAGTCCACACTGGTCAACCGGTTTGTCGGTGCCAAGGTAACCATTGTTTCGCCAAAGGTGCAGACCACGCGCGCCCGCGTCATGGGCATTGCCGTAAAAGACCGCACGCAGCTGGTTTTCATCGACACGCCGGGTATTTTCAAACCGCGCCGCCGCCTCGACCGGGCCATGGTTGCCGCCGCATGGGGTGGTGCCGGGGATGCCGATGTTCGCCTGTTGCTGGTCGATGCCACCAAGGGTGTGGATTCCAACACGCGCGCCATCATCGAGCGCCTGAAGGAAAACAAACAGCGCTGCCATCTGGTGCTGAACAAGGTGGACGCGACAAAAAAACCAGAGCTGTTGAAACTGGCCAGCGAACTTACCGATGTGGGCATATTCGATGAAATCTTCATGGTTTCGGCGCTGAGTGGCGATGGCGTGGACGACCTGTTCAACTTTCTGGCCGAAGGCGTGAGCGAGGGGCCGTGGCATTTCCCCGAAGACCAGCTTTCGGATATGAACGAGCGCTTGTTGGCGGCCGAGATTACGCGCGAAAAACTGTATTTGGAGTTGCACCAGGAGCTGCCCTATGCGGCCACGGTGGAAACCGAAACGTGGGAAGAAAAAAACGACGGCTCGGTAAAAATCGAACAGGTTATTTTTGTTGAACGCGACACCCAAAAGGCCATCATCCTTGGCAAGGGCGGCCACCAGATCAAGGCCATCGGTGCGGCGTCGCGCGAGGAATTGGGCGAGATTCTGGGCCGCAAGGTTCATTTGTTCCTGTTTGTGAAAGTGCGCGAAAAGTGGGGCGACGACCCCGAGCGTTACCGCGACTGGGGCCTCGATTTCGGGGCCTGATGGTTAAACCTTGACCGCCCGGCCCACAGGCCCCATATGAGCGCCCAGCACATAGCCCCTTTAGGAGATTCTATCCATGGACGGACAATTCGATTTCCAGACCGACGGCGAAGGCTTTTTGGCCAACCGCGGCGAATGGACGCCCGAAATCGCCGCCGAGATTGCGTCGCGCGATGGCGAGACCCTGAACGATACGCACATGAGCTTCATCACCAAGGCCCGCCATATGTTCGAGGAAGACGGCGTGGTGCCACCGTTGCGCCAGTTTGTGAAAGCCATGGGCACCGATAAAAAAGCGCTGTATGACGCCTTTCCCACCGGGCCGATGAAACTGATCTGCAAATGGGGTGGGCTGCCAAAGCCGACCGGTTGCGTTTAGGAAACGTACCCGGACAATCGCCGCACGCACACCATGGTATTATTTTCTTTGCGCCAGGCTTAATGCGTTGCGCACGCAGACGCCATCAACCATAATTTAAAAAAATAAGGCCATGTTCAACGTGGCCGTTAAATGGGGTTGTAATGGAAGTTCTGCACGTCGACGACATGTCATTCGACATCGACCACAATTTAAAACGCATTATTTTTTCTCAACGCGGCAGCCTGAACAAGGCGAATGCCGTGGATTCAATTGTGCGCATAAATCAACTGGAGGGCTTTGACCCCAGCTACGACACGCTGGTTGATTATATTGAGATTGCAAGCATCGATATTAGCGCCTTGGAAATCAAAGAAATTGTCAACGGGTTGAATGAGATCGATAAACGAACCGGAAAAACTGCTCTTGTTGCAGGGCCGAGCATTCCCCGTTATGCCCTGGCGAAACTGTATTGCGACCTGGCGTGCCTTATCAGAGACGCTCGCTTTAGGGCGTTCAAGGATTGTGAGGCAGCCAGAGATTGGCTTGCGCAATAAAATCAACCACCCTGATCTTCACTTGCACAAACAGTAAAGGCTTCAGCCGCCGCCCTGATTAGCGTTCAGAATGTTTTCCCGGTACCACGTTTCCAGCGAGGCCTGTTCATAGCCATTGGTGGCAACGTATTGGAACACGGCGCTGAACAGCGGGTCGGGCGCATAACCGGGCATCCGGAAAACCTCTTTCATTTGCGGGTCGCGAAACTCGACCGTCGGTGTGCCGGTAATGCGGTGGGCGCTGGCGAGGCTTGATTCCGTCATGGCGGTGCCGTCAAAGTCCGTCACCGGTTTATCGCCGCGCATATTGAAGCGCACCACATAGAAGTTATCGGTGATTAATTTCACGGTTTTCTCGACCTTGAAATTGACCGTGTGCATGCGCAGGCAGTATTCGCAGCCCGGCTGCTCCCAGATAATGGCCAGCGTTTTGCCTTCGGCAATAGCAGCACGCATATCACCGGAAAGGTCACCGGTTGTTTGTTTGTACCAACTTTCAATGTGCAGGCCCTCTGCATTCAAAGGGGAGCCCAGGTTGCTAGCGTGGCCTTGTTCGCCATGTTGGCTGGCAAAAGCCGCTTCCGGGCGAAGCAGAAAAAGGCTTAAAAACAGAACCATAAGCTTCAGGGTGTGGCGGTGCATTGTCGACTCCTGTTCCGGAATTGAGTGCAGAAACGAACCCTAGCCCATCAAAGCCCGGCTGTGCATCGGGTTTTACCCTTAGGCGCTTCGGGTTATTCCATTATGCGCGGGCCTTGGCTATGGTGAGATAAGCATAAATTGAGCCTGACAAGGCGACCTCCATGACCATTGAAACCAATACCGATACGGCGCCGTCCGTTGAATGGCGCTCCACGGTCCGCCCCGGGCCGTCGCCAGAATTTAAGGATTCCGTCGATAAGGCGTGCCTTGATTCACTGGATAAAGGCGCGCTCAGAGGCATCCTGACTAATTTTTTGATCAGCATAACAGCGGCCATATTTTTATGGCTGGAAACGAACAACACCGTCTTGTTCTTTTGGCTTGGCGCTGTCGCGGTCTCAACCGCGACCGGTTATTACAATGCCCTGAAATTTCCGCAGCCAGCCGACCCCATGGGTGCGTTTCGTCGCTGGGCGAGGCGGCATATTATCGGCGCCGGTTTTAATGGCTTGCTGTGGGGCTTTATTGCGGTGGTGTTTTTGGTTCCGCACAGTGAGCTGAATGTTTTTATTATCGTTATTCTTATCGGCATGGCCGCCGGCGCGGTGCCGACCATGGCGTCATACCTGCCAATATTTTTCAGCTATACGCTTTCGTTCCTGATTCCAACGGCAGTTATGCTGGCGTTGATGGGTGATACGATCAGTTACGTCATGGCCGTACTGGTTATGGTGCTCATTTTCTTTTTTGCCGTTACCGCCATTAAAATAAACGAAGCGCTCAGGAAAGCCTTTGAAGGCCGGTTCAGGAGTGAGTTGCTGGCAGAAACATTGCAATATTCCGAAGCCGCCCTGCAAAAGGCGCTGGAAGCGGAAAGCGTTGCCAATCGTGCCAAATCCGAACTCATGGCCAACATGAGCCATGAGTTGCGAACGCCGTTAAACGCCATTATCGGGTTTTCCGATACCATCAAAGCCGAAATCTTCGGCCCCATCGGCAATTTGAAATACAAGGAATACATCGGTGACATTTCCAGCTCGAGCCAGCACCTGCTGGAGTTGATCAACGACATTCTCGATGTTTCCGCCATCGAAGCCGGAAAACTGGAGCTCAACGAAGAAAATATAAACGTCAACGACCTTGCCATCGCCGCCCTGCGGCTTGTCCAGCATCGAGCCGACAAGGATGACATCCACCTGAGCGCCAGAGTCGATAAAAGGATGCCGCCGTTGCGTGCCGATGAACGGCGCATCAAGCAGATATTGCTCAACCTGCTGTCCAATGCGGTGAAGTTTACGCTTCCGCAGGGCAGCGTTGTTCTGGACATCAAGTATGACCCCCTATGGGGGTACACCTTCACCGTGACCGATACCGGCATTGGAATGACCGCAGTGGAAATGACCAAGGCAACAGCGGCGTTTGGCCAAGTCGATAGCGGCCTGGCCAGAAAGCACGATGGCACGGGCCTTGGCCTGCCCCTGACCATGGGGCTGGTCGAACTGCACGGCGGGACCTTTGAAATCGAAAGCGAAAAAGACAAGGGCACGACCGTTACGGTCACGTTTCCATCACACGGGCCTGAGGGCCCGGTTGGCGCAGAGGCACCCGGCTAGCATTCCCAGCACCTGACGCAAGGAAAAACCCGGCACCTTTTTCAGGAACCGGGTTTTTTATTTGGTTGATGCGGGCAGTTTTACGGCGCCAGCAAAACCTTTTGCGCCGCGCCGCAGGCGTCGCCATCGGCAATGGGGGCGTTCATGTCTTTGAGGATGCCTTCAAGGGCGGCCAGCGAAAGGGTAACGTGGCTGGCGTTGCAGCTTTGACCCATGAGGCCGATGCGCCAGACTTTTCCGGCCAGCGCACCAAGACCGGCGCCAATTTCAATGCTGTAATCGGCCAGCATGCGGCGGCGAACTTCGGCCTCGTCCACGCCATCAGGCACAGAAACCGCATTAAGCTGCGGCAGGCGGTATTTTTCCTCGACGATAAGCTCAAGGCCCAGCGCTTCAAGCCCGGCCTTGAGCGCTTCTTCCTTTCAGGAAACAAAGCAGGAATCCAGGCTAATCATCACCAGGCTTTCATGCAGCGCATAAAGCGAATTGACCGGCGCTGTGTGATGGTAAGACCGCGCCCCGCCACCGGAACCCCAGTAGCCCATGATGAGATTCAAATCCATGAACCAGCTTTGCACTTTGGTGTTACGCCCGCGAATGCGCTCAACAGCGGCTTCAGAGAACGTCACCGGGGAAAGGCCGGGAATGCACGACAGGCACTTTTGTGAACCGGAATAAGC
>CBFCYL010000019.1:0-38042 GCA_965602455.1 uncultured Thalassospiraceae bacterium | reverse complement strand
CGGCTTCGGCCCACGGCATGGCAGCGGGACGGGGCGCGGCGGGCAGTGGTTGCGTAGCGGCAGGTGCTTCGTCGACCATTTCAATTTCAAGGACGGCGGCAACCACGTCTTCTTCGCTCATCAGATCGGATTCGGGTTGCGCGGTGACGGTTTCGGCTTCATGTGCCGTGGCTTCGACAACGGTGGCCAGTGCCTCGTCCATTTCAGCGTCCACATCGTCATCCGTTGTGCCCGCCGCTGCCATAATGGCGGTTGCGGTGGGTGCCTCAACGGCCAGCGCGGCATGCGATGTCGCGGCGCTGTCGCGAATTTCCGGTCGTGCAACTGCCGGGGTGGAAACCGTGTGGAAGGTCGGCGCCGGGCGGCGCGCGTGTTCGGAATCGATGCCGGTGGCAACCACGGAAACGCGGATGCGGCCGTCAAAGCCTTCCTCATAGGTTGAACCGAAGATGATATAGGCATCCTGGTCCACCTCGGCGCGCACGCGGTTGGCGGCCTCGTCAACTTCAAACAGCGTCATGTCGGAACCGCCGGTAATGTTAATCAACACACCGTTGGCACCCGCCATGGAAGTATCGTCCAGCAGCGGGTTGGAAATAGCGGCTTCGGCGGCGTCAAGTGCGCGGCGTTCGCCTTCGGCTTCGCCGGTGCCCATCATGGCCTTGCCCATTTCGTTCATAACGGAACGCACATCGGCAAAATCAAGATTAATCAGGCCGGGGCGCACCATCAGGTCGGTGATGGAGCGAACGCCCGAATACAATACGTCGTCAGCCATTTTGAAAGCATCTGCGAACGTGGTTTTTTCGTTGGCAACCCTGAACAAGTTCTGGTTGGGAATGATGATGAGCGTATCAACATACTGCTCAAGTTCCTCGATCCCCTCTTCGGCGATGCGCAAACGGTGCTGGCCTTCAAACTGGAACGGCTTGGTAACCACACCAACGGTCAAGATACCCATCTCGCGCGCTGCGCGCGCCATAACCGGAGCTGCGCCCGTGCCGGTACCACCGCCCATACCGGCGGCAACGAAAACCATGTGCGAGCCCCTGAACTGTTCGGTGATGTCGCTCATTGATTCTTCCGCGGCGGCGCGGCCGATATCGGGCTTTGAGCCGGCCCCAAGGCCCTGCGTCAATTCGCTGCCCAGCTGGATGCGCCGTTCGGTGTGCGCGTGGGTCAGGGCCTGAGCATCGGTATTGGCAACGATAAATTCGCAACCTTCGAGCTGGCCGTTAATCATGTTGTTGACGGCATTGCCGCCCGCTCCGCCGACGCCGACCACGCTGATGCGTGGCTTAAGTTCGGTGGCTTCCTGCTTGGGTACACTGAGGTTGATGCTCATGGGTCCTATCTCCGCCTAAGTCCTTATTATAAATGCCATTAAAACACTTAATATTTGGTTTCTATTTGGCCATATCATCGTTTCTTCTTTAGCGTTGTGACTCGTTTCTGACTCGTTTCTGGGCCTTTTCTGACTCTATAGGGAGTCCCCCGATTCGCTTTTTCTGAGTCGTTACTTGGGCCTAGAAGTTTTCCCTAAACCATTGGCTTATGCGCCCCAGGCGCCCCGATGGCCGGGCCTCGGGCCGGTAAGCTTTTCCCAGCCCCAGGTGCGGGGGCTTAAGGGCGTGCTCCAAAAGCCCGGCACAGGTCGAAAACGCCGGGCCCGATGCCGCTTCGGCGAGGCCGTCGATGGGCCGGGGCTTGGCCATGCGAACCTGTTTTTGCAACAATTCGCCCGCCAGTTCGCGCACACCGGGCAACATGGATGCACCGCCGGTCAACACAAGACGGGGGCCGGTCACCTTGTCGAAACCGGCGCTTTCAAGGCGCGCCTGCACCATTTCAAACGTTTCTTCAATGCGCGGGCGAATAATGCCGACCAGCATGGAGCGCGGCACCAGATTGGTTTCGCCGGTCTGCTCTTCGCCAATCAACGGCACCTTGATGATTTCATGGTCATCGGAAGGCGTTGGTAGCGCGCTGCCGTAAAGGGTTTTCATGCGCTCGGCGTGCGCCACCGGGGTTGAGAGACCACGAGCGATATCATTGGTAACGTTGTGCCCACCCACAGGCACGGAATCCACGTGCACCAGCTCGCCATCAAAAAACACGGCGATGTTGGTAGAGCCACCACCCATATCAATCAACGTCACGCCAAGGCGCATTTCATCGCCGACCAGCGCCGAAAGCGCCGATGCATAAGGGGCGACAACGCGGTTCTCTATTTCCAGGTGGCAACGCTGGATGCAGGTATCGAGATTCTTGAGCGTGTTTTTCGATGCCGTAACAATGTGCAGGTTGATGCCAAGACGGTCACCAAACATACCGCGCGGGTCGCGAACACCGCGATTGCCGTCAATGGAATAGCCCACCGGAATGGTATGGACAATTTCCCTGTCTTCGGAAACTTCACGCCCAAGACGCTCGGGGTCAAGTATGGAACGAAGTTCGTTGTCGCCAATTTCGTGACCGCTGATGGCAATGTCGTATGAAATCAACCGTGACTGAAAACACGTTCCGGAAAGGCCAACGCTAACGGCACTGATGTTCTGGCCGGCCATTTGTTCGGCGGCCTCAACGGCGGAACGTACCGTTTGCTCGGCCTCGTCCATATCCACAATGGCGCCTGCCTTAACGCCCCTAGAGACATGGTGGCCGATGCCGACAATGCGCGCCGGGCGCTCGGCTTCCTTGTGGGCAATCAGGCACGACACCTTGTTGGTGCCAATATCCAGCGCCGCCACCAACCCGGTGCGGTTTTTGGTTGCCTCCCTTGCGGGGTTATAGGGGTTCGCTTCGTGCTTCAACGGGTTGTCCTTGAATTCAGGTGTTCTGGTCTTGTCGTGCTTTTGCTTCGGGCTTGGGTTTGGGTTTTGCCTGACGGCGCAAGATCACCCGGTCCGGCATGCGCAGGTCTAAAATACGGATATCGCGTTTCAATAATTCATTGCGCGCGTCAAAACGTCTTAGCCGCTCCAGTGCGTCGGGCGCGCCGACCTCGGGCAGGCGAACGTCAATGCCGCCAACAAGGCGAAGGTCCCAGCGGCGCCCGCCAATACGCACCGCAGCAGCCACGGCATCGCGGATTTCCGGTTGCGTTTCAAGCAGTTCCAGAAGGCCACCAACGTTTTGCGGGGCGTCCGGGCCGACCACATGAATAAGTCCGGAAAAACGGTCCAGCCCACGGTCGGTAATGACTTCGCCTTCGTCGTCTATCAGGTAAAACTTTCCGCCCTTTTGCCACAACGCCATGGGGCGACGTTCGATCAAGTGCGCGACCAGGGTATCGGGCAGCAAGCGTTCAACCCGCGCTGACAGCACCCACGGCAACGCCTCGATGCGTTCCTTGGCTTCATTGAAATCGTAGGCCATGATTGGCGCACCGCGTTCAACCTGCATGGCGCCCAGCAATGCCTCGCGGCTGGTTTCGCTACGCCCGGTGACCAGCACATCCTGAACCGTCATGCCCATTTCGCTGGTCTTGGCGATGGCCTTCCACTTGGCGCCGTTCCATGCTGCTTCAATCGAGCCCGAAAACCAGCCCCACGTGCCGGTGCCAGCCATTATCACCACGACGCCGAGCAAGGCCGTCCACTGGGTCCGGTGCGTGCGCCACAGCGGCACCACCCGCTTGCGCGGCTTAACGGCAGCCTTAGCCACAGGCTGGCCAGGTGCCGCACCCGGTATTTTTGATCTCTGCCCAGGGTTATTTGGGTTACTCATCCATCGCACTCCGCATGGTCGACCATCCACGTCACCAACTCGCCAAACCCGATCCCCAGGTGCGCCGCTTGTTCAGGCACCAGCGAAGTCGGAGTCATACCCGGTTGAGTATTCACCTCAAGAATGAATAAATTGCTGCCATCAAGACGAAAATCCGCCCGGCTCACGCCGCGACAACCGAGAACGTCGTGCGCCAGATGGGCCAGGCGCAGCGTCTCGCCGGTCAGCTCCTCGGACAGTGCCGCCGGCAATACATGGCGTGACCCACCTTCATCGTATTTTGCGCCGTAGTCATAAAACCCATGCTCAGTCTGGATTTCCGTTACCGCCAAGGCCCGTGACGTGGCGCCTTTTCCCATCACGGCGACGGTCAGCTCGCGCCCCGGAATGAAGCGTTCGACCATCACCTTGTCGCCAAATGGCCAATCGCCGTCATTAAAAGGCACGCCGGATTTTTCTTCGACAATATAAACGCCAACGCTGGAACCTTCGTTCAACGGCTTGATGACATAGGGGCGTTCCATCACGCTGCCGCTCAGGACTTCGTCCCTGCTGGCGATGACATGATCAGTAACCGGCACACCGGCGGCGGCCAGCATGCGCTTGGTCATGGGCTTGTCCATAGCCAGCGCCGAAGCCAGTTGCCCGGAATGCGTATAAGGCAGGTTCATCATGTCCAAAATGCCCTGCACCGTGCCGTCCTCGCCGAAGCGGCCGTGCAGCGCGTTAAACACCACGTCGGGCTTGGCCACCCTGATGGCACCGATCATTGCCTCAACGTCGCGGCTGACATCTACGGTGGTGACATCAAAGCCCGCCTCACCCAGCGCCGCGGCAACGGCAGCACCGGAAACCAGCGAAACCTCGCGCTCGACCGAAGGCCCGCCCATAAGTACGCAAACTTTCCGCGTCATGACGCACCCCCTGCCGGCACACCGATGCGCTTGATTTCCCATTCCAACTCTACGCCGCTTGTCGCCTTGACGCGTGCGCGCACATCCTCACCCAAAGCCTCGATATCGGCAGCGGTGGCGGCACCGTCATTAATAATAAAGTTGCAGTGCTGTTCGGATATTTGCGCGCCACCATGGCGCAGCCCCCGGCACCCGGCTTCGTCAATCAGTTGCCACGCTTTTATTCCATCATCGGGGTTCTTGAAGGTGGATCCGCCGGTATTGGTGCGAACGGGCTGCGTGCCTTCGCGCTCGCTTTTAATGTCGGCCATGCGGGCCTGAATATCAGCGGGGTTTCCCGCCTCGCCACGGAGGTGGGCTTCAACGAAAATCCAGTCTTGAGGCACTTTGCATTGCCGGTAGCCGAACCCTAAGTCATCGGCGCTTAATTCATGGCGCCTGCCCGCATCATCCAGCGCCGTAGCCCCGGTCACGATGTCGTTCATGGCTTTGCCATAGGCGCCGGCGTTCATGCGCAACGCACCGCCGATGGAACCGGGCACACCGCTCAGGAACTCAAGGCCCGCGATGCCAACATCGCCCGCAACGCGCGCCACGTTTACGTCCAGCGCCGCGGCGCCGCAGGTTATGCCCCCTTCCCGGTGGTCTATGGTTGCAAAGGCGCGACCGAGGCGCACCACCACGCCGGGGATGCCGCCATCGCGCACCAGAAGGTTGGAACCGACGCCAATAATAGTAACCGGCACATCACGCGGGCGGTCTTTAAGAAACAATGACAGGTCTTCAGTGTCTTCGGGCTTGAACAAGACTTCCGCCGGGCCGCCAACCTGAAACCACGTCACGCGACCGAGGTCGGCACCGGCGCTCAGGCGCCCGCGCACGCGCGGCAGGCGGTCTATCAGGCTTTCGGGCTGGGCGGTGGCTGCCATCATGCGTCGCCTCCGCCTTTTTTGTCTGCCGCCTGCTGACGGCTCAACGCTTCCGGCAAGGCCTGCGCCCAATGGGTAATGTTGCCCGCGCCCACACAAACCACCAGATCGCCCGCCTTGGTCAGGGCGTCCACTTCGCGGGCCAAATCGTCGGCGGATTCCAGCGCCACCACCTGGCGGTGGCCGCGTTCGCGCAGGCCAGAGACCATGGCATCGCGGTCAATACCGGCAATAGGCTCTTCACCGGCCGGGTAAACATCGGCAACAATAACCGCGTCGGCATCGTTGAAGCACGAGCAGAAATCTTCAAACAAGTCGCGCAGGCGCGTGTAACGGTGTGGCTGCACCACGGCAATAACGCGACCACGGGTAGCATCGCGCGCGGCCTGCAACACGGCGGAAATCTCAACCGGGTGATGGGCGTAATCGTCAATAATGGCAACACCGCCCGCTTCGCCGGTCTGGGTAAAACGCCGGTTGACGCCCTGGAAGGCCTCGTAGGCGCGGCGCAGGACGTCGCTGCCGATGCCCATTTCACGCGCGATGGCGGCGGCGGCCAGTGCGTTTTGCACGTTATGACGGCCAAACATGGGCAGGCGCAGGTCGCGCACTTCCTCGACTGGCTGGCTTGCGGTTTCCGCCATGACAATATCAAACATCACGCCGCCCGGTCCGGGTCGCAGGTTTTCACCGCGCACCATGGCCTGCGGGCTGAAGCCGTAGGTCACGACCCGGCGGTCGGAAACCTTGGGTATAAGCGCCTGCACTTCGGCATGATCGATGCAAAGCGTGGCAAAGCCGTAAAACGGGATGTTCTCGACAAAATTGACGAACGCTTCGCGCAAACCGTCAAACGAGCCGTAATGGTCAAGGTGTTCGGGGTCGATATTGGTGACTACGGCAATGGTGGCGGGCAGTTTAAGGAAAGTGCCGTCGGACTCGTCGGCTTCCGCGACCATCCATTCTCCGGAACCAAGCCGGGCGTTGGAGCCCCATGCATTGATGATGCCGCCGTTAATGACCGTTGGGTCCATTTCGGCGGTGTCGAGCAACTGGGCAACCAGCGACGTGGTGGTGGTTTTGCCGTGTGTGCCGCCAACGGCAATGGACCATTTCAGACGCATCAGTTCGGCCAGCATTTCAGCCCGGCGCACCACCGGCAACAGGCGGGCGCGAGCGGCCTTGACCTCGGCATTATCGGCTTTGACAGCGCTGGATATAACCACCACTTCGGCGTCTTCGATGTTGCTTTCCCCGTGACCGATATGCACCGTTATGCCCAGCCCCCTGAGGCGTTTGACATTGTCGCTTTCGGCCTGGTCTGAGCCCTGCACCACATAGCCAAGGTTATGCAGGACTTCGGCAATGCCGCTCATGCCAATGCCGCCGATGCCGACAAAATGGATGGTGCCGATGGACAGCGGTAAGGCTCTCATGGGTTGCTCCTTGATTCTGCATGGCTGTGCACCAAAGCGCTGACGGTGTCGGCAAGGTGCGAAGCGGCATCGGGGCGGCCCTGTTCATGGGCGCCAATGGCTGCCTTTTTCAACACCGCCGGCAAACCGAAAAGAGAATCCAGCCGCGCCGCCAGGTTGGCGGGTGTGAAGGTGTCTTGCGGCATGATCCACCCCGCCCCGGCGCTATCGGCAGCCTGGGCGTTGAACGTCTGGTGGTCATCGGCGGCAAAGGGATATGGCACCAATATGGAAGGGCGACCTACGGTCATGACCTCGGCAACGGTGGATGCACCGGCGCGGGCAATCACCAGGTGTGCCTTCGCCAGTTGTTCGGGAACATCGCTTATAAAAGTCGCCAGTTCGGCCTTGATATTGGCACCCTGGTAAACACGCTGGGTTGAGGCAAGGTCTTCTTCGCGGCATTGCTGGGTTACGTTCAGGCGGTCGCGCAACTCGCCGCCCAGCCGTTCCAGCGCCGCAGGCACAACTTCGCTTAAAATTGTTGCGCCCTGCGAACCACCCAACACCAGAAGGTTGATGGGCTGATTGTCTTCAAGGTCGCCAAAAGGCGTATCTTTCTGGGCGGCGATGGCCGGGCGCACGGGCATACCGGTCAGGCGAACCTTGTCTTGTGAGCCTTCGGGCAGGCCGCGGGTGGTGGCAAACGATGTTGCAATGCGCCGAACACGGCTCGCCAACAGGCGGTTGGCGCGACCCAACAGTGCGTTTTGTTCGTGGATGGCGCTGGGAATGCCGCTGAGCACCGCAGCCAGCATGGTCGGCAACGCCGCATAGCCGCCAAAACCAACAACGGCACTGGGCTTGAGGCGGCGCAGCAGGCGAAACGCCTGTACCGTGCCAAGGCCTAACTCAAACACGCTTTTAATTTTTGCGGCAAAGCTTTTTCCGGCAATGCCGCCAGCCAGCACGCGGTGTGTTTCCAGCTCACCCAGCGTTCCCTTAAAAGCATGGCCGCGACGGTCGGTCACCAGAGCAAGGTTAAAGCCACGCCCCTTCAGTTCCTGGGCCAGTGCTTCGGCGGGAAAGATGTGTCCGCCGGTGCCACCGGCGGCGAGAATGATAAGGGGCTTGCTCATGTGGCACCCCCGCCCGATCGGGTTCGTATGCGGGTCAGGGCCAGCACCATGCCCATGCCGAAGGCCAGCGCCAGCGTCGAGGAACCACCGTAGGAAATAAACGGCAGGGTCATGCCCTTGGGCGGCATCAGGTTGGTGGTCGATGCAATGTTGATAATGGCCTGAAGCGCAAACTGCACCAACAGGCCCACCGTCGCCGTGATGACAAAAATATCGCTGTCGTTGAACACGCGGGAAAAACCACGCAGCACGACAAAGGCAAACAGCACGACAATCAGCAGGCATAGCAGCAAGCCAAATTCTTCCCCGGCAACGGCGAGAATGAAATCGGTATGGGCATCGGGCAGCACTTCCTTGACGCGCCCTTCGCCGGGGCCGCGTCCGAACAGGCCGCCGTTTTCAAAAGCGTTCAGGGCGCGTTCAACCTGGTAACCGTCGCCCTGCGCGGGGTCGAGAAAACGGTCGATGCGGCCGCGCACATGGTCAAAAGAAAAATAGGCGCCCACGCCTATACCCAGAAACATTATGGCCACCGCTGCAACCAGAATCCACGGCAGGCCGGCGATGAAGAACTGCACACCCCAGACGATGGAAACCACCACCGTCATGCCAAAGTCGGGCTGTAGCAACAACAACCCCGCGACCAAAACCCAAAGCCCCGTGGCAATGGCATAACCCGGAATGCCATCTTCAATGCGCTGGGCCGTAAACAACCACGCGGCGAGCACTGCGAAACTGGGTTTGACGAATTCAGACGGCTGCAATGAGAACGGGCCGAGGGAAAGCCAGCGAACTGCGCCCTTGATTTCGGTGCCAAGAAACATGGCGGCAACCATTAAGGTTATCGATGCGACAAACACGACCAAAGCGGCACGGCGGACACCGCGCGGGGTCAACAACGACGCCCATAGCATGACCACCAACCCAAGAGGCAGATAAACGAACTGGCGGCGAACGAAGTGGTAATTATCGAGGCCGATACGTTCCGCCACCGCGGGCGACGCCGCCAGCGTCAGGATGGCGCCCAGCGCAGCAATGGCAATTAACACCAGCAGCGTCCAGCGGTCGATGGTCCACCACCAACGGCCAAGAATTGAGTTATCGGTGCGGGTAAAGCTATTGACGCTCATCACTTCCCTACCTCAGTTTCAGCGTTGAAAGGCCGATCAACGCCAGGACGGCGGCGATAATCCAGAAACGAATAACGATGGTGGCTTCGGCCCACCCCTTTTTTTCAAAATGGTGGTGCAACGGCGCCATGGCGAAAACGCGCTTGCCGGTCAACTTGAAGGAAACCACCTGCACAATCACCGAAACCGTTTCCAGCACAAACAGGCCGCCGACAATGGCCAGCACCAATTCGTGCTTGGTGATGACACTGACGGCGCCCAACGCGCCGCCCAAAGAAAGTGAGCCCGTATCGCCCATGAAAATGCGCGCCGGTGGTGCGTTAAACCACAGGAAACCAAGCCCCGCGCCAACCAGCGAACCACAAAAGACGGCAAGTTCTCCGGTGCCGGGCACGAAATGCAATTGCAGGTAACCGGCAAACACAGCGTTACCCACCAGATAGGCGATTAACGCGAACACGCCAGCGGCGATCATCACCGGCACGATGGCAAGGCCATCGAGGCCATCGGTCAGGTTGACGGCGTTGGACGCACCGACCATGACAAAGGCGGCAAAGGCCAAAAAGGCCCAACTGAACTGAAGTAACACATCCTTGAAAAACGGCAGCGCCACCGTGGTCGCCAGCGGGTCCGGCATCAAGCGCACGACCCACACGGCGGCGGCCAGCGCAAAGGCAAATTGAAGCGCCAGTTTTAATTTCCCGGAAAGACCCTTGTGGTCGCGGCGGCTGACCTTCAGGTAATCATCAAGCAAGCCAATGGCGCCGAACGAAGCCGTAACCCCCATAACAATCCATACAAAGCCGTTGGAAAGGTTGGCCCACAACAAGGTGGCACCCAGCGCTGCCACTAATATCATCAGCCCGCCCATGGTCGGCGTGCCCTGCTTGGTCAGCAGGTGGCCTTCCGGCCCGTCAATGCGAATGGGCTGTCCGCCCTTTTGCCGGATATGCAAAACCTTGATTAAATATGGTCCCAGCACAAAGCTGATAATAAGCGCCGTCATTACCGCACCGCCGGTGCGGAACGTCAGGTATCGAAGCACGTTAAACACCGGGATATTATCGGCAAACAAGAGTGAAAGGTTATAAAGCATCAGTCGGCACTCCTTTCGCCGGTGTGCATTTGTTTCAGGGTTTCGACCACACGGCCCATCTTTATGCCGGCAGAACCCTTGACCATCACCACGTCGCCGGGGCGAACGGCGCTTTTAAGGGCATGAGCAATGGTGTCGGCGTCTTTCGCATATTCACCAATAACGGACGGTTTCAGTTCCGCTTTAAGGTGCGCCATTTCAGCGCCCGCCAAATACACAACATCAACGCCGGCGTTTTCAATTTCACTTTTTAGTTCACGGTGAAGGCGCGCCGCGTCCGCGCCCATTTCCAGCATGTCGCCAAGAGCGGCAATGCGCCGACCCGTTCCCTTTATATTTTCAGCTGCCAGCACGTTAAGTGCCGCCGCCATGGAGGCGGGCGACGCGTTATAGCTTTCATCAATTATGGTGAACGTGCCGCCATCGCCATTAATACAAACCTCAAAGCGTTGGCCGCGCCCAACGGGTGCCTTCAAGCTGGCCAGTGCGCGTGCTGCCATGGCCACGTCTGCACCAGCGGCAAGAACGGTGGCCAGCACACAAAGCGAGTTTATTACCCAGTGGTGGCCCGCCACGCCCACGGCATAGGCAATGGCTTCGCCGTCAATTTCTGCCTGAACGGTGCTGGTGGCGTCCATGGCCGCGCTGTCGAGCAGCCGGACATCGGCATCATTGTGAACGCCAAAGGTAATGATGCGCCCGGCACCCTGCGCCGTTGCGGCGGCTTCAAGGCGGTCGAACTGTTCGATGTCGCGGTTCAATACCGCCGTCCATCCCGGCTCGCCACCGACAAAAATTTCCGCCTTGGCATCGGCAATGTCGTTAAGCGAATTAAAATATTCCGTGTGCGCGGGCTGGATGGTGGTGATGACACAAACGTGCGGTCGCGCCATTTTTGAAAGCGATGTCAGTTCGCCCGCATGGTTCATGCCCATTTCCATAACGCCATAACGCGCATCGGCCTTCATGCGCGCAAGGCTGAGGGGCAAGCCCCAATGGTTGTTCAGACTGCCTTCGCTGGCATGGGTAGCGCCCTGCCCCGTCAACACATGGGCCAGCGCTTCCTTGACGCCGGTTTTTCCAACAGAGCCGGTAACGGCAATTAACGTGACATCTGCGGCGCGTTTACGGGCATTGGTGCCGAGCGCTTCCAGCGCAACCTGCGTGTCGGCAACTTCCAGCAACGCCTTGTCGGTTGAAACAGCTTTAGAAACGGTCGCCGCCGCCGCGCCATCATTGAAGGCGGCCTGCACATAGTCGTGGCCATCGAACGTCGGCCCCTTCAGTGCCACGAATAAATCGCCCGGTTTGATGGTGCGCGTATTAATGGAAACGCCAGTAGCCGCCCACGGCCGGGTGACCGTGCCGCCGGTCGCGCGCGCCGCGTCATCGGATGTCCAAAGCGCTTTCACGGTGGCGGTGGTGTTCATTGCTCTGCCTCCGCATCGAGGCTTTTTATGGCAGCACGGGCCACAAGCACATCATCGAAGGGTAGTGTCTCGTCGCCAATAATCTGGCCTTGTTCGTGGCCCTTGCCGGCAATGACCAAAACATCGCCCTCGCGCAGTGCGCCAATGGCGGCGAGAATGGCATCGGCGCGCGGTGATACCGTTTCAGCACCGGGGGCCATGGATAATATAGCGGCGCGGATGGTCGCCGGGTCTTCGCTGCGCGGGTTATCATCAGTAACAATAACGCGGTCGGCCACACTGCTGGCAATCTGGCCCATTTCGCTGCGCTTGCCGGGGTCACGGTCACCACCGGCGCCAAACACCACGTGCAATTTTCCATTGGCGTGTGGCTTCAGGTGCTCGAGAACGGTTTTCAGGGCATCGGGGGTGTGGGCGTAGTCGACGTAAATATGGGCTCCCAAACGATCGCCCACTTTTTGTAAGCGCCCGGGAACGGCTTGCAACGTTTCCAGCGCGGCGGTGGCTTCGTTTTCGCCCATGCCGGTTGATATGGCCAGGCCAAGCGCGCAAAGGGCGTTTTCCACCTGAAAGCTGCCAGCCAGTGAAAGGCAAATCTTGTGATGCTTTCCCCGAACGTCCAGTTCCAGCAGTTGAGCATCACCATCGACGCTTGCCGAGATCAGGCGGATATCGCTGCCGTGTTCGCCATAGCTAAACACTTCAAGCCCGCGACGGCGGGCAATTTGGCTAATGGCTTCGCTTTGGGGTTTGTCGGCATTGACCACGACTGTTCCGCCGTCCATGACGATATCTGAAAACAAACGCATTTTAGCGGCCATGTAATCAGGCATGGTGCCGTGATAATCCAGATGGTCGCGTGAAATGTTGGTAAATGCCGCCGCCCTAACGCGCACCCCATCAAGGCGATATTGCGCCAGTCCGTGGCTTGATGCTTCCATGCCTAAATGCGTGACGCCGCCGTCTGCCAGTTCATCCAGCGTTTTGTGCAGGCTAACCGGGTCGGGCGTGGTCAGGCTGTCGCCAACGTCAATGCCGCCACCGTGAACGCCCAGCGTTCCCATGGTCGCGGCGTTCAGACCCGCGCGTTCCCACAATTGTTTCAGGAAATGCACCACGGAAGTTTTTCCATTGGTTCCGGTTACCGCAACAATGGTTTCGGGTTGCGCCGGGTAAAACCGCGCTGCCATATTGGCGAAGGTACGCCGTGGGTTTTTGTCAATGATCAACTCGGCCCCGGCGCCAACGTTTACACCGGGCGCGGCGAGCACGGCCACGGCACCTTTTTCCAGCGCATCACTGATAAACGCGCCGCCATTGTGGTGGCTTCCGCTGAGCGCGGCAAAAAGGAAACCCGGCTGAACGGTGCGTGAATCGCAGCTCAGTCCGGTGATTTCAAGTTCGCCTTCAAGGTTTGCCTGATCAGGCACGTTTGTTTCTCCACCCAGCATATCAATAAGCTTCACGACCAACCCCCTGGGGCGTGTTCCCGGCCGGTTGCTTGTTGCCCGCCGGAATGTAAAACGGTGTTCCGGGGCCGTAGTTGGTATCTTTCCGGTTCGGGACTTCACCCGCCATCACGCCAAGACGGCGAATAACCCGCCCGACCGCAGGCGCCGCCACCCAGCCGCCGGTGGCATAGCCCTTTGTTTCCTCAATGCCCTTGGGCTCATCGACCACGATTAACACCGCATAGCGCGGCGCCGACATGGGAAACACACCAACAAACGATGAAACCAGTGCGTCTTCTGAATAGCCGCCGCCAACCTGTTTTTCGGCGGTGCCGGTTTTTCCACCGACCATATAGCCGCTTACGTCGGCGTTACGCCCGGTCCCGAAACGCACCACCAGGCGCATCAGGGCACGCATGGCGTTCGACGTTTTCGGTGCCAGAACCCGTTCTTCAATGTTCAGTGCATCGCTTTTGCGCTTGACGATGGTGGGGTCAACGGCAAGGCCGCCATTAACCAGCGCCGCAACACCCGAGGCAACGTGCAACGGGCTGACCGCAATGCCATGACCGTAGGATATGGTCATGGTGGCAATTTCACCCCAGCGGTCGGGGAAAAGAGGCGTGCCTATTTCAGGTAATTCCACGGTTGACGGGCTTAGCAGGCCAAAACGGTAAAGGTATTCCTTCTGCCGTTCGGCGCCGACATCCAGTGCCATTCTTGCGCTGCCGATGTTAGACGAATAAACCAGGATTTCCGGAATGGAAAGCCAGCGTTTTTTGCCGTGAAAATCATTAATGGTAAACCGCGCCGCCTTCAGGGGGTCCGAAACATCATACCCATCCTGCAGGCCGACAACGCCGGTATCCAGCGCCATGGCAGTTGTAAACAACTTGAACGTCGATCCCATTTCATACACACCCTTGGTCGCGCGATTAAAGCCCGCTCTTCCCAGTGCCCCGGACTGTTCGTTGGGATCGAAATCGGGCAAGGAGACCAGCGCCAGGATTTCCCCGGTGTTTACGTCCAGCACGACGCCGGCGCCCCCGATTGCGTTAAAACGCTTTACCGTGGAGGCCAGTTCTTCGTGAAGAACGGTTTGAATGCGAAGATCAAGCGATGTGTCGAGACTTCCCCCCTCGACATTCAGGGTCTTTTCAAACGTCCGTTCCGCCCCGGCGATGCCGCGACCGTCAACGTCTGTATAGCCAAGAACATGGGCAAAAATAGGGCCAAACGGGTAAATCCGGCGTTCCTCGGTGCGAAAGCCAAAACCGGGCAGGCCAAGGCGGTTGACCGTATACACCTGCTCCGGCGTCAGGTTGCGCGCAATCCACGCGAAGCGCCCACCCTGGCTAAGCTTCACGCGCACCTCGCCGGGGGTAATGTTGGGCAGGACTTCGGAAAGTTTTTGCGCCGCTTCCTCGGCATCGAAAATATCACCCGGATCGGCGTAAAGCGATTGGGTGGGCAGGCTGGTGGCAATCAGGATACCGCTGCGGTCGCGTATATCGCCACGCAAGGAAGCCGGGGCGATGTAGGGGTCAAAACTGGCGATGCTTAAGGTGGTGCTGCCAAACGCCGTCAGCTCAACCAGACGCGCCGACAACGCCAAAAAGGCCAGTGCAAACACAACCCCGGTTACCATCAAACGGCGACGGCCCACATCCAACGCCAACTTGCGCGCACTTTCGACGCGAATGTGTTTGGGGTCGAGTTGATCAAACAAAGCTGCGTTCTTCGATGGCGTGGCTGAAGCTGTTTCCGAAGTCGCGGTGGGGTTCTTGCGTGACGTCATTTCGCGCCCCCCTTAACCTGACTGCGAAGCGGAATCATGTTTACGGCATCGGGGTCAACAATCTGCTTGCTGTCTATGGGCCGGTAACCCAAATACTTTTCGGCCAGCACGCGAATGCGTTCCGGGTTGTTGAGGTAGCTCCACTCGGCTTCCAGAACGTGAATGGCTTTTTGTTCCCGCTCAATTTCATGGCTCAGGGTGACGCGCATTTCTTCCAGGTCCTGCACCCGGTATTTAACGGAAAACAAGCCAATACTAATGCCGCCTGCCAGCAGCAGGAACAAAACGGTGGTATGGCGCATGAATAGCGATTTTTTTCTCATGACGACGCCCCCGAATCTTGCCGGGGCCACCTGGGCGCATCGGTGCGTTCCGCGGCGCGTAAGCGGGCCGAACGCGAACGCGGGTTTATATGTTGCTCGCCTTCGGTGGGCTTGGTGGCCTTGCGCGACAGCAAGTTAAACGTTGGCGGTGTTGGCGCCTCGGTGGGCTGGGGCATGTGGCGCGACGGACCGGGCAGGTCGCCGCTGCGTTCTTTCAAAAACGCTTTCACGCGCCTGTCTTCTAGGGAATGAAACGCCACCACGGCCAACCGGCCACCGGGTTTCAATACGGCCTCAGCAGCAACGAGACCGCGGTCAATTTCGCCCAACTCGTCGTTAACATACATGCGCAAGGCCTGAAACGTGCGGGTGGCGGGGTCGATACCGTCCTTGGACTTGTAAACCACGCCACGAACCAGATCGGCCATTTGACCGGTGGTGGTAATGGCGGCCTCACTGCGCGCTTCGACGATGGCGCGCGCGACGCGTCTGGCGTGGCGCTCTTCGCCCAGTTCGCGAACGATGGATGCCAGCTCGCCTTCTTCAAGGGTGTTGACCACATCGGCGGCGCTTTGGCCGGGGTTTTTCTCGCTACTGTCCATGCGCATGTCCAGCGGGCCATCGGCCTGAAAGGAAAAGCCGCGCCCGGCTGTATCCAGCTGCATGGACGAAACGCCAAAATCAAACATAACGCCATCAACGCCGGTGATGTTCTGCCCCGCCAACAGGTGTTCCATATCACCAAAGCAGCCGTGAAGTACGCTCAGGCGGCCTTTGTATTCATTTTCCATTTCGCGTCCGCGGGCAACAGCTTCCGCGTCGCGGTCTATGGCGAACACAACACACGCCGCCGCGTCCAGCACGGCGCGGCTATAGCCACCAGCACCAAAGGTGCCGTCAACATAGATGGCGCCATCTTTTGGTGCCAGCGCCGCCAGCACCTCGTTCAACATGACCGGAATGTGTGGGGCTGAAGTCGAGGGCGCTGACGAAGGCATGGGGTTAATCTCCGCCTGAGCCAGATGAGCCGGGTGGATTAAGGCTGAGGGTTGTGCCTTGCTTGCGCGCCCGTTCCAGCGCTTCACCGTGGTGGCTTTCGTAAGCATCCGGCGCCCAAAGCTGAAAGCGCGAGCCGCGCCCGACAAACAGCGCGTGTTCGCCTAGGCCGGCATGGGCTCGCAATTCAGCGGGCAACATCACCCGCCCTTCGGGGTCGAACGCCAGGGCGTGTGCACTTTCCAGCGTGATGGCGGCCAGGTCTTCCTGTTTGTCGGAAAACAAATCCAGGTTGCCTTCAAGGCTGTCGGCAAGGCGGCGCATGAAACCTTCACCGGCACCTTCGAGGGCGGGATATTTGAAATAGGGGTAAATGTAAACGCCAACAAAGCCCGCACCCGCGAGCGCATCGCGAAACGGCTTGGGTACGGAAACGCGCCCCTTGGTATCAACCTTGTTGAGATGTCTGCCGACCAGCAGTGTCATCGCTTCGCCCCTTCACGTTCTGTCGGGTAGCGTTTCGAAAACAACGCCAGGGCGATGACGGCAGGCTGCACGGAGGCCGGGTTGCGCTTCGCCGGATGGTTTTTAAATCCCCCCAAGGCAAACGCCCGCGACCTCCCCCTGCAATCCACATCGACCCCGCACAGGCCGGCCCGCTTAACCTTGTCGACAGCCGGTTTTCTGCACACCCATGGGTTCTAATGGGATATCATGGGATACTATGGGCGTCAATGGAAACGGGTGGGAAACGGGTGGTTTTGCATGGGGTTAAGTGCCGTTTTTAACCCATTGGGTCACTTGTTCATGCTTTGTTCGAATTCAAGCCCTACGCCCGCCCCGGCCACCGTCGCGGTGATGGCTGGGCCGAGGCTGCGGATTGGCTAAAAAATAGCGGTAATAGTGGGCCAGACGGTCTGTAAGCCGGGTTCTGTCCACGCATTCCAGACCTTTAGGGTCTTTCATGCGATAGATGGCCATTCATCTGGGATGCCTGTTGCCAGACACCTCATGCGACACACCCGAACGGCGGCTCGGAAACCCACCTGTGACCCGAAGTCACCGGCCGTTCTTCTCGGTCTTGCACCCGGTGGGGTTTACCCTGCCACCCCTGTTACCAGGGGTGCGGTGCGCTCTTACCGCACCCTTTCACCCTTACCCTCGCGAACGAAGGTGGTTTGCTTTCTGTGGCACTTTCCCTAGGCTTGCGCCCGCCGGCCGTTAACCGGCACCGTGTTTCCGTGGAGCCCGGACTTTCCTCCCCCGCGCCAAAGCACAAAGGCAGCCATCCGACCGTCTGGCCCGCGGTTAATTTAAGCCCGATATCGAAAAGGTCAAGCGGCGAGCTTAAGAAGCCTGCTTAGGCGCCCGGCCGCTCCATTGTCGAAAATGCCGTCCACTTTTTCCGGGCAGAAGTGGCGCTGAAAGGCGGTGATGGTGGCCGTCATATCCAGCGTTTCATAGCCATAGCCGCTAAGCCATGCGGCGGCTTCAAGCGCGCTCGCTTCAACGGGTTCGCAATCGCCCGGCCACAAACCAATGCCGACGGCGGCCAGACGCGACCAGTCAAACAGCTCGCCGGGGTCCTGTTTTCGCCTCGGCGCGACATCGGCGTGACCAACCACGTTTTGGGCTGGGATGTCCCGGCGGCCCATGATATCGAGCGCCAGCTTTTCCAGCGCCGCCATCTGGGCCTCGGGAAAAGCGCGGTAACCAAATTCATGGCCGGGGTTGACCAGTTCGATGCCGATGGATCGCGCGTTGATATCCGCCTCCCCACCCCACCATGCCTCGCCGGCGTGCCAGGCGCGCTTTTCCTCATCCACCAGTTGCTGGACCGCGCCATCCTCATCAATCAGGTAATGGGCGCTGACTTTGGCTTGCGCACTGCACAGGTTATCAATGGCGGCTTTTGCGCTTTCCATGCCGGTGTAGTGAAACACCAGCATATCCACCACGCTTTCGGCCGGGCGGTCATCGAAATTGGGGGAAGCAATGCTCATGGTCTGGCTTTCGTCGCGCCCTTATTTGATACCGCGTGTTTTCTTGATCTGGTCATAGGCGGCGTTGATGGTGGCCATTTTTTCGTTGGCAACGTCGATGAATTCTTCCGGCATGCCATCAGCCATCAGCTTGTCGGGGTGGTTTTCACGCGAAAGCTTGCGATATGCCGATTTAACGTCTGCGTCGCTGGCATCGCGCGCCACGCCCAACACGGCGTAAGGGTCAGCAGCAGTATGGGCGGGCATGTGGGTTTCACGAATACGTTCAAAGCCCGCCGCGCCAAAACCGAAAATTTCCGCAACCCGGCGCAGGAATTCAATTTCGGCCGGGTGTATAATACCATCGGCCTTGGCAATGTGGAACAGGCTGCTCAGGATCTCTTCCAGGACCGCCGGTTGGTGGATAAACAAACCGGCAATTTGTTCGGCATAGGCTTCAAAGCCATCGGTCGATTCCTTGGCTTCGTCAAAAAGACGGCCGACGTTCTTAACCTCGCCCGGCGGAATATGGAACATGGCCCTGAAAGCATTGACCTCGTCGCGCGTGACCTGGCCATCGGCCTTGGCCATTTTGGCGCTGAGCGCAATCACCGCTAGGGTAAAAGCGACCTCGCGCTGAGCATGGCCGAACTTACCACCGGTTGCGGCGGGTTGCTCGTTCATTCTGTCCACGGCGTGGCCGGCAGCGGCACCCATCAGCGCACCCAGCGGGCCACCCATGGCAAAACCCGCCACACCACCGATCATTTTTCCCCAAACACCCATTGGTCATTCACTTTTTTATAAATGGTGAGAAATATTATTTTACCTTAGCGCGTCCACGGGCGTTGGCAAGCCCCGGAAAGCCTCGCAGTTGAAAGTGTACTGTGACGTACATCACTCAAAAATAAGGTGATTTTGTGACCCCGGTCACTTCGCGCAAACAGAATCGTTGCCACAATGGGGACCAGACCAAGAAAACGGCCTAGTGGGAAGAGCAAGCATTGCGGACTATGGCGCCGCAAGCACAATAAGGAGAAAAGCCATGAGTACGTTCAACAGACTTCATCATTTTCACACCAGCCTTTTAACGACTGTCCTGTTATCACTTGCCGTTATAGCCCTTACCGCCATGCCGGTTGGGTTATCAATGAGCACCAGCGGCTTATCATTTGGAAAGCAGGCGGCGGCTATGGAAAAAGATGAGCGCAGCCGTTCTGGATATAATGGCACGCAGTACATAACCCCGGTTGCCCGGGCCCATGCTTCCGTCAAATCGGTTGTCGGTATACTGGCATTTTTCGAGGATAGCATTTTCAGTTCATTCGATAATGCATCTGAAAGTGGCGAACTTGACCTTGCCATTGCCGAGCTGGAAATGCAGATGGAAAACACTGAACTGGGCGATGCGGAACGCACAGCCATCGAAGTCGACCTTGCCGAGGCGCGCGAAAAGTCCGATACGCTTATTGAGGTCGAAGCCATGATGTCCGAACAGAAAGGTGGCAACCATAGCGACCTTGCAATGGTGCCCGTGGCATCTGAAAAATCTAAGCAGATGGAACCACGCCGGAGCCTGTCGACTGGAAACTCACTCAGCGCGGTTCGTCTTTTGCTTGGCTTTAACCGCTATCAGGGCGGGCGCGGCACAAGATAAACATGGTGCCAACCGGGCAGTCTGGGGCACAACAAACAGGCAAGATTGTGCAATAAAAAAACACCCCGTCAGCAGATGGCCGGGTGTTTTTTCTTGCCCTCGCCTCATTGCGGGGCCTGTGTTTGTGCTGGCCACGAGGTCTTTATGGACGATGGTGGCGTCCGAATTGTCCATTTGCGCAATTTATGCTAGAAATGAACCCAGAAACTTAAAAAAACTTAATAAAATCATCAGGGAGCGGGGGTACAAGAAGCCCCTACTCCCTTTGGTGTGTATAGCGAATCAATGGCTTTGTGGATCAAGATGAAAATTATGTGCCACCCCGGTGACAAATGTTTTAACCAGCGTTTACGCTGGTGCAAAAAACCTGCATCAAAAACGTGGGGGTTATGCGCCCTGTTGACGGTTGGCCTGTTGACGGCGGGTTCGTTTGCCGGAAGTGCCAACGCCCGGCCGCTGGAAGAAGAGCTTCTGAAGCTGATAGAAACCCACCCCAAGATTAAAGAAGCGGAAATGACTCTTGAGTCCCAACACGTCGGCATCACCGCGGCGCAGGCCGGTTATTACCCGACGGTCAGCCTGTCGGGTGATATTGGCCCTGAAGCCGTGGACAACCCGGGGGAACGCGCATCCAGCGCCGACGGTGAAACCTGGCGCCGCAGCGGTTCAAAAGCGGGCACAACCATTACCCAGAACCTGTTTGACGGTTTCCGAACATCATCGCAGGTGCGGTCCGCCAAGATTAATCGCGAGGTCGCCGCGCTTTCACTGGAAGGGGCCCGCCAGAACATCGTCTTTGAAGCCATTCGCGCTTACACCGATGTTTTGCGCCAGCAGCGCCTGGTGGAAATGTCGCGGGAAAACGAACGAACCATCCAACGACAATTAAACCTTGAAGACGAACGCGTGCGCCGGGGTTCCGGCATTGCGGTGGATGTGTTGCAGGCCAAAACCCGTTTACAGCTTGCCAAGGAACGTCGCGTTGGGTTTGAAGGCGCCACGGATCAAGCCATCAGCCGCTATGTCCAGGTGTTTGGTCATGCGCCGGAACTTGACACCATGACCGACCCTTCGCCATCTGCTGAGATTATTCCCAGCACGGTTGAGCGTGCCCTGGAAATTGCGCTAAATGAAAACCCGGCGTTGCTGTCCAGCGCAACCACGGTTGTCGCCGCACGCGAACGCAAGGAACTTGAAAAAAGCGGTTTTTATCCAAAACTGGACCTCGTCGGCAGTGCAAACGTGGAAAAACACAAGAACACCACCATTGGCATGCGTCGGGATTATTCGGTTCTGCTAAAAGCAAACTGGGATATTTTTTCAGGAACATCCACGCTTTCAGCGGTTGAAAAGTCCAATTTCGATTACCAGGCCAGCAAGGAAAATTACGACTATGTATCGCGCAAGATAACGGAACAGGTCTACCTTGCGTGGCACACCTTGTTGACCGCGCGCGAACGAAAACAGCTTCTTGGCAATGCGGTGAATATAGCGACCGAGGTGTTTGATTCGCGGCGCAAACTTCGTGACGCCGGCAAGGAAACGGTTATCAACGTTCTGGATGCCGAAAATGAAGTCAACAACGCCCAGATTAATTACACCACGGCGGCCTATGATGAACGCACGACCGTTTACCAGCTGTTGCTGTCCATGGGCCGGTTGAACCCGGAATACCTTATGTTGAACCGCTAGGGCCACGGTAACAAACCATCGTGAACGATATCCTTGTCATTACCCTACCCTTTTTCGCCCTGGTGGTGATCGGATTTTTCGCCGCCCGTCGTGGCGCTATCGAAGCCCAGGGTGTAATAGGCCTGAACCGGTTTGTATATTTTTTCGCCCTGCCAGCATTGCTATTTGACAAGATGTCGACGGCGCCTTTTGATCATATCATCAGCCAAAGCCCATTCCTGCTTGCCCATACCATTGCCGGGTTGATTGTTTTTTCAACCGCCTGGCTTGTGGCGCGCGTGGCGCTAAAAACAGATGGCGGTGAAACGGCCATCGTTTCGCTCAGCGCTGCTTACGGCAACATTGGTTTCATGGGCATTGCGCTGCTGGTTGGTGCAGTGGGTGAGTGGACGGCTGTGCCGCTGGCATTAATGCTGTTAATCGACATCGCGTTTTTTATTCCACTGGCAACGGTGATCATCGACATAAAACGAAATGGCGGCAACGTCGGCGGATTGGTCAGTGCGCTGGTGGCTTCGGTGGTGAAAAACCCGCTGATTATTTCCATCGTGCTTGGGGTTTTTCTTGCCGCCACCAATGTCGAACTACCGGGCGCCGCCCTGCGGTTGGTCGACCTATTGGGGCGCACGGCGGGGCCATGTGCCATGTTTGCGCTGGGCGCGGTGCTGGCCGGGCGACCCTTAAAAATTACCATTGGAGACGGCATAAAAACGGCTGCAGTCATCAGCGTTTTCAAACTGGGCGTTCACCCGGCGGTCATGTGGGTCGCAATGACGGCATTTGGCGTCAGTGCCGAATGGCGACTGGCGGCAACATTGGGCGCGGCCATGCCCGCGGCGGCAGCTATTTTCGTGATTGCGCAGGAATACAAGACCATGCCGGTTCGCGCCTCGACGGGCGTGCTGGTCTCAACGGCGATTTCAATGGTAACACTCACCGCTTTGGTGTGGATTCTGGCTGGTGATTAAAGGCAGGCTGGTTATTCGGCCTTGTCGGCGTTTGATTTGGCGGAATCCATTTTTAAGGTGCGCCAGAAATCATAAACCCCAAAACCCAGCACGACGATGACGATAATGGCCAGGTCGGGCTCGCGAACATAGCCCACCAGCACACCCATGAAAACAATCAGGGACACCATGGCCACCGGGGCAATTATGCGATCTTGCTTGTTCATCGGTTATCTCACTTCCAAACCAGTTTTAAGTATATCGCGTCGGCGGGGCGACGCCACGGTTTAATCTTGCTTATTGCTCGCTGGCCACTTGTTGGGCCAGCCAATTGGCGGTTCTCAACAGGCGGGCGTCATCGCCCACCGGGCCGACCAGCTGCACACCCAGTGGCAAGCCGTTTTCGCCTTCCATCAATGGCAGGGAAACGGCTGGCGTTCCGCAAAACGTCCACACCGTGCAAAAAGCCGGGCTGCCAGTGGTGTCAAGGCCCTCGGGCGCGGTTCCGGCCACTGCCGGGGTAATAATGGCGTCATAGCGTTCAAACAGCTCATGGAGACCGGCGTTAAGCACGCCGCGCCAGTCCTTGGCGCGGGTGTAATCGGCGGCCAGCACCCTGCGGCCATCTTCAATCATTTCCAGCAAAGAAGCGCTGAGCTTATCGTTGCCGCGCTCATAGTAGCTGGCAAAATTAGCCGCCAGATCGGCGTTCATGACCGTGCGGTGCAAGTCAGCCACGCTGTTGAAGGGTTCGGGCAATTCCACCTCATCACACTGTTCGCCCAGAAAATCCTTCAGCTCCATAAACGCTTCGCGGGTTTCACTGTCGGCCTGTTCCCACACCGGGCCTTTGACAAACGCAAACATAGGCTCAACCGGCGGTTCGGATAAGGCGGTTTCCAGCATATTGAGCGCATCATGATGGCGCATGGCAGGGTCTTCTTCGTCAAACACCATAAGGACATCGCTAATAAGGGCCGCATCTTCCACGGTGCGCGCAAACACACCAACCTGATCGAGAAATTCAGATGCCTTCAAAACGCCAACGCGCGATACCAGGCCCAGGCCGGGCTTGAACCCGACCACGCCACAAAAGCTGGCCGGGCGGATCATTGAGCCATTGGTCTGTGTGCCAACGGCCAGCGGCACCATGTTAGCGGCCACCGCAGCAGCCGAACCGCTGGATGAACCACCGGGCGTGTGCGCCGGGTTGTGGGGGTTTCTGGTTTTACCGGGGTGCAGGACGGCCAGCTCCGTGGTGACGGTTTTGCCGAGAATAACGGCACCCGCTTCGCGCAACAGGCGCACCACGGTGGCGTCCCTGAACGGAACGCGCTCAACATCGAGCACCGTTCCGTTTTCGGTCGGTGTTCCCATTGTGTCGAAAATATCCTTGATACCGACGGGTAAGCCATGAAGCGGGCCAACCGGGGCGCCGCTTTGGCGGTGTGCATCCAGAGCGCGAGCCTGCGCCAACGCCCTTTCGGCATCAAGGTGCGCCCATGCCTGAATATCACCATCAACGGCGGCAATATGGTCAAGGCAGGCCTGCGTCAGTTCCTCGGCGGTGATGTCACCGTCGTTGAGCTTAACCAGGGCCTCGGTTGCGCTGAGCGTGTTAAGAGACATCGTTGTAACCCGTAAATGCGCCGCTAGCCGTATACCACCGACGGCAGCCACATGGCGATACCAGGGAAGATGTACAGCAGCACCATGGCCAGAATAACCATCGAAAGAAATGGCAACACGCCGCGGAAAATATCAGACAGATTCACATGCGGTGGCGCCACGCCCTTCAGGTAATAAGCGGCCATGGCCATGGGTGGCGTCAGGAACGAGGTTTGCAGGTTCAACGCCACCAGCATGCCGAAGAACAGCGGGTCAACGCCGAAGTGCGGCAACATGGGCAGGAAGATGGGCACGAAGATGATAATGATCTCCGACCATTCCAGGGGCCAGCCCAGAATGAAAATGATAATCTGTGCCATGATCAGGAACATGATCGGCGAAAGATCCATCGCCAGCACCCAATGCTGAATCAGGTCGTGACCGCCGAGATACGAGAACACGGAAGAGAACGTCCACGAACCGACAAACAGCCAACACACCATGGCCGATGTGCGCACCGACAGGTAAACCGATTCCTTCAACCGGTCCCACGTCAACGCGCGATAGGCCGCCGCCAAAAACAGGCCGCCCAGCGCGCCCATGGACGCCGCTTCCGAAGGCGTGGCAAGGCCAAACAGGATGGCGCCCAGCACGGACAGGATCAGAAACGCCAGCGGGAAAAACGACTTCAGCATCATGATGAAGATTTGCACGCCACTAATGTCCTCAAGCTCGCTTTCGTCGGGCTTGGGCGCCAGTTTCGGGTTCAGCCAGGCACGGCCAACCACATAAACCATGTAAAGACCTGCCAGCATGAAGCCGGGGCCGATGGCGCCGGCATAAAGGCGCACCACCGAAACGTTGGATGTGGCTGCATAAACAATCAGCATAATGGAAGGTGGAATGAGGATACCGAGGCAACCACCGGCGCAGATAACGCCGGCCGAAAACGAGACATCGTACCGCGCCTTAAGCATGGCCGGAAAGGCCAGCAGGCCCATCAACGTTACCACCGCACCAATAATGCCGGTGGCGGTGGCAAACAAAGCGCACGTTCCCAGTGCCGCAACGGCCATGGAGCCGGGCACACGACGAAACGCGATTTGCATGGAGAAGAACAGGCGGTCGACGATATTGGCGCGTTCGACGATATAGCCCATGAACAAGAACAACGGCACCGCGGTCAGCACATCATTGGCCATGACCGAATAGGTCTGGTTGACTAAAAGATCAAAGATGCGGTTATCGAAAAGCGTATTCATACGCTCCGGGTCCCAATAGGCGTAATAACCAAACATCACGCCCATAGCCATCAACGTAAAGGCGATGGGGAAACCAAGCAGGATGGTGAGGACAAAAATCCCCAGCATGAAGACGGCAATGATGGGATCGCTCATTTTTTGCCTCCGTCAAGACCAAGCTCGTGCAAAACCTGAACTTCATCTTCGTGTTGATGGAGCAGCATGGTCTCCAATTCTTCAACGTCTTCAACTTGCTGTGGCCATTCGCCGGTCTTGATGCACACATAACAACGCGCCATCTGCGCCAGCCCTTGCAGGGCCAGCAGCGCACCGGCGACGGGAATAACCATTTTGAATTGGAAAATCGGCACGTTGGCCGGACTCATCACGCTAACTTCCTTGTAGAACCAGGAATCGCTGGCGTAACCAGCACCGGCAAAAACCAAAGCCAGAATGCCGGGAAAGAAAAAGAAAATATAAAGAACAAATTCAATTTTTGCCTGCGTCTTGGGCTTGAGCAAGCGATACAAAACGTCACCGCGCACATGGCCATCGCGCGAAAGCGTATAGGCACCAGCCATCATAAACAGTGTGCCGTACATCATGTAACTAAGGTCAAATGCCCACGACGTCGGGTCGCCTAGGACATAGCGAACAAACACTTCGTAACCGACGCCGAACGTCATGATGAGGATGCACCAGCTAAAGGCCTTGCCGACCCAAGCGCTCACTTTGTCGACGAAAGTAATGAAGTTTTCCATGAACTGTCCCAAAAATTACTGGTTAAAGAGAGGGGCGACACCGATTGATGCCGCCCCCGCCCTGTTTAACCAACGGCAAGCTTAGGCAAGCTGACCGGGGAAGTAGTGGTTGTAAGCCAGCTTGTAATCAGCTGAGTTCATGATGTCGTAGTACGCAACGCGGTGCGACCATGCTTTCTGGCTGTCGACAATCTTGGCGAAGAACGGATCTTTCACCAGGTCAGCGAGAACCGTATCCCAGGAAGCGAGCTGAGACTTCATGATCGATTCGTCGGTGCGATATACGTTCACGCCGTGATCGTTTTTGAGCTTCTGCAGATCCCTGGAGTAGCTGTCCATGGCCAGGCCGTAGTTGGCGGTATTGGCCGCCTCGGCGGCGTATTCCAGAATGGCCTGCTGTTCGGCAGGAAGGCTGCCAAACTTGCCTTTGTTGACGATGATTTCAAAGAACTCAGCTGCCTGATGGTAGCTGCCCATGTGGTAATGCTTTGAAACATCCTGCGCACCAAACTGCATATCGGCGGTCGGATTGTTAAACTCGAACGCTTCAATAACGCCGCGTTCCAAGGCAGGAACGATTTCGCCACCAGGAAGCTGCGTAACCTTCAGGCCCATGCCCTGCATAATGTCGGTCGCGAGACCAACGGTGCGGTACTTGAGGCCCTGCATATCAGCAGCAGAGGTAACGTGACGCTTGAACCAACCCAGCGGCTGGGTCGGCATCGGCATGGCAAAGAAGCCAACCAGGTTGAGCTTCAACTTGTCCTGCACCAGTTCGCGATACAGCTCCTTGCCGCCACCGTAGTGGATCCAGGCCAGAATCTGCGAAGCGTTGGCGCCGAACACGGGGCCTGTGCCAAACAATGAAGCGGCTTTGTCTTTACCGTACCAGTAAGCGGTAACGGTATGAGCCATATCAAGAACGCCCTTATGGACGGCATCTTGCACCTGGAACGCCTTAACAACGGCGCCGGACGGCAGGTATTCCACCTTCAGGCGGCCACCGGACATTGCGTTAACGCGGTCGGTGTACTGTTTTGCCATGTCGGAGAAAATGGACTTGGAGCCCCATGAACCCTGCATCTTGAGGGTAACGGTTTTGGCCTTCGATACCATCGGGGCCGCGGGTGCTTTCGCTTCTTCTTTCTTACCGCAAGCAGCAAGAGCAAGGGCCGCAGCACCACCGGCGGCAATGGCGCCACCTTTAAGGAACTTACGGCGGGTAACCTTCTCAGAAGGTTTGTTGTCTTCGGTTTTCATTTAGTAGCCTCCCTGTGTGTTTTAGCAAAAAAAACTGGTCAATTATTGAGGGGCATGTGGCGTTTTGGGCCTATACCCTTCGACACCACGGGTTTGCTGTATGCCCCCCTTAATATTAATGGACATACCCCCTTAGCAAACCGCCAGAAACCGGGCTTTTCCCCTGGGTGATATATTGTGAATTTGAACCCCTGGGGAGAAAGGTTGCCTGACGACAAGCCCGTCATTTCGACCATGTTGCAGGGGTTCGGTCAAGGGGTTTTGAGGTCATTTATAGTATTTTTGTAGTATAATTTAACGGTCTGTGGATAAGTTGTGCAATCGGGGGCTAGTCCACCCATGACGCTGTGAAATACCACTCTCAGGCGACCCGGTCCGTGGGCGCGCGCCCGCCCGCTATGGCATCGAGGTTGTCCAGTGCCCGAAAGCCCATGGCTTGGCGCGTTTCCTCGGTGGCCGAACCGATATGCGGCAACAAGAAAGTGTTCGCCAGCTCACGGTATCCGGGGTGGATATCGGGCTCATTATTATAGACATCCAGCCCGGCAGCTCGCAGATGGCCCGATTTCAGGGCCGCAATCAAAGCGTCATCATCCACCAATGCACCGCGCGCGGTGTTGATGACGATGGCACCCTTTTTCATTTTGGCGATGCGTTCGGCATTAAAAAGGCCCTGGGTCTGGGGTGTCGCCGGTGAGTTCAGCGACACGAAATCCACCGCTGCCAGCAGGTCGTCTAGGTTCTGGTGAAAAACAGCACCCTGTTCCAATTCAGGACTGAGGCGTGATCGGTTGTGATAGTGGATTTCCATATCAAACCCGCGCGCGCGCCGGGCGATGACCTGACCGACCCGGCCCATGCCGACAATGCCAAGTCGCTTGCCCGTAACCTGGGTGCCGACCATGAAAGCAGGGCTCCAGTCCTTCCATTCGCGGGTGCGCACCAGTCGCTCCCCTTCGCCCGCCCGCCGCGCCGCGCCCAAAAGGCACAACATGGCAATTTCCGCGGTGGCATCGGAAAGCACATCGGGCGTATTGGTCACGATAATGCCCTTGCTTTTGGCTGCCCCAAGATCAACATGGTCAACGCCGACGGAAAAATTACAAATCGCCTTTACCGATGCGGGCAGGCGGGCAATTAACTCGGCATCGAACTTTTCCGTGTGACAGGGAATAACGCCAAACGCGCCTTCGCAAAGCTTGATCAGGTCGTCAGCTGAATACAAGCGATCATCGGGGTTGAGGTGGGCGTCATAATCGCGGGCCACGCGGGCCTCAACGGTTTCAGGCAATTTGCGGGTAACAATAACCGTCTGCTTGTCGCTCATGATCGGCGCACGCTCCTCTTGGGGGTGATTATTCGGCGGTAAGGTAGGCTATCGCGGCCTCGGCGCACGCAATGTCCTGTTCGGGCGAACCACCGGAAAGGCCGATAGCGCCGACCACAACGCCATCAATTTCCACCGGCACGCCACCGCCAACGGTGGTGAAGCGCCCGCCCCATGCGGTCTGGATTCCAAACAACAGGTTCCCGGGCACTGCCAGCTCATTATAGTAATGCGTTGGCCTTCTCGACACGGCGGCACTAAAGGCCTTGTCCTGCGATAACCCAACGCTAAGAATTTTGCCGCCATCCATGCGTTGAAAGGCAATCAATTGCCCTCCTTCGTCCATGATGGCGATACACATGGGCACACTGATTTCGGTGGCTTTTGCCGTCGCCCCTTCGATCAGGACGTGGGCATCTTCAAGCGACAGGCGTTCAATGGAAAGCATGGCTGCGGTTCTCCGTGAATCAACAAGTTATCAATATCGCCCCACAACGGTGGTGACAAGCGTATGAGCCTAATCAGCGCGCTGGCGAACACCAATACCGTCTAGAATATCATCACCGGGATGCACCACAACCCGGTCACCGGGCTCGAGGCCGGAAAGCACCTCGGCCGAGATTGAGTTCATGTGCCCGACCTCGACGGCGGTGCGCCGGGCGGTGCCCGCGTTATCGACAAAAGCAAACCAGCCGCCCTCGGCCCGGAACAGCGCCGAAACCGGCACCCGGACCACATTTTCGCCGTGCCAGGTCAAAATGGCGGTTTCCACCCGGAAGCCATGGCCGGGGCGCGACTGGCCGGCGGCGGGTGGCGTGAAATCAATGATGACATCTATGCGCTGCTCTTCAATGCCCAACACCGAAACCTTCGTGTAACCATAAGGCTCAATGCGCCGCACGCTACCGATTAACGCCGGACCACCCCAGTTCTCAATCATCACCGCGGCGCCATGGCGAACGGCGGCGGCATCCTGCGTCAGCAGATCAACAACAATTTCCAGTTGGCCGGGGTCGCCCACTTCCAGCAGCAACTGGCCAGCGGCAACCACGCCTTCGCTTTGTTGCAACACACGCAATACCTGACCATCGATGGGTGCCCTGACCTCGATGCAGCAATCGCCGTTCTTTCCACCCGCATCACCGGGAACCATTAACCGGGCGCGCGCCGTTTCCAGCTCATGACGGCGAACTTTCAATGTCGCCTCGGCGCTTTTAACGGCAGCGCCATGGGTCGAAGCCTCAAGCTCCGCTACCTCAAGGGCGCGCTGGGAAATGTCTCCCAGTTGGCGTAATTGCTGGGCGCGGTCCAGCTCGCCTTTTGCAAACTTCAACTGGGCGCGGGCGTGTTCCAGTCCGGCCTTGGCTTGAGCGGCGGCGTCTTCGGCGGCACCGACGGCGGCCTTCGCTTCGGCGCGCGAACGGGTATCGAGAAACGCCGGGTCAACGGGCTCAATCACCGCCAGTACGGTTTTGTCCGCCTCAACCGCATCACCAGCCTTGGCGGCAATGCGCAGCACCCGGCCTAACACCGGTGTTGAAACTGAATAAATTTCGCGTACTTTGGTGCGGCCTTCGCCGTGCACATAAACGTTCAGTTCACCACGGGTAACGACATCCATGTCCGCCGCGTGCGGCGCTGGCCAGAACGCCCACACCATGAACCCCGTCAGCAGCACGGCAACGATTCCCCAAAAGCGGGTGCGCGATGAATTGTTGGTTTGTCGTTTGTCCGTCATGTTAATTTACTCCGCGTTCATTCCCGAATTTTCAGAGCGGCCACCAGATCGAGGTTAATGATCTGGCGATAAGCCACAAGCCCGGTGGCAACGGCGGCGGCCAGCACCACCAAAATGGCGTTGGCAAAGGTGGGGGCTGATAGCACCAGCGGTATACGGTAAAGGTCCGTATCCAGGGCAAGGGTCCACGCCCATGCCAAACCATACCCCAAAAGACAGCCCAGCGGCAGGGCCACCAGCGTCAGCAGCGCCAGTTCACCCAACAGGATATAGGCCGCCTCACCACGGGTGAAACCCAGCACCCGCAGGCTGGCCAGTTCGCGCGAGCGTTCGGAAAGCGAAATCTGGCCGGCGTTGTAGACCACGCCAATGGCGATGACGATGGCAAAGGCGGTATTAAAAAAATTCATGATATCGATGTTTTCTTCCAACGTGTCACGAAAGGCCTTGTACATGGTTTCCTTAACGGCAACCTGCGATACGGCGGGCGTGTTTTTAAGTTTTGAATAAAACGCGGCTTCAAGGTCGTCATCCAGCAATACAAAGGCACCGGAAACCAGTGGCCCTTCCTCCATCATCCGGTTAAGCACCGCAAGGTCCATGTAGGCGGGCATGGCAATGTAGGTATCAACAATTTGCGTCACCGGCAGCAGCACGGTTTTGCGGTGGCCCTCGCTCACCTTGACCACAATCCGGTCACCCAGTCCGGCTCCCAACAGTTCCGACAGCTTTGACGATATCGATATCCCCGTCTCGGGCAGGTTCACCGGCATCAGGCTGGCATTGAGCGCCCGGTTCAGGGTCGCGCCTTTGGGCAGACCCTTTAACGCAACACGCTGCTTTGCCGAACCGAAACTCAGCGTAACCGGAACCATGCGAAACGGTTCCGCCCTGAGCACACCGGGCAGCGAACGAACCGCGTCAACCGCCTTGGATGATTTTACGTCATTGAACGTGACCGTGGCATCCTGGCGGTCGATCACCGTAAACTGGATGCGCATCATATGGTCGGTGGCGTCGGTAAAGAACATGGTGCCAATCATCATCGCCGCGCCGAACGCAATGCCGATGCAGGTAAACCCCGCACGTACCGGCCAGCGCAGGATATGGCGCACGATCATGCGCGTTGGCCCCTGCAGGTTCTTAAACCAGCGCTCGACATGGGTGCGCCGATAGGTCGTCGGTGGCGCCGGTGTCATGGCCTCGGCCGGAGACAGGTTGGCGGCGACGCTAACGGCAGCAATCGTTCCCAGCAGTGCCGCTGCGATGCTGACCATGGCGGCAACGAAATAGACCGCAGCGTCGATGCTGAAAAACAGGAACGGAAAATGGAAAAAGGCCTTGTACAGTAAGGCCATCCCCCAGCCGAGCCAGGTTCCGGCGAAAAAGCCCAGCACGATGCCGACGAACGTAATGGCCAGCACGAACTTGATATAATGAAAGGCAACCGCACGGGTCGAATAACCAAACGCCTTGAGCAAGCCAATCTCGCCGCGTTCCATCTTGATCCAGCGCCCGACAGCCATGTTCAGCAAAAACACCGCGACACCAAGAAAAATTGGCGGCGCGAAGCGGCTCATGTTGGTAAGTTGGTTCATCTCACCTTGCAAATACCAGTCCGAAATCTGGCGTTCGCGTTTGTAGGCACCCATGGCGCCGTAATTTTCAAGCGCATCGTCCAATCGCTTGATAACTTCATCGGCGTTGGCACCCGGTTCGAGGCGAACCAGAACCTCGTTGAACGCACCTTCCATGTTAAACGCCGCCGCCAGCGTCGTCCGGGGCATCCACATCACGGCGAAACGCTGGTCATCGGGAAACATGGCGCCCGGCGCCAGGGCATAGATGAACTCCGGCGATTGCACGGTGCCGGCAATCCGGAAGTTGCGCTTGCGTCCATTAATTAATGCCGTGACGCTGTCACCCGGCACCAGCCCGTGGGCGGCTGTAAAAGCCTCGCTGGCCATCACCTCATCATGGGTGCCGGGCCTGAGCCAGCGCCCTTTCACCAAATGCAGCCGGTTGAGCCCGGCTTTTCCATTGCCAGGAAAAGACAACAGGCGCTCCTGTGCCGGTTCATCCAGTTTTGGCATATCCAGTGTGGCGTATTTGGTAATCCGCCCCTCGGCAACCCGCACGCCGGGAATGGCCGAAATAGTGGCAATGACATGGTTGGGGGCGCGCTTAACCGGAGCGAAAATGTCGGCGAAGGCATAGCGGGCATAATATGCATCGCGCGTGTCAACCAATGAACGCAGCATGCCCTCGGTCATTACGTACATGGCAACACCGGCACCCACCACCAGGGCAATGGCCAGCCCCTGGCCCCACATGCGCCCAAGGTCGCGGATGAGTTTACGGTCCAACGGTTTTAAAAATTGCATCAGCCCCGTCACCATGACAATTCCTTCGGTTCCTTACGGGTCTTGTTTTCGTAAATCTCTGCCACCTCGCCATCGGCCAAACGGATAACCCGGTCGGCCATGTCGGCGACCACGGCATTGTGGGTGATAATGGCGGTGGTGGTGCCAAGCTCCTTATTGGTGGCGGCAAGGGCTTCGAGAACGACAATGCCGGTCTGGCTGTCCAGTGCGCCGGTCGGTTCATCGCACATTAATATGCCGGGCCGCTTGGCGATGGCGCGCGCGATGGCGACGCGCTGTTGTTCGCCACCGGAAAGTTCCGCCGGAAAGTGGTTCATCCGTTCTGAAAGCCCGACCAGTGCCAGCGCTTCCTCGGC
This sequence comes from uncultured Thalassospiraceae bacterium, assembly GCA_965602455.1. Taxonomy (GTDB): domain Bacteria; phylum Pseudomonadota; class Alphaproteobacteria; order Rhodospirillales; family Magnetovibrionaceae; genus CBFCYL01. The sequence goes on along the minus strand of CBFCYL010000019.1, from coordinate 4,739 downwards.
CGCCATGGGATCGCGCGATATTTCGGTCACCAGGTCGACGTTCTCGCGTGCTGTCAGGCTGGAAACCAGATTGTAAAACTGAAACACAAAGCCGACCTGGTCGCGCCGGTAAAGGGTTAGGGCGTCGTCGTCAAAGCGTGTCAGTTCGCTGCCCTTGAAAAAAACCTGTCCGGTGCTTGGCCGGTCGAGGCCGCCCAATATATTAAGCAAGGTTGACTTGCCGCTGCCGCTCGGCCCCAGCAACACCACCAACTCACCGGCATACAAGCTGAGGTCAACACGCTTCAGCGCCGGCACCTCGATGGCGTCAGTCTGGTAAACCTTGCTGATCGCGCGCGCCTCAATGGTCGCCTGGGTGGTGGTCTTGGGGTTGCGTTCGTGTTCTGGCGTGAGGGTGGTTTGACTGTCATTCACGGCAGGCACTCCCATTGGTTGCCTTCTATTATAACACGTTACCCCGTTCACCGCCCGCCTGTGGCCTGCTTTTCATGGCCGCCCTTGCCCACCCTCAAATGATGGCCTAGAACAGGGAACGTTCATCAAATAAACCATCAAACTCGTTGATACAGGCAAACCCCGGTGTACCCATGACCACTACCCACAACATAGCCGCCGTCCCCGGCGATGGCATTGGCGGCGAAGTCATAAACGCCGGGCTCAAGGTTCTGGCCGCGCTGGAGCAAAAGCTCGGCACCTTTCATCTCAACGTGGAAAGCTTTCCCTGGGGCACGGATTATTACCTCAAACACGGAAATATGATGCCCGAAGACGGGCTGGAAACCCTGAAGCGTTTTGACGCCATTTATTTTGGTTCCGCCGGCGACCCGCGCGTGCCCGACCACATTACGCTTTGGCAACTGCGCCTGGCCATTGTCCAGGGGTTCGATCAATACGCCAATGTGCGCCCATCGCGCCTGTTGCCCGGTATTGCCGGGCCGCTGAGGGATGTAGCGGAAGGCGATCTGGACTGGATCATCGTGCGCGAAAACTCCGAAGGCGAGTACGCCGGTGTCGGCGGAAGGGTGCACCAGAACTTCCCCGAGGAAGTGGGCATGGACGTTTCGGTGTTCACGCGCAACGGGGTTGAGCGTATTCAGCGTTTTGCACTGGAACTGGCACGCACCCGAACGGCCAAACACCTGACGCTGGTTACCAAGTCCAACGCCCAGCGCCACGGGCTGGTTATGTGGGATGAAATTTTTGAACAGGTAAGGCAGGACTATCCGGACATCACAACCGACAAGATGCTGGTAGACGCCATGACCCCGCGCATGGTGCTGGACCCTAAATCGCTGGATGTGATTGTGGCCACCAACCTACACGCCGATATCCTTTCAGACCTGGCGGCCGCCCTTTCCGGCAGCCTCGGCATCGGCCCCACCGCCAACCTCAACCCGGACCGGGGGCCAGGGCGCGATTTCCCATCCATGTTCGAGCCCATTCACGGCTCGGCGTTCGACATCATGGGCAAAGGCATTGCCAACCCCATCGGCGCGTTGTGGACGGCGTCGATGATGATGGAACATCTGGGCGAGACCCAGGGGGCCGATATGTTGATGGCGGCCATTGAACGCGTTACCCGTGCCGGCACGGTGATGCCCCATGATCTCGGCGGCACCGCCAACACCGAGGCCGTGAGCGCGGCGGTTATCGACGCCATTAACGGCGCCAACGCTTAAATCCATCTATTTCTCGTTCAGTTTCGGTTCATCCCCGGTTCAGGGGTGGTTCAGCCGTGGCGGGCTATATTCCTTGCCAACATCACCGAACCCCAAACAACCCGAACCCGGAGCTAAAGACCATGCGCCTTCCCCAGCCCGATAAAATTACCCTCAGGGGCCGCCTGTTCGGCTCCTTGTTCATTGCTAGCGTCGTTGCGGTGTTGACCGCGATATCCTTCGCGCTGGGCGTTTCACAAATGGCCTGACCCGCCACCGCAGAACGGAACACCATTAAGCGGCGCTTCGGCGCCGTTTTTTGCGTCCGCGCCCCGAATCCAAACAAAGTAAATAAAATTGTATTTAAATTTTATACTTATTCTATTCACTAACAGTTCATTGGTAGTGACAGCCATCACATGGTTTAATTTTAGTTAACTATAGAATTACTCCAACTAGTACTTACATACGTACCAGACGACCCCCTACAAAAGGCACATAACGATGGCTAAGAAGACCAAAACCACAGTGAGCGAAACACCCTGGCCCGAGGAAATCGGCGCCGAAGCACCATCATCTGCGTTTGACGCTGCGGCCCACGAAACGGCTTTTGCTCACGCGGACGATTCCCACGACCGTTATTCCTCGCGCGATACTTCCGCTGAATCTGACGATTCCGCCCGCGGGCGCGACGGTCATGATGACAGCTTCACGGCCGGTGTTTCTGAAAGCGCTGGCGGGGAACTTGGCGATGTGTCCGATGTCGGCGCCTTGGTGGCCAGTGCGCTGGCTTCCACTGATGAAGCGCGCGCCACCTTTGGGCTCGAATTGGACCCACAAACGGACGTTGGTCATGACCGGTTGGCCGAAACCGACGACCTGGATCTGGAAATTGAACGGGCCCGCGTTTCGCAGCCTACGCCGAGCGACCGTGTCCGCCCCGATAATAATAATGATGATGATGATGAAGATGATGATTTCGAACATGAAGATGATGAAAACGATGACGACGATGACGACGATCACGATGATGATGACGGCGAAATTATCGACCTGAGCGGCGACAACTGGATCAGGGGCACCCACGACGACGACGTTCTGGACGGCGGTGCCGGCAATGATGTCGTCGATGGCGACAGGGGCGATGACACGCTAATCTATGACCTTGGCGAAAATGAAGGCGCCACGGATTATTATGACGGTGGCAAGGGCTCCGATACGCTGGTTATAAAAATGACCACCGAACAGTTTGCCGAGCACGAAGCCGAACTGGCAGACCTCGAAAACTGGATGAGCGAGAACGCCAATGAAAAGCGGTCCGAAAGCCACGGCTTCAACGATGCCAGCGCCAACAGCGCCAAACACCCGGTTTATGAAACATCCTTCGGCCTGACGGTTCGCAACATCGAAAATCTTGAAATTAAAATTGAAGACCCGGAACCCGTAGGTGTGGTTATAGATCTCGGTGGCGTTGATGCCCCGGTGCTGGCCCCTTCCGCGATAACGACGATTACCGCTGGCACCGATGGTCTTTCTGCATCAAACATTGATGTGGCGCTGACGCCGGGATCAAGCATATCCTTTTCCATTGATGTTAATACTCAGGACCTGCCTTCTATATATGACGTGTTCATGGTGCAGGACTTGTCGAACTCTTTTAAACACGACCTGACCAATGTGCAGAGCCAGTTTTCATCGCTTTACGACACACTAAACGCCGATAGCAACGTCAATTTTGGTGTCGGCAGTTTTGTTGACAATCCCATTGCCCCGTTTGGTGCGTATGAATATGACTATACCGTTTCTTACGACGGCAATACTTACTACTACACTTCTCCTGCTGATTACGTTTACAACACAGACCTCGCCATGACAGCTGACAAAGCCACACTGCAGGCGGCGCTGGACAGCATGATTACCTACAACGGAAAAGATACCCCGGATTCTCAACTTGAGGCCCTGGTGCAAACGGCGCTTCGCGACACCGAGATCGGGTTCCGCGATGGCGCACAGAAGTTTGTCGTGTTGACCACCGATTCTGCCTATCACCAGGCGGGCGATTACGCCACGGCCCCGGCCAATAATTACGATACGGTGTTGGGAATCGAGGATTATCCGGACCCCGTCAAAACCGGCGAATTGCTGGCTGCTGCCGGGATCACGCCGATTTTTGCCGTCACCGCCGACCAGATTGCAACTTACCAGGCGCTGGTGGATAGCTGGGGCTTTGGCGTGGTAACCGAAATCAACGCCGACAGCTCCAACCTTGCCGCCGCCGTTACCGCCGGCATTAATGCCGCCTCGCTGGACCTTTCGGTTTCCGTTCTGGGTGATGACTACGGCTATATTTCCACCGTAACGCCAATGTTATATGCCGATGTTACAGCCGGCACCTACACATTCGATTTTTCGCTCGATGTATCGCCAGACCTGCTTTCATACGGCAGCGATTCACTGACATTGGAAATTCCCGGTTATGGCACGGTGAATGTCAACATTACCTTGCCGTCCGTTGATGCCACAGGCACCACGGGTGATGACACCCTGATCGGCGATGCAGGCACCAACGGCCTTTATGGCCTGGCCGGCATGGACACACTCAACGGTGCCGCTGGCGACGATGTGCTGGTCGGCGGTATCGACAACGATATGCTAACCGGCGGCATGGGCAACGATGTCTTCGTGTTTGCCGCTGGTGATGGCAGTGATGTCATTACTGACTTTACCGCCGGTGGCGTTGAAGATTATATCGACCTTAGTGGCTTTGGTGCCATCGGCGGTATTGGCGGCACTGGCACCGCTGCCGGCTTTGCCGACGTCATGGCCCTGGCCACCCAGGTCGGCACCGACACGGTGGTTGACTTTGGCGCCGGTGATGCCATCACCCTTACCGGTGTGACGCTTGCCGACTTGACGGCGGATGATTTCATTTTCTGACAAGCCCAGCTACCTGCCCTAAACCAATCAACCCCTCAGCCGTTTCCAGCTAAGGGGTTGATTTTATTGGTGGGCGCACACGGACTCGAACCGTGGACCCGCTGATTAAGAGTCAGCTGCTCTACCAACTGAGCTATGCGCCCT
>CBFCYL010000018.1:0-39540 GCA_965602455.1 uncultured Thalassospiraceae bacterium | reverse complement strand
GTTTGCCGACTATGAAGACCCGCGTCGCCGCCAGGGCCGCGGCGCCCTCAAGAACACTGCCAGCAGGGTTAATGCCACCAGTTCGTTCGTTGCTCACATCATCACCCAGAAGCAGGAAGACAGTGAAAAGGCTGTTACCCCCAAGTATGGCACCGAGGCCTTCCGCGGCCTGTTGGGGCGCGCCATTCATGCTTACGAGACCACGGCACTGGCCATCAGCGGCGCGGCCAGCCCGCGTGGTGCCTCGCTCTCTTATTCCCTCTAATTTCCCCTTAAATTTATAAGTAAAATCATAGGCTTATATCCCGATACCGCGGTGCGCCTGCGGTGTGACAGGGCGCACAGCCCGGCCCGGCGCGAGGGGGGTATGCTTATGGCCTGAAAACAGGTCAGACGAGTGAGCAAACGGGTGATCAGCAGTATCTTGAGCGCAGCCATTTCCGGGCTTTCCGCGAACGCCGGGCGGGTCGGTACGTCGGCGAACAATCTCGCCAATGTTTCCACCAACGGCTTCAAACGCACGGACGTTTCCACCACTTCGCTGGTGACACGCCAGTCCACAAACAACACTTTTTCCGCCGGTGGTGTGCAGACCATCTCGCGCCAACTTGCCGATGTGCAGGGCCTGTTGGCTGCATCCACCAGCTCCACCGACCTGGCAATTTCCGGCAACGGCTTTTTCACCGTCAGCCGTTCCCCGGGTGGCAGTGAGACCCTGTACACCCGCGATGGTTCTTTCCGCCCCGATTCCGAAGGCAATCTGGTCAACGCTTCTGGCAACGCGCTCAAGGCTTTCCCGACCGACACCCAAGGCAACGTCACGGGCGGGTTGCAGGCGCTGAACGCCAACCGCATTGCCGGTAGCGCCGATGCCACCTCGGCCATTTCCCTCGGCGCCAACCTGCCGACTGACGCCGCGGTCGGCGAAACGTTTAATGTTGATGTGCAGGTTATTGATTCGCTGGGCAACCCGGCCAATGTGCGGCTGGAATTTGAAAACAAGGGTTCCGGCACTTACGGCTTAAGCATCGGCGACGTTACCGACAGTAATGGCAACGTGCTGGGCGCCGCGACCGAAGACACCGCCGGCGGCGACCCCTACAGCGTGGATGTGGTGTTTGATTCCCTCGGCGATGTATCCGGTTTTGACCGTGACGGCGATGGTGCTGTGGATTCCGCCACCGCGCCGGATGTTTATGTCCAGCTTTCGGCGCCTGCCTCCGGCGCTAGCGACCTGAATATCAGCCTTGACCTCGGTTCCGGCGCATCGCGCGAAGGTCTGACCCGCCTGAGTGGTGATTTCACCATCAACACCATTGAAAGCAACGGCGCGCGTTACGGCGAGGTTTCCGGTGTTTCGGTGAGCAGCAACGGCACCGTCACCGCGCAGTTTGATAACGGCGATCGCCGTGCCATCGCCCGGGTGCCGGTGGCCACATTTACCAACCCGAACGGGCTTGGGGCGCTGTCGGGCAATCTTTACCGTGCCACCGATGCCTCCGGTGATGCGACCGTACGCACCGCGGGCGAGGGCGGTGCCGGTGTTGTGCAGGGTGGTGCTGTGGAACTTTCAACCACCGATGTGGGAACCGAATTCGTCAACATGATTCTTGCCCAACGTGCCTATAGCGCCAACCTCAAGACCCTTTCCACGGCCGAATCCATGAGCCGCGAACTGACGGATATCATTTCCTGATTCAGGTCCGGCGCACAAGCCGGGCGGGCGTTTTTCACGGCCACTTTTCAACCGGGGTGTTCTCCGTTAATCTTTTGCCAGCCGCCACATGGTAGGATCTGCGCACAATGCTGTTTGCCGTAACCTCATCTTTTGACGTTGCGTTCTGGTTTGCCGACCAGGCGTTAAACGAAAATGAATACCTGCAGCCGCAGAAGATGCATCGTTTGCTGTATCTTTCGCAGGCCTATTACGCCATTGCCTATGACGGCAATAAGCTGATGCCGTCGGTTTTTGTGGCCGATGAAATGGGGCCGCTTGAACCCACCTTGTACCAGGCTTTTTCGACCGGCCGCCCTCAGGTCGAGGTGGAACTGTTTCTGCCCACCGAGGTGGAAATGTACCTGACATCCATCTGGCGGCGTTTTGGCCACCTGTCCATGGACCGGCTGAACAAGCTGACCTGCGATAACAACGCCTACGCCGTTGCGTTGAGAAAGGGCAAACGCGCGGAGATTCCGCTGGAATCCATGATTGCGGCGTTTACCAGTGTGGATAAAAAAGACCCCGTCCAGAAGGTTACTCCGGGGGATAAAATACTCGTTACCCAGGATGGCACGCCGGTGAAGGCGCAGACGTGGACGCCCGGCGCCAAGCCTCCCGGCCCAAAAGGCTAATTCCGGGGGGCTATGCCGCGTTTCTGCCTTTTTCAAAAACCTAGTCTTTTTGCCCTAAAACAGGTTGCCCCGGGGCACGACTCGGTTAAACTTCCTGCTCACGGCCTCCCCCCGGAAGAGGGGCGGGGTGCGCGAAAGTCGCCCTTTTTTGGTACCCGCTTCTTAGCCCTGCGGTTCCCGGATTTGGGCGGGAAATGAAACACAGGGAGGAACTATCATGCACAACCGTGCGAAATTTCTTGGCGTTCTGGCGATGGGGGCTGCGGTTGCAGCCATGACCCTGCCGGGCGCTTCTGATGCCAAAGTTGAAGGCGATACCATTACTTTCGGTTCGGCTGTTTCCTTTACGGGCCGCTATGCCGTGAACGGCAAACACACCAAGAATGGTTACGATTTTGGTATCGAGCGGGTTAATGAAAAGGGCGGCGTTACCGTAGGCGGCAAAAAATACAAACTGGCCGTTCAATACTATGATGACGAGTCCACCACCCAACGCGCTTCCCAGCTGATCGAACGCCTGATCCAGCAGGATGGCGTTAAATTTGTGCTTGGGCCGTATGGTTCGGGTCTGACCAAGGCGATTGCGCCGGTGGTCGAAAAATACAAAATCCCCATGGTTGAAGCCAACGGTGCGTCGCGCTCCATCTTCAGTCAGGGCTTCAAATATACCTTTGCGGTTCTGTCCACCTCGGAACAGTACCTCAGCACGGCGATGGACCTTGCGGCCGAAAAGGCCAAGGCAATGGGAAAAAGCTCGTCTTCCTTGACGGTTGCCATTGGCGTTCGTAACGAACCCTTCGCCCTTGATATCGGTGTCGGTATTCGCGAAGACGCCAAGCGTCTTGGCATGAAGATCGTTATTGACGAAAAGTTCCCCAAAGAAGTGAAGGACATGACCACCTTCATCACCAAGGTCAAGGCGCTGAAGCCTGATGTGGTGGTGATGAGTGCCCATACCCTGGGTGCGGACCTGTTCATTCGCCAGATGCGCGACCAGAAAATGAACGCACCGATTATCGGCATCACCCACTGCGAAGCTGCCAAGGCCAACGATATGGAGAAGTTCTCCGGCGCTGGCGAAGGTATTCTTTGCGCAGGCCAATGGGCACCAGAGCTGAGCTATAGTGATAGCTACTTCGGTTCGGCCATGGACTACACCAAAGCCTTCGAGAAGAAGTTTGGTTATGTTCCGCCGTATCAGGCTGCTGAATCCACCGCCGCCATTTTGGTTTATGCGGATGCCATCCAGCGGGCTCAATCCTTTGACCCGACCAAGGTGCGTGATGCGCTTGCAGCAACCGACATCGAAACTTTTTATGGCAAGGTGAAGTTCTCACCAGTAGGCACGAACATTGCCAAGCCGATGGTGCTGCGTCAGATCCAGAACGGGAAATACAAGCTTGTCGCACCGAGTGCTTTTGCCGACACGCCTTTGAACTTCCCGCGTAAGGCGCCTTACTAATATCCAGTGACTTAGCCCGCCCCGCATGATCGTGTGGGGCGGGTACCACTATTCTATTTTTCGATATCTATAATTTCATATTTTGATGCTTGACCGGAAGGAGGGGTAACCCCTCTGGAAGCGACAGGAGGCCTCCCATTCAAACCGTAATTTCCAATATTGAACTGCTTTTTCTGGTGCCACCGTTGAACCTGCAATTGCTGATCAACGGTGTTTTGGTGGGCGCCGTGTTTGCGCTTGCCGCCTATGGCATGGCGCTGGTTTGGGGTGTGATGAACGTTATTAACATCACGCAGGGCGAATTTGTCATTCTGGGAGCCTATGTTGCCGTGATGATGGTGGATAACGGCATTCATCCTCTTTTTGCCGTCATCGTCGCACCGGTCATTCTTTACGGTGTTGGTTGGGGTGTTTACAAAACGGTTATCCATCGGGTGGTTGATAAAGATTTGTTTGTTTCCATCCTCGCAACTTTTGGCGTCAGCATTCTTTTCCAGCAAATGATGAACCAGGTGTTTGGTGCCGATATCCGCAGCGCCGAACACGGTCTTCCGTCATGGGGCTTTTTTGAGGGCATGGTGTCCGTCGAACAGGTCAAGGTTCTGGCCGCCCTTATTGCCGGGGCGATGGCGTTGACGCTGGTTATTTTCCTGCGCAAGTCGCGCCTCGGCCAAGCCATTCGGGCAACGGCCCAGAACGCTCGCGCGGCGCGCATCATGGGCATTAATACCGACAGGGTTTATGCCGCAACGTATTCAATCAATGCCGCCGTTTGCGGGGCCGCCGGGTCTTTGGTGGCGATGATCTGGGCGATCGAACCGTATTCCGGTTTGGTTTACACCATCCGCTCTTTCATGATTGCGATCATCGCCGGCCTCGGCAACATGCCGGGCGTGGCCATTGCCGGCATGGGGCTGGGTGCACTTGAAAATTTTGCCGGGTTCATTCTTGGCTCCGAGTTCCAGATGGCCTTCATCTTTGGTTTGCTGGTTGTCATTCTGGTTGTTCGGGGCGTGAGAATGGGCCGTCGTCGTGAGGTGCTGAAATGAGCCTTTCCAGAACGGATATCATTATTTACGCTGGCTTTCTTGTCGCGGGCGTTTTCCTGCCGATACTTTTCCCTGCCTACCAGACGCAAATTGCGATGATGTGGATGATGGTGGTGTTTGCCCTGACGTGGGACACGCTGGGCGGCCAGATGGGCTATAACTCTTTTGGTAACATCGTGTTTTTCGGCGTCAGCATGTATGCCGCTGCATCGGTACAGCGCGAAATGTTTTTCGACATGAACCAATACCAGACGGTTTCGGAAGTCTTTAACATGCAACTGACCCCGTTGCAGTATTTGACCGGCCTCACCCTCGGCACCGCGCTGGGCGTTGTGCTCAGCGTTGTGTTTGCATGGATTTTGGGGTCTGGTATTTTGCGTTTGCGCGGCCACTACTTCGCCATTTGCACGCTGGGTCTCGGCGTTACGGTTGGCGAAATCGCTGGCGGCATCGAATACATTGGCGCCGGGGGCGGTATGGCGGCCCCGGTGTTTCCTGAGGCACTGGGAAAATCCGGACACTTTTTTTCATATTACTTTTTCATCCTGGCCGTTGCCACGTTCCTGACCTTGAGGTGGGTATATTCCACCCGTTTTGGTCTGGCGCTGAACGCTATTCGCGATGATGAAAACAAGGCGGAGGCCATGGGCATCCGCACGACCCGCTACAAGACAACGGCATGGTGTGTGTCTGCCTTCTTTTTGGCGATTGCGGGCGCGGGCTTTGGCCACCTGAACGGGTTTATCGACCCGCTTGACGTGGCGTTTCCCGGCGCCACCTTCGGGGTGTGGATGGTGCTGATGGCCATATTGGGCGGCAAGGGCACCATGTGGGGGCCGGTTATCGGCGCCATTGTTTTTCACATTACCCAGGAAATATTCTGGAGCACGCTTTTCGGCTGGCAGCGCGTGGCCATGGGCGTAATGATTGTCGGCGTCGTGCTTTTCTTTCCCCTTGGCATTATCGGTTGGGCCAAGGAACGCTGGCCGGAACGGTTCGGCCACAAGGTCGAGGAGGGCGCTTAAAATGGGCAACATTCTCGAAGTCCGCAACTGCTCCAAGGCGTTTGGTGGCGTTATCGCCAACCATGATATTTCGCTTGATGTTCCCAAAGGCAAGATCATCGGCCTCATCGGGCCTAACGGCTCGGGCAAGACAACGTTGTTTAACTCCATCGTCGGCTATCACCCCGTTGATTCGGGATCGATCCAGTTTGAGGGGGCCGAGCTTTCGAGCCTCAGGGTACCGGTTATTGCGCGCATGGGTATGTTGCGCACGTTCCAGCAAACGCGCATTTACGGCAAAATGACCTGCGTAAAGAACATGCAGGTCAGCCACCCCAACCGCCGCGAGGGCCTTGCCTCTATGTTTGGCACGTTTGCCGGCGAAGACATGGAACGCATCGACCACCTGCTGGAGTTTGTCGGCCTGTATTCAAAGCGCAACCTGATGGCGGGCGACCTTTCGTTTGGTCAGCAAAAATTACTCGAGTTCGCCATGGCACTGATGAACGGTCCGAAGCTGTTGCTGTTGGATGAACCGACGGCGGGCATCAACCCGACGCTGATCAACGGCTTGATTGACCGTCTCAAGCGGGCTAACGAAGAAATGGGTATCACGCTGCTGGTCATTGAGCACAACATGCGCGTCATTATGAACCTGGCCGAACACATTTATTGCCTCGCCCACGGCGAAATGCTGGCTGAGGGTAAGCCAGAACAAATCCAGAATGACCAGCGCGTTATTGACGCCTATCTCGGCGCGCATTGAGGAAAGTAATCCAGGTATGAGCGAAGAAAACACCTCCGCAAACGACGAAGCCGCCAAGCGGCGCGCCAGCGGCCACGGTACGGGCACCGTTGATACCGTGCTTTCGGTGGATGCCGTTGCCCGCGAGGCGGAAAAGTTATCCGAAAACGCACCCAAGGTCAGTGAGCTTGATGCCCTGATCACGGGCGACCCCATTGTTGCCATCGACGACCTGCGCGCCGGTTACGGTAAAATGGAAATTTTGCATGACTTCGACCTCCGCGTCGGAAAGGGGCAATCGCTTTGCCTCATCGGCCCCAACGGTGCGGGCAAGTCCACCATCTTGCATTCCATCTATGGCTTTACCAATATTTTCGGCGGCACCATTGCTGTAAATGGCAAAGACGTTACGCGCGTCAGCTCCAACGATAAGCTTAAAAGCGCGGGCATTGCCTACATACTTCAGGATAATTCCGTCTTTCCCGACATGACGGTCGAGGAAAACCTGCTGATGGGTGGTTTCCTTAAAGACAAGGTTACCGATGCCCACGAAACCATGGAGCGCGTTCTGGAAAAATACACCCGGCTCAAGGATCGCCGCGACCAGAAAGCGGGCGTGCTTTCCGGCGGTGAACGGCGTTTGCTGGAAATATCGCGAGCCCTGATTATGGAGCCGGATGTGCTTTTGGTGGATGAACCGTCCATCGGGCTGGAGCCGCGCTTTATCGACCAGGTTTTTGAGATTCTGGATGACCTGCAGCGCGTCGAAGGCAAAACCATCATCATGGTTGAGCAAAATGCCAAGAAGGGGCTGGAGTTTGCCGACCTCGGCTATGTACTGGTTTCCGGCCAACTGGCCAAGGCGGGCCGGGGCGACGACCTGCTGGAAGACCCCGATGTGGGCCGCCTGTTCCTGGGTGGCTAGAAACAGCAGCTAGAGACATCGCCATGGTCTTGGGTTATACCTCGCCCATGCCTGATTATGACATCATCATTATTGGCGCCGGAGCCGCCGGCCTTATGTGCGCCGCCGGGGCCATCCGCCGCGGACGCCGGGTTCTGGTGCTCGACCACGCGCCCAAGGTGGGGCAGAAAATCCGCATTTCAGGCGGCGGCCGCGCCAACTTCACCAACCGCAATGTGACGGCGGCCAATTTCCTTTCCGCCAACCCGCGCTTTTGTGTTTCCGCCCTGAAGCGTTACACCCCGGCCGATTTCATCGCCCTGGTGGAAAAGCATACCATTGCCTATGTTGAGCGCGATCACGGCCAGCTGTTCTGTGTCGGCCGTGCCCAGCAGATTATCGATATGCTGGTTGCCGAGGCCTCAATGGAACCCCATGGTGCGACCATCAAAACGGCGCTCAACGTAACCACTGTTTCCAAAAACGATAGCGGCTTCAGCGTAGAAACCGATGGCGGCACCTTTAACGCCACCTCGCTGGTAATCGCCACCGGCGGGCCGTCCATCCCGAAAATGGGCTCCAGCGGTTTTGGCTATGCCATGGCCAAACAATTCGGCCTCAAGGTTATCGAGCCGCGCCCCGGCCTGGTGCCGTTGACGTTTGATGTCGAGATTTTGGAACAGCTGGACGGCCTCGCCGGTATATCGCTGGATGTAACGGCGAAAATCGGCAAGACGGCATCGTTTTCCGAAGCCTTGTTGTTCACCCATCGCGGCCTGAGCGGGCCGGTGATTTTGCAGCTTTCGTCATACTGGCGTGACGGCGATGCCATCACCATCGATCTCGCGCCCGGTGTTGATGTATTCCAGCACCTCAAGGAAGCCCGCGCCAGCCACCCTAAAATGGAAACCCACACCGCGCTGGCGCAAATCCTGCCCCGGCGGCTGGCAGGTCGCATGGTCGGGTGGGCCAACTGCAACGGCCGTTTGGCCGAAACCCCGGACAAGGCGCTCCGCCGCCTGGCTGAAACCGTCAACGCATGGTGCGTTACGCCCAATGGCACGGAAGGCGAGCGCGTGGCGGAAGTGACCCTCGGCGGGGTAGACACCAGCGAACTGTCATCCAAGACCATGGAAGCCAATCAGGTCGCAGGCCTTTATTTCATCGGCGAATGTGTGGATGTGACCGGTCATCTTGGCGGTTTTAACTTTCAGTGGGCGTGGGCATCCGGCCACGCGGCTGGCGAGGTGGCGTAACCGCATTCGTTGGTGCCTAACCGGTCAATCTTCAGGCCCTATCCAGGCGAAGGGGTTGTGGGCGACTTCCCACAAATGCCCGTCCGGGTCTTTGAAATACCCATGATAGCCACCCCAAGCTGCCTTTTGCACCGGCTTAACGATGGTTGCTCCAGCGGATATGGCCTGCTCGACCACTTGGTCCACCTCTGCTTCCGACGCCACGTTATGGGCAAGGCTGAAGCCCCTGTACCCATGACCTTCCGGCGAAACGGTTGCGTCTTTGGCCAGTGCTTTTCGTTCAGAAAGCCCCAACCACGTGCCGTTCAAATTAAAAAAAGCCACCCCCGGCGGTGATTCCATTTTCGGAAAACCAAGCCCGTCTTTGTAGAACGTTACAGCTCTGTCTAAATCTTCAACCGCCAACGCAATCATGCTTATTCTGGGCTTCATCATCCTTTCCCCACTTTAAATAAACAAATAAATCACCAGATACACCAACAACAGGGCAATCACCCACGTCACCATCACGCCTGCCGGTGTGGCGCGCGCCAGCACACCGCGCGGGCCGTGGTGTTCGGAAAGCGTGTCGAGCAGGCGGTTTACGCCAAGGTCCCGCGCCCGGTAAAAGACGGCAATGGCGCGGCTGGTGGCCTCGGCACCAGCTTTGGCCAGCCCGAAACCCAACTTGCGATAGAACCAGTCAAAGTCCAGCGATAGGGTCAGTGTGCGCTTCATCAACGGCAGGGTGACGAAGAAGGCAAGGCCGGAGAACAACAACAGTTGCAGACTTTCCATCACGTGGCCGTAGGTGTAGGGCACGAAATCCACCGGATAGGGCAACAGCGCATACAGCGGCGCCGGGTAAACGCCGATGGCGATGCACAGGAAGGAAAACAGGATCATCGCCGCCTTCATGTTCCATGGCGGGTCTTTGGGGCGCAGGCCAGAATCCTTCTGGAAAAATACAAACCACGGAAACTTGATACCGGCGTGCAAAAACACCCCGGCCGACGCCGCCATCATGGCAAACCATGTGAACGCCATGCCTAAATCAAACGCCGACTGCGTGGTCATGGCCTTGGAAACAAAACCACTGGTCCACGGGAACGACGAAATGGCCAGCGCGCCGATAATGCCGCAGGTCGCGGTAATGGGCATGGACTGAAACAAACCGCCGAGGTCGGTGCATTTGCGCTTGCCACCCGTCATGTAAAGTACGGAACCGGCGCTCATCAGCAAAAGCGCCTTGTAAATAATATGGGCAAAGGCGTGCGCCGCCGCACCGTTAATGGCCAGTTCGGTGCCGATGCCTGCGCCGACCACCATGAAACCGACCTGGTTGACGATGGAATAGGCCAGAATGCGCCGGATGTCGTTTTCTAGCAAAGCGTAGATGATGCCGTAGAAAATCATGTAAACGCCGACCCATATCAACAGCTCGGTGCCTGGGAAGGTTTTGAGCAGCACAAAAACCGCCGTCTTGGTCGTAAACGCCGAAAGGAACACCGCGCCCGACCACGACGCTTCCGGGTAGGCATCGGGAAGCCACGCCGACAACGGCGGTGCGCCAGCGTTGACCAGAAAACCGATGAGCATCATCCAGGTGGCAAAACTGCCCAGTTCCATGACCCCGAATTCGATGGAGCCGGTCTCCATAACGTGCGCCACTACGCCGACCATCAACACCACGCCGCCCAGCAGGTGAATGAGAATATAGCGCATGGATGACTTGTAAGACGCATCCGTGCCCGCCGCCCATACCACCACCGATGAGCCAACGGCCATGATTTCCCAGTAAATGAACATGGTGATTAAATCACCGGACAGCGCCACGCCGATGGCGCTACCGGCGTAGGCGAAGGCGGCCGAAAGCTCGACCACGCTTTTCTGGTTGAGCGCGAACAACCCCCCGGCAAACGCCATGATGGCGAAGATGATGGCAAACAGGCGGCCCAGCTTGCTGCCTTCTACCAGTTCCAGCTCGAAATGCATGAAGTCCGCCGTCAGCGAAACGCCATCCGGCACCATGGCGATGAAATAAAGCGTGACCACCGGCAACAGCAAAACCAGGACGCGGCGTGTGGCGGCGGAGACCACGGGCAACACGAAGGCGCCCAGAATCAAAATCAGCGCCGGGGGAAAGAACACATCAGTCATCATAATATGTGTCCTTTCGTTTGAGAACGAAGCCCAGCACCTTGGCACCGACCACCATGGCGACGCAGGTAATAAAACCATACCAGGCGTAAAAGCCGAATGAACCCTCAATGCCGAAGTTGACGTATGGTTTTGCGAACGCGCCAAGCCCGACCAGTGCGGCCAGCAAGGCTATGCCGCCGACCCACAGGCCGCGGATGGTTTTCGGGCGCACCAGCCAGTGCAGGGTTTCGGCGTTTGGCTTGTTGTTGGTTTCGTTCATGGCTCAATGCCTCCAACCAGCGCCCAGGCCAGCCCTAACGGAACGTCTGGGAAGAAAAACAGCACCACCGTGCCCAGCGCGGTTAGCGCCAGTGCGGCCACCACCGGCCACGGCGCCTCGCCGTGTTCGTGTTCGGGCTTGTGATCTTCCTTCTTGAAGAAGGCGGCGTAGACGATGGGCAGGAAATAGGCAGCGTTCAACAGCGTCGAGAGAATAATCACGCCGATGGCGAACATCTGTCCGGTTTCCAGCGCCCCGGAAAGAATATACCACTTGCTGATAAAGCCCACCGTGGGCGGCAAGCCGATCATGGAAAGCGCACCAATGGCAAACGCCGCCATGGTAATGGGCATGCGTCGGCCGATGCCGTTCATCTGGCTGACCTCGGTCTTGTGGGCGGCGGTGTAAATGGAACCGGCGGCAAAAAACAGGGTGATTTTTCCAACGGCGTGCGCTGCGATGTGCATGGCCGCACCGACAATGGAAAGTGGTGCCAGAATGGCGGCCGCCAGGATGACGTAACTGAGTTGGCTGACGGTGGAATAGGCCAGTCGGCGTTTCAGGTTATCCTGCCTCAGCGCGATAATGGAAGCCGCAACGATGGTGAAACCGGCAACATACAAAAGCCAGTTGTCGGCCGTTTGTTGGGCGAGGTGATCAACCCCGAATATGTAAATAATCACCTTAACGACGGAAAACACACCCGCCTTGACCACGGCCACGGCGTGCAACAGAGCGGAAACCGGTGTCGGCGCTACCATGGCGGCGGGCAACCAGCGGTGAATGGGCATTAATGCCGCCTTGCCGATGCCGAACATATACAGGAACGCCAGCACACCAACCAACGGCCCGTCGGCGCGCCCGGCGAGAATACCACCCGGCGTGAAGTCCAGCGTGCCGGTCAGGCTCAGCGTCCACATGATACCCAAAAACAGCAGGCCGATGGAGGTGGACATCAGGATGCCGAGATAAATCCGTCCGCCCAGCTTCGCCTCTGGCTTGCCGGAGTGGGTGACCAGCGGAAACGTCGAAAGGGTCAGCACCTCGTAGAAAACAAACAGGGTCAGCATATTGCCCGCAAAGGCGACGCCGATGGCGCTGGCGATGGCGACGGTAAAGAAGAAATAAAACCGGGTCTGGTTTTTTTCCTTGTTGCCGCGCATATAACCGATGGAATACAGCGAATTGATAATCCACAACCCACTGGCGACCAGCGCGAAAATCTGCCCCAACGGCTCAACGGTGAATGAAATGGACAGTCCCGGCATCATCTCAAAGGCATCAACCGTCGGCAATTCGCCGTCCATGATTCCCGGCGTCAGCGACGCGACGATGGCGAACAGTGTAGTGGCGGTAATCAACGTAATCGCTTCGCGCAGGTTGCGGTGTCTTTCACCCAGAAGCGTGATGAACACCCCACCCGCAATGGGCAGGACCAGCGCGGCGATGATGGCGGTTTCGGGGCTCAGCATTGTTTCCATTGCTTATGGCCCCCCCATTAACTGGCGTGCCGCCATGTGTGCGATATCCAGCGTGAACGTGGCGTGGGTGCCAAAGGCAACCCCGGCCAGCGCCAGCGTCCACATGGGTAAAATCATAGAAAGCGGTACTTGCGCCGCAGCCCCGGCGTGGCCTTCGGGCGCAGGGCGCAGATAGGCGACTTCAAACACGCGCCACATATAAACCAGTGCCAAAAGTGACGACAATAAAATTAACACTGCCACCGGCCACATTTCAGCCTCCAGCGCCGCCGTCACCAGCGCCCACTTGCTGACGAAACCAACCGTCAACGGCACGCCGATAAGACCAAGCCCACCGATAACAAACGCCCCCATCACCAGCGGCATGCGTTTGCCCATACCGGCAAGGTCGTTGATGGTGACGGCACCCGTGGCAAACACCATGGCACCGACCGCCATGAACAACGTTGCCTTCATGATGGCGTGGTTAAACAGATGAACAATACCACCGGCCAGTCCGGCTTCGCTGACCAGGGCGATGCCCACCACCATGTAACCAATTTGGGCAATGGAAGAATAAGCCAGCATGCGCTTTATGTTGTCCTGCCAGATGGCAATCAGGCTGGCGACAAACATGGCCGCAAGCGCCATGACCATTAATACCGGTTGCAAGGGGAAGACATCAAAGACTTCCATTTTTCCGAACACGGTAAAGAAAATACGCAGCAGGATGTAAACCGAAACCTTGGTCGCGGTCGCCGCCAGAAACACCGTCACCACCGATGGCGCAAACGCATAAGCGCCCGGCAACCACATGTGCAGCGGGAATAGCGCCAGCTTCAGCGAAATGCCAACCGTCAGGAAGGCCAGTGCCACCAGAACGGTGCGGCTATCGGCAATCAGCGGCAACAGGCCGGAAAGGTCGTCCATGTTCAGGGTGCCGGTCACCATATACATCAGGCCGACGCCGATAATGTAAAACGTGGCGCCGATGGTGCCCAAAATCAGGTAATTGAAAGCCGAGGTCAGCGCCCGGCGGTCTGAGCCCATGCTGATCAACACATAAGATGAAAGCGAAGATATTTCCAAAAACACAAACAGGTTAAACATATCACCCGTGATGGTGATGCCCAACAGCCCCGAAAGGCACAGCATCAACATGGAATAAAACAAATAAATGCGTTCCTTGGGAATTTCCTTTTCAACACTGGCCTTGGCATAGGTCAGCGAAAGCGCACCGATGGCAGCAACAATTAAAATGACGAACGCACCCACCATGTCGAGGCGATATTCAATGCCCCACGGTGCATCCCAGCCGCCGATGCGGTAATAAAGGACGCTGCCTTCGGAAAGGCTAAGCAGTAATTTTACCGCAATACCCAGCACCGCCCACGCCACGACCATGGAAACGCTCCACGCCGCGGTGGCGTTGCGCAGCAACATGCAAACGGGCGATGCCAGCAGCGGAATGATGACCAGTAAAATCAGGTAGGGATCAGACGCGGCGTTCATGCGTTGCTCCCGCCATCATCGGCGTGGTCGTGGGCCTGGATTTCATCTTCCTCAATGGTGCCGTAGGCGCGGTTGATGCGCACCACCAGCGCCAGCGCCAGCGCTGTTGTTGCCACACCGACAACAATCGCCGTGAGGATCAGCACATGGGGCAGGGGGTTGGAATAAACTGTGATGCCATCGCCTATAATGGGTGCGGTGCCGCCCTCGACTTTGCCCATGGAAATATAAAACACGAACACCGCCACCTGAAACACGTTCAGGCCGACCACCTTTTTCACCAGGTTGCCCTGGGCGATGACGATATAAAACCCGACCATCATCAGGAAGATGGCGACCCAGTAATTCAGCAGGCCGAGTGAAAGGTTTTCCATACTCTCAAACCTTCCCGCCCGGTTTCGGTTCGCGCGGTTGCGCGGCGAAGGTATAGAAAATGGTGGTCATGGCACCAGCCACGGTTATGCCGACGCCCAGTTCGACCAGTAAAATACCAATATGCTGTCCCGCCACCTGGGTCTTGGCCAACACTGAATAATCCAGGAACTCGCCACCCATCAACATGGAAGCAATGCCGGTGCCACCGTAAAGCAAAACGCCACCGGCCAGCATGGCGCGGGTGGCCCATGCCGGAAAGGCACGGCGCGCCGTTTCAATGCCGAAAATCAGGCCGTAGAGAATAAACGCGGCAGCAAAAATAACCCCCGCCTGAAAACCGCCGCCGGGGCCGAAGTCGCCGTGGAACTGCACATACAGCGCAAACAGCAAAATGGGCGGGATCAGCAGCTTGGAAACGACCCGCAAAATAGATTTGTGTTCCATCATGTGGCGTCGCTCCCAGTGGAAGAATCATCATGCTTTTTTTTCTTCCGCCGCCTGCCGCCGCGCCGCCCGATAATAACCAGCACACCGGCCGCCGCCGTAAACACTACCGCCGTTTCGCCCAGCGTGTCATAACCGCGATAACTGGCCAGCACCGAGGTGACCATGTTCGGCGGGCCGACCTCGGCACCGGATTTGTTGATGTAGCGCGGTGCAACGTGCTGGTGAATGGGGGCCTCGGGGTCGCCATAGCGCGGCATGTCCAAGGTGCCGTAAACCAGAACGCCGCCGGTCACCAACACCAGCGCCAGCGGCATGGGCGAAATGTTCTTGTGCACCTTTTCTTCTGATTTGGTCAGCGCCAGCGTGCCCAGCATCAACACGGTGGCGATACCGGCGCCCACGGCGGCCTCGGTAAAGGCCACATCGACGGCATCCATCATCACATACAGCATGGCGGCAAACAGCGAGTAGATTCCCGTCAGCATAACCACGGCAAACAGGTTGCGGAGCCGCACCAGCGCAATCGCCACCGCAGCCATGAAAAACAGCAAGACCATGACGATCAGGTTCTCGATGGGGCTTGCTCCTTGGTGGGGGCGTCATTGGGAACATCGTCTGTTTGCGGTTTAACGCCACCGTGAATGGCGGCGCGCGCCAGCGCGTAACACGTGGTTGGCGAGGTGAAGAAGATGAAACCCATAATCAGGAACAGCTTGAAGGCGACGATGATATCCGTGGCCTGAAGCATCAGGCCGACCATAACCATGGCGACCCCTAAAGTGTCAACCATGCCGGCAGCGTGCATGCGGGCGAACACGTCTTTCAGTTTCAGCAAGCCCAGCGCGCCGACCAGCGTAAAGAACCCACCGCCGACTAACAACGCCCAGCTGGCGACATGGCGGATGTTTTCCCAGTTCAGGAACCAGTCGAGCCCGGATAATGATTGTCCCATCACACGTCCCCATCTTCGTGGTCGCCGACGGGAAAACCCAGCTCTTCCAACTGAACGAACTTGGTCACCGCGATGGTGCCGATGAAGTTAATCAGCGCGTAAAGCAGCGCAATGTCGAGGAACTCCGGTCGCCCGGCCAGAAAGCCGACCACGGCAATCAGCATGACGGTCAGGGTGCCGGTTACGTTGACGGCCAGAATACGGTCAAACACCGTTGGCCCGGCAAAGGCGCGAACCAGTACCATTGCCATGGAAACGAGAATGGCCAGCGAAGCGCTCGCAAACATCATGGTTTTTTCTCCGCGTCTGTGTCTTCGGCCATGATGGCGGTGCAACGGCGGTTCATTTCACCCGTCTCCACACCGGCGCGCGAAGCCGCGGTCAGGGCATGGACCTCGAACACGCCATCTTCCTCGGCTGAGATGGTCACGGTGCCGGGCGTCAGGGTAATGGAATTGGCGTAAATAACGCGGTCAAGTTCGGTTTTCTGGCTGGCCGGGGTCTTGAACACGCTCGGCTTCACCGGTGCGCCGAAACCGAGGATGGTTTTAGCCACGTCCCAGTTGGCGACGATGATCTCCTTGATCAGCCAGACCCAGTATAAAAAGATGCGCAAAAGGTGGTGAACGGGGTGGCCCTCATGGTCGATGACGTCCATGCGATGGGCGATAAACACCGTCAAGGCCACCGAAGCCACGCCCAAAGACAGCAGCAGCGGCTCAAAAAAGCCCGACAGCAACAACCACAGGATAGCCAGCGCCAGGCTCAGTGAGAGGGTGTGCAGCAAATGATCAGGTCCTTGTTGTGACGGCCAAGCAAGAAGGTGCAAAAAGCCTGCGCCCAAGCAGTGGTGACAAGAATAAGTACCCCCCCGGGGGGTGACAAGGCGCATTGTCCAGCCTCAATAACAACCTTCACAATACCACATAATACATTGAAATATAAGGTGAAAATATGTCCAAACAATCGAGTGTGTGGGCGTATATCCGCTTGGGCCTGAATCAGTCACGCGCTATCATCATTGGCAATGAAGGGATTCGCATTCAGGTTTGGGCTGGTGTTCATCGCCGTGTTTGCGGCGCTGTTTTTTTTCGTCTGGTTTTACCTCTCCGCTGTCTCGCCGGCAGAGGCGGGGGAGCCGCCACCCGCAGCGCAAATGGGCCAGCAGCAGGTCTTTCCCACTGCCCAGGCGCGCCTGCATACCGCCAGCGCGGCGCATGATTTCCGGGCCGAGCTGGCACTAACACCGAGCCAGCGCGCCCTTGGGCTGATGCATCGTGACAATGTGCCGTTGGGCACCGCCATGGTGTTTGATTTCGAGGCACCGCGTCCCATCGCCATGTGGATGAAAAACACCCCGGCTTCGCTTGATATGCTGTTTGCCGACAACAATGGGCGCATTCTTTACATTGCGCACGACACGGTGCCCTTTTCAGAGGCCCTGGTTTCACCACCAGACCCGGCAGCCCGGGTGCGCTATGTCATGGAAGTGGCCGCCGGCACGGCCAAACGCCTCAATGTCCGGGTGGGCGACCGGCTTGAGGTCATCGTTGACCACCCGTCATAAGTTGGCATCCGCCCCTTTTTCGCTTGCTGCCAAACCCTAAAAACCCTAGGTTCTCTGCCGTCGGGGAGTGGCGCAGCCTGGTAGCGCATTCGCTTTGGGAGCGAAGGGTCGCAAGTTCGAATCTTGTCTCCCCGACCATTTTTTGCCCGGCCCTTGAGGTCGGCAACTTTAACGTTATGATGGGGCCATCATGAAGGCACATATCTACAAACCATCAAAAAATGCCATGCAATCAGGCAAGGCCAAGACCCGGCAATGGGTTTTGGAATTCGATCCCGCCCACGGCCAAGCAACCGATACCATGATGGGCTGGAAGGGTGGCGGCGACACCACCCAGCAAGTCCGCATGAAATTTGCCACCCTTGAGGCGGCCGAGGCGTACGCCAAAAAGAACGGCCTTGCCGCCGAAGTCGCCCCTGCGCACACGCCTAGACGGGTGCTTAAATCATACGCCGACCGCTTCGCATACACCCGCGTGGGTTAAAGGCAGCAGGGCGGTGAGGCGCAGGCCACACGCCCCTTCATCCATTTCCAATAAATCAGTGGCCCCATAGCTCAACTGGATAGAGCACGAGATTTCTAATCTCGCGGTTTCAGGTTCGAGTCCTGATGGGGTCACCATTATTGGTGGAAAAAAGCACATAAGGTTTCCGGGTGGTTTTGTTTGGTTTCAAGCGGGTAGCGGTTTGGTGTGGTCGCAAAAGACTTCCCGTGATGACACGAAGGGCCCGGGAATGGCTGAGCTTTGCCATAACGCGGGCTCACAGCGCATCGCATCGCAGCGCAGCGCACCGCACCGCACCGCACCGCACCGCACCGCTTCATAATCCTATATGCCGTGCATATTAATGGGATGACATTTCACGGTGACATAGCTAGATACAGTAGGCGTTCCTGAAAACAAGAGATTATCCAGCGTGCTTAAAAACCTGAAACTCAAAACCATCGGCTACTTGCTCATTGGCGCGCTGGTGCTGATGGGCGGGTCACAAATCATTGGCAACCAGACGAGTTCTGCCAATCTGCAATCCATCGAGAAAACATGGCAGCGTTTTGACGTCTCGCGTTCAGAAAAGTCCCGCGCGCTTATTGCGCTGTACAGGGAAATCGGCTACGGCGGCTTGATTCACGATTTCAAGAACCTGGTTTTGCGTGGCGGTGAGGAACGGTTGCTGGATGTGCACGGCGATTTTGTCGCCGCCAACTCGGCACTCGAATCATACGAATTATATGATTTAACCCCCGATGAAGCCGAATCGGTGACCCAGATCAGGCGCACCCTTTTGCAATACATGGAAAATGCCAAAAGGGCTTACCAGGAAAAGCTGGATGGGAAATCCATCCGGGAAATTGATAGCAATGTAAAAGTGGACGATGCCGCTGCCTTTGCCGCCATCGGGCTGCTTTCAGAAAAAACACTTCTCAGCAAACCGTTCAGGGATGAACACGGCAGGAGCAAGATTGTTTTGCTGAGTGAAATTCGCAGCAGCCTTGGTTATGGCGGGCTAATTCATCACTTCAAAAACTACGTCATTCGCGACGATCATGATCTGATTCCAAAAATAGAAGCCAAGATAGCGGACTTTGAAAGAAATATTTTTGAGTACCGTGCTCATTTACCCAATGACAGGGAGTTAAAAGCCCTGGCTGATTTGGTCAATACCGTTGAGCAATACAAGAAGTCCATGGTCATAGCCATCAACACCAGTGCTCAGGGCAAGTCGCCGGAAGTGATCGATCGGCTTGTTACGGTCAATGACGCCCCCGCGCTGGAGGCATTCCGGTCCCTTACCAGGGAAATCATTCTCGAGGAAGAAGGCTACGCGGAGCAAGTTCAAAAGGCCTTCGTTTTTGTTGGCAATGCCCTTTGGGTGCAGGCGTGGGTTGCGGTTGTCTTTATGCTGGCCATTGCGGCGTCGATTGCTGTTTTCTCCCGCAACCTGATTCTTGGCCCGATCCTGAAGATGAGGGATTCCATGGCCCGACTGGCCAGTGGCGACACCAGCGGGGAGGAGATTCAAGTTGAACGTAATAACGAAATTGGTGAAATGCAGCGCGCGATTGCCATTTTCCGCGCCGCTGCCGTACAGCAACAAATGGATCGTGAGGATATGTATATTGCCAAGGAGGGCGCGGAGCAGGCAAGCCAGGCAAAGTCTGAGTTTCTTTCCTCAATGAGCCATGAGCTGCGCACCCCGCTTAACGCCATTATTGGCTTCGGCCAATTGCTCGAAATGGACGAGCTGAGCAAAGACCAGCACGATTCCGTTGGCGAGATCATGAAGGCGGGCGATCACCTTCTCCACCTTATTGGTGACGTGCTTGATCTTGCCAAGATTGAAGCTGGCGAGGTTACGCTTTCGATTGAGTCGGTGGAAATTGAGCCGATTGTAGATCAATGCCTGATTATGGGCGCGTCCATGGCCAAAAAACATGGCGTAACGGTTAGCCGCGGCGAGGTTGAGGCAAACCTGCCGTCAATCATTGCGGATCGCACGCGGGTGAAGCAGGTATTGCTTAATTTTCTGTCCAATGCCGCCAAGTACAACCGCGAAGGCGGCAGCGTGCAGGTTGATGTAAAGCGGCTGGACGATACCTTCGTGCGCTTTACCATTTCGGATACGGGCATTGGCATACCTGCGGCAAAGCAAAAGAAGGTGTTTGTGCCGTTTAGCCGTCTTGGCCGTGAGGGATCGAAAATTGAGGGCACCGGCATCGGCCTTGCCATTACCAAGGACCTGGTCGAATTGATGAACGGGCGTATCGGTTTTTCCTCGGTTGCGGGCGAGGGGTCATCTTTCTGGTTCGACCTTCCCGAGAGTAGCCACGTCGAAAATGACAGTGAAGACCATGCGGTTGCTCACGCCGACATGAAAGCCGTCACCATTAATGAGCAGCCCGGTGCTGAAAAATCAGTGTTGTATGTTGAAGACAACCCGGCAAATTTCCGCCTGATGGAGAAGCTGTTTAATAAAATTAATGGCTATTCGCTGGAGGTGGCGGAAACGGGTGAAGACGGACTGGCAAAGGCCATCGATCAGACGCCCGACATCATCTTGATGGACATCAACCTGCCCGGTATGAGCGGCGTAGAAACCCTGGTGGAACTGAAGAAACGCGAACACACTTCGCGGATTCCGGTTATCGCCTTGAGCGCAGCGGCCATGGATATGGACATCGAGCGTGGCATGGATTCCGGGTTTGATGCCTACCTGACCAAGCCCATCAGCCTTGCCCGCCTTGTCGAGGCTATTGAAGGCCTATCTGGCAAGGCCTGATGCCTGGGCATCATACAACCCATAGTAGATATCCTTCAATTTTAGTAAACCCGCTTTTTTGGTTGCCGTTGGCCCCGGGTTGCCGTACTACCCCTGTCAATCCGGCTTCTGGCGCTTTATGCTTTATATAGAGCGCCTGCAATACACCACCGAAGGAACCTCCCCGCCATGACCCGCAAACCCCAGACCCTGACCCATTTTATCGCCGGTCAAGCCACCGCCGGCACCTCCGGGCGCAACGCCGAAGCCTTCAATCCCGCCACTGGCGAGGTCGACGCCATTGTGCCGCTGGCGTCCAAAGCGGAAGTCGAAACCGCCATCGCGAGCGCCCAAGCCGCCTTCCCGGCGTGGTCGGCGATGCCAGCGGCCAAGCGCGCGCAGGTGATGTTCAAGTTTCGCGAACTGTTAATTGCCAACCTCGATGAAGTGGCCGAACTGATTTCGCGCCAACACGGCAAAACGCTACCCGATGCCAAGGGCGAAGCGACCCGTGGGCTGGAAGTGGTCGAGTTTGCCTGTGGTATAGCGCACGTGCTTAAAGGCGAAATGAGCGAACAGGTGGCGGGAAAGGTTGATACTTTTTCCAGCCGCCAGGCGCTGGGCGTGGTGGCCGGCATTACGCCGTTTAACTTTCCGGCCATGGTGCCCATGTGGATGTTCCCCATGGCCATTGCGTGTGGCAACACATTTATATTGAAACCGTCCGAGCGCGATCCGGCGGCGACGTTGCGTCTGGTCGAGCTGATGAGCGAAGCGGGCTGCCCCGATGGCGTTTTGAACCTGGTGCACGGCGACAAGGAGGCGGTGGACACACTGTTGACGGACGAGCGCGTCAAAGCCATCAGCTTCGTTGGCTCCACCGCCGTTGGCAGATACATTTATGAAACCGGATGCGCCAATGGAAAGCGCGTTCAGGCGCTTTGCGGTGCCAAGAACCACGCCATCGTGTTGCCCGATGCCGACATGGGCCAGACGGTCGATGCGCTGATGGGCGCGGCCTATGGCTCGGCAGGCGAACGCTGCATGGCCATTTCGGTTGCCGTTACGGTTGGCGATGAAACCGGCAATGAACTGATCAAGCGCATGGCACCCAAGGTGCAGGCGCTAAAAGTTGGCCCTTATACCGACACCGAGACCGAGATGGGCCCCGTTGTTACGCGCGACGCCAAGGAACGCATTGAAGGCTACATCCAAAGCGGCATAGACGAAGGCGCGACCGCGGTGGTCGATGGTCGCGGGTTGACGTTGCAGGGTTACGAGAACGGATACTTCACCGGCGGCACGTTGTTCGACAACGTGACCGAGGATATGAAGATTTACAGGGAAGAAATCTTCGGCCCGGTGCTTTGCGTGGTTCGCGCTAACGACTACGAAGAAGCGCTGCGCCTGGTCAACGAACACGAATACGGCAACGGCACCGCTATTTTCACGCGCGATGGCGACGCCGCGCGCGATTTCAACAACCGGGTGCAGGCCGGCATGGTCGGCATTAACGTGCCGATTCCGGTGCCGGTGGCCTATCATTCATTTGGCGGGTGGAAGAACTCGCTGTTTGGCGACCACCACATCCACGGCATGGAAGGGGTGCGTTTTTACACCAAGCTGAAAACCACCACCGCGCGCTGGCCTTCCGGCGTCAAGGATGGTGCCCAGTTCCATTTTAAAAGTGGCGCCGATCACTAAAAAAAGGAAATCTAAATGACAGATCAGGTTTGGAGCGTTTACCTGTCCGGTGAAATCCATACGGATTGGCGCGAGCGGATTGCCGAGGGCATAAAGAAGGAAAACCTGCCCGTCGAGCTGATGTCGCCAGTCACCGTTCATGAGACATCGGATAGGTGTGGCGTCGATATCCTTGGTGCCGAGGAGGAATCCTTTTGGCAAGACCACAAGGGGGCCAGCGTGAACGCCATTCGCACCCGCACGCTGATTAACCGCGCCGATATCGTCGTCGTGCGTTTTGGCGACCAGTACAAGCAGTGGAATGCTGCCTTTGATGCCGGAATGGCCTCAGCGTTGAACAAGCCCCTGATCACCCTGCACGACCCGTCCCTCACTCATCCCCTCAAGGAAGTGGATGCCGCCGCCCTGGCCGTTGCCGAAACGCCGGAGCAGGTGGTGCGTTTGTTGAAGTATGCCGTTCGCGGAGAACTTTAAGACGAAAAACCCTGCCAACAGCACATTAATTTGGTGAAGTTTCATGTTCGATCTGCACATCCGCAAGGCCGTCTCGCTTAAGGCCGATATCCTGTCCGGGCTGACCGTGGCCCTGGCACTGGTGCCGGAAGCCGTGGCCTTCGCCTTCGTTGCCGGGGTCAACCCGCTGACCGGGCTTTATGCCGCGTTCATGGTGGGGCTGATTACCGCTGTTGTTGGCGGCCGACCGGGCATGATCTCCGGTGCCACCGGCGCGCTTGCCGTGGTTATGGTGGCGCTGGTTGCCGATCATGGCGTCGAATACCTGTTTGCCACCGTGGTCTTGATGGGCATTTTTCAGGTGCTGGCCGGCGTCTTGCGGTTGGGTAAATACATCCGCATGGTGCCCCATCAGGTGATGCTCGGTTTCGTCAATGGCCTCGCCATCGTTATTTTCCTCGCCCAACTCAGGCAATTCCAGGTCACGCTTCCCGATGGTTCCTATGAATGGATGTCCGGCAACGCCCTTTTTGTGATGCTGGGGCTGGTGGTGCTGGCCATGGCCATCATCCACTTCTTGCCCAAGCTGACCGGTGCCATACCCGCACCGCTGGCGGCCATTTTGGTGGTGACGGGTCTGGCGCTGGGGTTTGGGCTGGAAACGCGGTCCGTCGGCGACATGGCATCTATCGCCGGTGGCTTGCCGCAATTCCATATTCCGATGGTGGCGCTGAACTGGGAAACGCTGGTCATCATCTTCCCTTACGCTGCCATTCTGGCTGCCATTGGTTTGATTGAAAGCCTGCTGACGCTGACCGTTATCGATGAAATGACCGACACCCGCGGCCGCGGTAACCGCGAATGTGTGGGGCAGGGCACGGCCAACATCGTCACCGGGTTTTTCGGTGGCATGGGCGGTTGCGCCATGATCGGCCAGTCCATGATCAACATTAACTCCGGCGGGCGCGGGCGTGCATCGGGTATTTCTGCGGCGCTGTTCCTGCTCGGCTTTATCCTGTTTGCGTCTTCTCTTATAGAAATAATTCCGCTGGCGGCTCTGGTCGGTGTCATGATGATGGTGGTGCTGGGCACGTTTGAATGGTCGAGCTTCCGCATTCTGCACAAGATTCCGCGCGCCGACGCCTTTGTGCTGGTGCTGGTTTCCGGCGTTACCGTGTTTACCGATCTCGCCATCGCCGTGGTGGTGGGGGTAATCGTTTCCGCCCTTGTTTATGCATGGGGCAACGCGACGCGCATTCAGGCGCGTACCACCACCAACGATCAGGGCGGTAAGGTCTATGAATTGCAGGGGCCGTTGTTTTTTGGTTCGGTAACGTCGTTCCGTGACCTGTTTGACCCCGATAACGACCCCGACGACGTGGTGGTGGATTTCCGCCTGTCGCGCGTCGCCGACCATTCGGGGCTGGAGGCCATTGATACACTGGCCGAACGCTACACCCGGCGCGACAAACGCCTGCACCTCAAGCATCTAAGCCCGGAATGTCGCAAGTTGCTCAGCCGGGCCAAAGACCTGGTCGAGGTCAACGTGATTGAAGACCCCAGCTATCACATCGCCACGGACAAGCTGGCTTAAGAAGCGCAGACCGATAGAGTGTTCTCGAGGGAACTTCATGAAAATATTATTCAGGTTCATATGTGTTGCGCTTGCCATATTTTTTTCAAGCACACTGGCGTATGCCGAGGCGATTGACCTGTCGGCGGAAATGCCATCAGCCATCGGCCAGCACGCCCGTTTCCTGAAGGAAGATGGGGCACCGCTAAGCCCGAACGAAGCCCTGGGCGCGTATGCCGCGGCGCGTTTTCAGGCATCACAAAGCACCATTTTAAATTTTGGTCTTGGCTCAGAACCCGTCTGGATCGGGCTTGATGCAACGAACCCGGGCCATGAGCCCATCAAGCGGCGGCTTTCCGTGGAAACGTCATGGCTTGATAGTATTGATATTTATTTTGTGCGCGACGGACGAATTGTGGAATCAATCCGCACCGGGGATTCGCTGCCGTTCGCGCAGCGTTCCATCAAAAACCGTTTTTTTGTTGCTGATTTCACATTTTCTCCCGGCGAAACCACGATATTGATGCGGGTCGCAACGCCGGATCCCATGGTGGTGCCGATTTATCTGGATAGCATCGAAAAAACCCAGTCCAGGTATACGCTTGAAGCTTACAGTTACGGCTTTCTCTATGGCAGCCTTATGGCGCTGTTGGCGTATAACCTCATGCTTTTCTTCAGCCTGAGAAATGCACGTTACCTTTTATATTCGGTCTATCTGGCGACTTTCACGATCATGAACATCGCCTATACCGGGCACGGCTATGCGTGGTTGTGGCCTAATAGCCCGCAGTGGCAGATGTGGTCTAACCTTGTCTTGATGGTAGCCTGTGCGGTTAGTGGTTTGTTGTTTGCAACACGGTTTTTGGAAACGAAACGAAACTTTCCACGTCTTCATCGCGGGGTCATGGGCGGTGTGCTTGTTGTCAGCGTGCTTTCACCGGCCGCTGTCATCGCAGGTTCGCACCTTGCCATGGTGCTGATAGCCTTTGTTTTTATTATTCTGTTTCCTCCCACCATGGTTATTCTTGGGACCGTGTCCGTTCTTGCCGGAATTAAATCCGCAAAATATTTTTTGCTCGCATCTGTTACCGCTGCTGCTGGCTCATTCCTGACGGCACTGGATGTTTCGGGGCTTATCCCCAACAGCGTATTGACCTACCGGGCGGTTGATATTGGCATGTTTTTCGATGCAGTTTTGCTGGCCATGGCGCTGGCCGACCAGTTCCGCATCAGCCAGAATGAACGGGCAAAGGCCGAGCATCTGGCCAATCTGGACCCGCTTACGGAAATGAACAACCGTCGGTCTTTTTATGATCTCGCCGCATCTTCGTGGAACACGGGGCAGCGCCACAAGCACCCTATGTCAATGATCGTTATGGATCTCGACAGGTTTAAACTGATTAACGATACCCATGGCCATGCCTGCGGAGATGCGGCGCTGATAAAGATTGCCGAATTTATAAAAGAGTCGGCGCGCGCTGGCGATATTGCCGCGCGATGGGGCGGGGAGGAGTTTGTTATTTTCCTGCCTGAAGCCGACCTTGACGAGGCCACGAGCGTTGCAGAACGATTGCGCGTCGGGGTTGGTGATATTAATTTTGAATGGCGAGGAGAGAAAATATCCTTCACCGCAAGCTTTGGAGTCTCAGAACTGCAAAGCAGGGATATTTCTCTGGATGACCTCATCAGAGAGGCCGATCGCCACCTCAGGGCGGCGAAAGCAGGTGGCCGCAATCAGGTGTGTTCCTTGCAGCCAGCTTAAAAAACTTACCTCAGTTGGTGCCCATCACTGTGACGTTGTGCAAGATGACGTCGCTGCCGGCGTTGGCGAACAATACGCCGCCAAACGGGTCGCTAAAACTAACGTCACGGGTGCGCATGACCTCGCGACCATCCAGTAAAACGGTCATGGTGCCGTCCTTTGCCCGGGTCAGGTCAAGGCTGTGGGTTTTTTCATCTTCCAGCGAACGAACAGTGTTGGCGCGGTCAACCAGCGTGCGGCCGCGCGACGTAACCTTATGCAGTTCCAGCGTTGGGCGATCTCCCGGTGTATAGACCACGCGGTAGCCCGCCGCCACAACGCCGCGTTGGTAAACCCCCAGTTCAAGCTGACCCTGTTTATTCCATGACGTAATTTCGGCATTAAGGGCAAAGGCATTGGAAATAGTGCCGGGTAATTGCGCAACCGCAGGCGTTATTCGTGAAGGTGTGGTGGTGACGGTGCCGCCGCTGCCGGTAATGGCCTGCTGTAAAATGGCGCCCAATAGCCGTTGTGCAGCCTCGCGCTGGGCTTGCTTCTTGTCGGTTGTGGTGCTTGTTGTTGAAGTGGCGGTGGTTGAGACCCGGCTTCTAAGCCCGAAATTTCGCTCAACCCAGAACTCGCCGGAAGCAATTTCCCATCTTGGGCTGGCTGTATAATTGCCATCAAAAAAATTGTCGAACATCAAGCGGCGCGTCCACTGGCTTTCGTAACGCTGGGCCAAGTCCTTAAGGTCGCGCAGGAACAAGCGGTCTGCGGCGCGCGCTTTTTCGGCATCAAGGATGAGGCGGTTAAGCTCGTTTACCATGTTGCCCAAACGGGTCTGGTTGGCGCTGGTGGTGTTGCCATCGGGGTTATTCCAGCTGCTGTAGCGGGAATCCTGGGCGCTTGCCGGCGTGGTAATCACGGCCAGCGCCATGACAATAAAAGTCTGGGCACAGCAGGCTCTAAATAGACGGGAAGCATAAAACCGCATGCGTAGGGGTATCCTTGTTTTAGTATATCGTTTGGACTAAGCCGAAATGATAGTGATGCAATATAGCAACTTTAGGGCAGGGGGTAAATTGCCCGGTTCCCGGTTATTTTGCCCTGCCCATAGAACGGATGGATGTATCATTTGCCCGTTTTGATTAGGTGCTGGCCGCAATCGGATTATTCCATCCGGTTTGCCCTGCCTGTTAAGATTGACTCCCTTTCAGGAACCCCACCTATGCAAACCGCCGAAACCGCACCAACCCAATCGGCCACCAGGCTCATGAGCATCCTTGTTATTGACGACGACAAATGCGTCCGCCTTTCCCTGGTCGCCGTTCTTTGTGGTGTGGGTCATAATGTCCATGAAGCCCGCAACGGTAAGGAAGGCCTTGAGCTTGCGAAGCAGGCTGCGGTTGATATCGCCATTGTAGATATGATGATGCCCGAAAAAGACGGCATCGAAACCATCCTCGAGATACGAGAGGCCCGGCCCGGCATAAAAATCATCGCCATTTCCGGCGCCAGCTTCTTGCCAACCAGCACGTTACCGACCAGCAAATTGCCCGTCGGTAACCTCCTGCAGGTGGCCGAAGCTCTGGGGGCGGAGTGGGTTCTGGAAAAGCCGTTCGAGGGCGAGGCCCTGCTGGCGGCTGTGAGCAAGCTCGCCGTCGCCTGAAAGCGGGCCCAAGGCCGCCACCGGCGAATTGGCCCAAAGCACCTGAAAAATAAAGCAAAAACCTTCCCCGGGCGGCCCCGCCAAGGGCCCGGACGGCGCTTACCCTTGCCTAAAACAACAAATTATATTAAGGACTTAAGTAAGAAAAGATATAAACAGGGTTAACAATGGCTACGGCAATCGCCAACCACAACGACCGGGAAATAGATCGTCGCGACTATATGCGCGACGACTTGCCACTGCTGTCCGTCAACCTTGGCGGAACGGTCTACAAAACCGCAAACTGGAGCATGGGCGGGCTGTTGATTGATGGTTATGAAGGCCCGCTGACGGCTGGCGCGCTGGTTACGGTGGGCAGCATTGGCACCGACGAGTTGCCGGTTCGCAAGGTCAATGTTCGCGCCCGGGTCATTCGCGGCGATTCACAATCCGGCCATCTGGCGGTTACCTTTCTCGGTCTCGACACCCCGGCGTATGACCTGCTTAAGGCAATTACCGCCGACCGGGTCAACGACTTCCAGCCGCATTAACGCCGCACTATCGCCGCACCGACACCCCACCTTATTTTGCATCCACCAGCACACCGGGCAAAAACGCGTTCAGCGTATCGCGCACCGCACCCGCGCCAAGGTTGCGGGTAATAAACACCAGCTTTGATGTCCGACCCGCTTGCCAGCCGTCCGGCCAGTTTTTCAGCTCCACCGGCGGGTAGAACACGTGCTGCACACCGTGAATGGCAATGGGCAGGGCTTCGCCTTCCACCGCCAGCACACCCTTGACGCGCAAGATGCGCTCGCCCTGGGTGGTCAGCAGCATCTCCAGCCATTCAACAAACGCATCGCGGTTAATGGGCGCAGTACCCTCGAGGGTGAAGGTGCGGATGGCTTTATCATGTAAGTGGCTGACGGCTCCATCATGTAAGTGGCTGACGGCTCCATCATGTAAGTGGCTGACGGCTCCATCATGTAAGTGGCTGACGGCTCCACCGTGAGCAGGAACGTACTCAAGCGCCAGCCAGGCCTCGACCCGCGCTTCGTGGTGGCCATCAAACAACCCGGCGTCGAACAAATCGGCGCATCCGGTGGCGGCACTGTCCAGCAACCGGCTCCCGGCAACCGGGTTCAGCGCGCTTAAGCGCTGGGTCAGCGTTTCACGGGTTTCAGGTGAAGCGAGGTCGGTTTTTGTCAGCACGATGCGATCGGCCACCGCCACTTGTTTGACGGCTTCTTCATGGTCGTCCAGCGTTGACGCGCCGAGCGTGGCATCCACCGTGGTGATAATGGCATCAAGGCGGAAGTTTGAAGCGCACAGGGTATCGGAAATCAACGTATGGATAACCGGCGCCGGGTCGGCAAGGCCGGTGGTTTCGATAATCAATCGTTCAAATGCCGGTATGGTGCCTGCCGCGCGATGCGCCAGCAGGTCGCGCATGGCGCGCGCCAAATCACCGCGCACCGAACAGCACACGCAGCCGTTTTCCAGCAACACCAGCGCCTCGGTTATTTGTTCCACCAGCAGGTGGTCGATGGCAACGTCACCGAGCTCGTTGATCAGGATGGCCGTCTCGCCCATGGCTTCTTTTTGTGCCGGGTCGTTCAGCAGGCGGTTCAGCAAGGTGGTTTTACCGCTGCCCAGAAAACCGGTCAAAATGTTGACCGGAACGGCAATTTTTTCGGGTGATGTTGTGTTGCTCACGGCGCCCCGTTCTTATTTGCCGTACAGGTCTTTCGGGTCTTTTTCAACTTCAGCGATGGTCTTGATGCCATCGTCCCGAACGGCGTTGAAAAAACAATTATGCCGCCCGGTGTGGCAGGCCACGCCGATCTGCTCGACCAACAGTAGGATGGTGTCGGCATCGCAATCAAAGCGGAAATCCTGCAACGTTTGCACCTGGCCCGAGGTCTCGCCCTTGCGCCATAAACGTTGGCGCGAGCGTGAATAATAACAAACCCGGCCCGTTTCCAATGTTTCACGAACCGCGGCTTCGTTCATCCACGCCATCATCAGCACTTCGCCATCGTTGTCACCGCCGGCCTGTTGGGCAATGGCGGCGACCAGGCCATCGGCGTTAAAGCCAAGCGTTGCCACAGCTGCATCAATGGCGGCGGCGGAAAGTGGGAATTGAAGGTCATCGCTCATGGGTCTATCCAGCCTCTCATCGTCCGTTCTGTCAACCGGCGGGTTTGGGGCTCAAGCAAGCGACCAGCTGACGGGCGATCTGCTGCATCAGGCGCATATATAAGGTCGGGCTTGGCTCCAGCCCTGCGCCCAGCACATCGAGCGCACTTAAGCGCACATTGCCCTCGGCGGCGAGGCGTTCGCTCAACCGGTCGGGCAGTTGTGGCTCGACAAACACGCAGCGCACCTTTTGCTCGCGAACGGTCGCTAGCAGCTCGCTGAAGTGGCGTGCACCGGGTTCGCGCCCGGCGACCGATGCGATAAAGCCCACCTGGTTGAGGCCGAAAGCCGCCACCAGATAACCAAGACCATCGTGGTGCACCAAAAATGGCTCCGTTTTGACGCCCGCCAGAAAAGCGCCGGTTCTTTTTGTCAGCAGGCGGATACGGTTCTGGGCCCGCTTGGCGTTCTTGTTGTACAGCGCCGCGTTTTCCGGGTCGCGGGCGCTCAGGGTGCGGGCAATGGCATCAACCATGAGAAAGGCGTTTTTCGGGTTAAGCCACACATGGGGGTCCAGCGCGCCGTCTGCTTCAAGTCGTACCAGTTCCGGTTGCTGCAACATATTAACGAGTGTTGCCTTGTCCGTCAGCGCGGCGATGGGGCCAGCAAGGGCGGTTTCCAGTTCGGGGCCGAACCAAAACACAACGTCGGCACCGGCCAGCTTGCGCCCGTCCGATGGTTTGAGCTGGAAGTCGTGCGGCGAACGGTTCGCGGCCACCAGCAACCGGGGCGCGTTGCTTTCGGGCACGCCATCCATCACCGCCAGCACCAGGGCATATAAAGGGTTCACCGTGGCAACCACCTTTGGCGCGTTGCCAGTGGCAAGGGCAGGGCGGGGCAGCGTGGTGGCTAAAAGGGCGACCAGCAAAAGGGCGCTAACGCGAATGATTGAGGGCATGACAACTCCGGTTATTGACGTTATATTATAACATAACATTTCAACCCCGAAAGCCCCTTTGATGCCCCGAGCGAAAACCGCCCCCGTCCTTTCCAGTCCCGCATTTCCCGGGGCAGCCTTCCCAGGGAAGCGCCACGACCACGGGCGCTGCGTTAAAAGCGCACTCGGTGAAGCCGAGGCCCGGTGCCGGGCCGGGGGCCTGCGCCTGACGCCTTTAAGAAAACGCGTGCTCGAACTGGTGTGGAAAAGCCACAAGCCAGCCGGTGCCTATGACCTGCTGGCCACCCTGCGCCGTGAACGCCCGGGTGCCCAGCCGCCGACGGTGTATCGCGCCCTTGAGTTTTTACAAACCGCCGGGTTGGTGCATCGCATTGAGCGCCTTAACGCCTATGTCGGGTGCACGTGCCTGCAAAAAGATCCGCAAACGCACCACGCCGGGCAATTCCTTATATGCCGCGACTGCGGCGTTGCCGCCGAACTGACCGACCCGGCAACCATGCGCTCGCTGGGTCGGGCGCTTGAAAGCGGGGCGAAAGCAGCGGGCTTCGCCATTGAAGACCCACTGGTGGAAGTGGAGGGGCTTTGCCCTTCATGCCAAAAGGACACTCGGCCATGAATGCCCCTCTCATTGAAGCCCATGATGTTTCTGTTTCACTTTCGGGCAAGGTGGTGTTGAGCCACACCGACATTCATGTGGCCGCCGGTGAAATCGTCACTCTGGTCGGACCCAACGGGGCGGGCAAGACGTCACTGGTGCGCGTGTTGCTAGATTTATTGAAACCCGACAGCGGCACGGTGACGCGACGCAAGGACGTGAGCATCGGTTATATGCCTCAACGCCTGCACGTTGAGCGGACCATGCCCATGACGGTCGGGCGGTTTTTGCAGCTCGGCCTGCCACGGCATATGAATGGCAAGGGGCGGCGCCACAATGCGCTGGCGGAAGTGGGTGCGGGCGGACTGATGAACAACGCGCTGCAGGATATTTCCGGCGGCGAAATGCAACGCGTCATGCTGGCGCGCGCCCTGTTGCGCGAACCGGCATTGTTGGTGCTTGATGAGCCGGTGCAGGGCGTCGACGTGGTCGGCCAGGCGGAATTTTACAAACTCATTCGCGGCCTTCGTGAACGCCGCGGCGTCGGCGTGTTGATGGTATCGCACGACCTGCACGTGGTGATGGCCGAAACCGACCGCGTGGTGTGTTTGAACCAGCACGTTTGTTGCGAAGGCCACCCTGAATCGGTCAGCCGTCACCCCGAGTTCGTTCAGTTGTTCGGGGCAAACGTAGCCTCGACGCTGGCTGTTTATTCGCACCACCATGACCACGAACACGACATGCACGGCAATGTGGTGCACCCACATTCCCACGAAAACAACGAAGGGCACAGCCATGATGGATGATTTTATCATTCGCGCCGCGCTGGCTGGCGTCGCGGTGGCGGTGGTGGCCGCACCGCTGGGTTGTTTCGTGGTGTGGCGGCGCATGGCTTATTTTGGTGGCGCGCTTTCGCACACCGCGCTTCTGGGTGTGGCGCTGGGCCTGATGTTAAACCTCAACCCCATGGTCGGTGTTGGCGTTGTGACCATAGCCGCCGCGCTTTTGCTTTCCGGCATGGGGCGCAACACGGTTTTGGGGTTTGACACATTGCTCGGCATCATCGCCCACGCGGCGCTGGCGCTGGGGCTGATCATTGCCGCCACGTTGAGCGATGTGCGGGTTGATTTGTATGCTTATTTGTTCGGCGACATCCTCGCTGTCAGCGCCGACGATGTGTGGTTTATCTGGGCGGGCGCTGGCGCCGTGTTGGCCGCACTGGTATGGCAATGGCGCGCCTTGTTAATGGCCACCGTGCATTCCGAGCTGGCGCATGTGGAAGGCGTCAACGTGCGCTTTGCCGAGACGTTTTTTGTTGTCCTGCTGGCCATCGTCGTGGCGCTGGCCATGAAGGTGGTGGGTGTGTTGCTGGTGGCGTCCATGCTCATCATTCCGCCTGCTGCCGCGCGCGGGCTTTCGCGCACGCCCGAGGCCATGGCCATTTGGGCTGCCGTGCTTGCCACCGCTTCGGTAGGGGCGGGGATGTGGCTTTCGCTCACCTACGACACACCAACGGGGCCGTCCATTGTGGCGGCGAGCGCAGGCCTTTATGTGGTCGTGACGCTGGCGGTTAGAAGGGTCATGTGTGGGCTTTGATCTCGCATAGTAATCAGCCTCTAAATTGCCCCGATTTACTGCGTAGCGTGTTATAATGATTCATTATGACGTTAATTGATACACAGCAAAGCGGCCTGGTGAGCGCCTTACGCGACGCGGTAGAAAAGCGCGCGAAGGCGACTGTCGCCGATGGTGCGCCATCTGGCGTTGATAAAGATGGTTCCGTTCAGGACCGCGCCGGATACGACACGGTGAGCCTTTCGGATGATGGCCAGGTAATTGTTAATCTAAACCGGGGTGCAGAACTTGCTAAGGAAATCAAAGACGCACCCATCGACGAAAACTTTGCCACCAACCTCAAGCAAGCCAGTAACGATGTGTTCAACATCTATCAACGCTTTGGTCAGTTTATGCGGTTCATATTCAATTTGTGGAAGTGATGCCACACACTTGCCTTGCTCCCCCAACGGACTTTAGCCCGCAATCCTTTTAGAGATTGATGTCCGCTTGCAACCAAAAACGGACATATGGCACCGACCTGAAACCGTCGCACTGTTTCTTTTCATAGCGGTTGCCACTGTGATCAGAGTGTATTGCCAGCCGGAATGCGCCATGCGTTATGTTTTCCACGCCCTTTAAGTTCATATTCCAGCGGCCCTTCCAGCGCCTGATTGGTGGTCAACTGGCTGCGCGTTTCTTCGGACAGCAGGATTTCCCCCGGTTTGGCCGCTTCTTCCAGACGGCTGGCGATGTTCACCGTATCGCCCCAGACATCGTAGGCGTACTTCATCTTGCCGATGACACCGGCAACAGCAGGCCCGGTATGGATGCCGATGCGGATTTGGAAGCCCGGCCAGACGCTCTGGGAAAAACCGCTTGAGGCTTCCTGCATCGCCAGCGCCATGTTGACGACCCGGTCGGCGTGATCGTCCGTTGCTTCCGGTA
Organism: uncultured Thalassospiraceae bacterium; assembly: GCA_965602455.1. Taxonomy (GTDB): domain Bacteria; phylum Pseudomonadota; class Alphaproteobacteria; order Rhodospirillales; family Magnetovibrionaceae; genus CBFCYL01. The sequence goes on along the minus strand of CBFCYL010000018.1, from coordinate 5,484 downwards.
CGCCGCCCACCAGCATGTAGCAGTCGCCGATGGTCTTTATCTTTTCCAGGCCGTGCTTGCTTGCAAGTTCATCAAAGGTTGAAAACACCCGGTCCAGTCGGCCAACCACTTCCTCAGGCGTCAGGTCCTTGGAGCGCGCGGTGAAATCCACGATGTCGGCAAACAGGATGGTGACGGCGCTGAACCGATCGGCAATGACCTGATCGTCACGGGTTGCCAGTTTATCAGCGATGACACGGGGCAGGACGGTGTGGAGAATGCTACGTGTCTTTTGGTGGGCTCCAAGCGCCTTAACTTCCGCTTCAGTAACAAGCTCGCGATAGTACCATACGATAAATACAATAATGAGAATTGTGCTGGTAGCATTGGTGTACATCAACATGTTCGTCATGGTTTCCGAGAGCGGACCAGCCATCTCAATCCCAATTGCAAACTTGAGCTCAATAAAAAGAATGGCCGCGCTTGCCATTAGGACGAAAAGCGCGATTAGCCACCACTGATCGCGCTTTAAAAACAGGACAGCCATTACTGGTAAGGCAAGAAACAAGAAATGGGCACCGGTGCTTGCGCCCGCGTACGCAACCGTTATTAAAAGGTTCAAAAAAGTAATGGTTATCAGCAGCGCCCCATTGATACTCGGTGAGAGAAAGCGCCCTAGATACAATGGGAGCAGATAAGCTGGAAAAAACAAAAAATCCCATTGAACGATGGGGATAAAGGCAGGCACCCCCATGAGGGTTAGAAAAACGATATAGCCAACCACCACGTTGGCGCCGGCGATAGAAATGAAGTTTACGGACTGGATGCGACGGACGGTTTCCACATCCTTTCCGTCGGTTCCGATATTAATAACTGTTTTTAACCACTGCTTGATCAATGTCCGCCCCCCGATTTAATCATTACAGAATTGATATTCTAAATTATTTTATCCGCGTAACCGACTCAGCCCCGCCTCGAGATCAACCCTCAAATCTTCCACGTCTTCGAGCCCGGCGTGAAAGCGCACATACGGCCCTTTGTAAGGCCACGTTGTGGCGGTGCGAATGGCGGCCGGGTCGTCATGCACGCAAAGACTTTCAAAACCGCCCCAGCTGTAACCAATGGCGAACAGCGCGAAGCCGTCCATCATGCGGTTGCGGTCTGCCACCGTAAACGTGTCTTTAAAGACAACGCCGAACAGGCCGTTGGATCCGGTGAAATCGCGTTTCCATAATGCATGGCCGGGAAAGCTTTCCAGCGCCGGGTGCAACACGGCCTCGACTTCGTTTTGCTCAGTCATCCAGCGGGCCAGCTCAAGGCCCGTTGCTTCATGACGTTTCAGCCGCGTGGCCAGCGTGCGCATACCGCTGAGCGCGCGGTAGCAATCATCGGGCTGCGGTGAAAAGCCCAGCAGGTGCGTGGTTGTCTTTATAAGGTCATAAAGCTTGCGCTCACGAACGGCGATGGTGCCGAGCATGGTGTCGGATTGCCCGGCGATATACTTGGTTGCCGCCTGGGTTGAAACATCGACGCCAGCCTCGAACGCCTTGAAAAAATAGCCCGCACCCCAGGTGTTATCCATCACCACCAAGGCACCCCCATCATGCGCCGCCTTGGCGATGGCGGGTATATCCTGCACCTCGAAGGTGATGGAGCCGGGGGATTCAGTAAAAACCACTTTAGTGTTGGGGCGCATCAGGCTGGCGACATTGCCGCCGATTAATGGGTCATAATAAGTCGTCTCGACACCGAAGCGTTTTAGCGTGCTGTCGCAGAACTTGCGCGTCGGGCCATAGGCGCTGTCGACCATCAGCAAATGATCGCCCGCCGACAGCAACGCCGTCAGCACACACGACTGCGCCGCCAGCCCACTGGCTACCGTTATGGCATGGTTGGCGCCTTCGAGCGCGCATACCGCTTCTTCGAACGCAAATGAAGTGGGCGTGCCGTAAATGCCGTAATAGACGCTGTCGAAGCGCTTTTTTTGCGCCGTTTCAAGATCGGCCACCGTGGGGAACACGATGGTCGAGGCGTGATAAACCGGCGCATTCACGGCACCGTTCTGGGCTTTTGGCTCTCGCCCGGCGGTGGTCAGGTTTGTGTCGGTGCGGTTTTTGTTCTTGTTGCTCATGCGGCACTCTTTATATGTGGATACGGAAATATATATTAGCTAAATATGATATGCACCAGCGGTAGCGTTTGCCGCAGTCCTAATGGACTACGAGTATATAAATTATACACCGTTTAAATTCAAAACCTTCAATATGTTCCGCCGTTGGGCCTTGAGTGTGTGGAGACAATCGTGTTACGCCTATTGTCGTTAAATTGAGTCACCCCGAAACCGGGGGACGTAATATAGAAAAGAACCATCCTTGGGAGGATCCATCGTGAAAACAAGCATTACCCTTATTGGGGCGGTTGCTGCTGTCGGCATGTTTGCCTCGGCCGCCTCGGCCACTACCCTTGACGACGTTAAAAAGCGCGGCTACCTCAGCTGCGGCGTGAGCACCGGACTTCCCGGTTTCTCAAACCCTGATGACAAGAACAACTGGGCCGGTCTCGACGTTGACACCTGCCGTGCCGTTGCCGCCGCTGTTCTGGGCGACGCCAACAAAACCAAGTTTGTGCCGCTGACCGCTAAAGAGCGGTGGACCGCACTTCAGTCCGGTGAAATCGACATGTTGTCGCGCAACTCCACCTGGACCCACACCCGCGATACCTCGCTGGGCGTGAACTTTACCGGCGTCAACTACTATGATGGCCAGGGCTTCATGGTTATGAAGTCCCTCGGTGTAAAAAGCGCCAAGGAACTTTCCGGCGCCTCAGTCTGCTTGCAGGCTGGCACCACGACTGAGCTGAACCTCGCTGATTACTTCCGCCTGAACGGCATGAAGTATTCGCCGATTACGGTTGATACCTCTGACCAGACGGTTAAAGGCTTTGAAGCCGGTCGCTGCGACATTCTGACGTCGGATCAGTCCCAGCTTTATGCCCTGCGTTCCAAGATGTCTGACCCCGGCAAAGCCGTTGTGCTGCCGGAAGTCATCTCGAAAGAGCCGCTTGGCCCCGTCGTCCGCAAGGGTGACGAACAGTGGTTCGCCATTGTGAAGTGGACCCTGTTTGCACAGGTGAACGCCGAAGAAATGGGCATCACTTCCAAGAACGCTGCCAGCATGAGGAACTCCAAGAATCCTGGCATCAAGCGCGTGTTGGGTACCGACGGTGACGCCGGCGCCAAGCTTGGCCTCAGCGAAGACTGGGCCTACAACGCCATCACGCAGGTCGGCAACTATGGTGAAATGTTCGAGCGTAACGTTGGTCTTAATACGCCGCTCAAGATTTCCCGTGGCTTGAACGCCCTGTGGAGCAACGGTGGCCTGCAGTACGCACCGCCCATCCGCTAACTTGACTTAAAATACCAAACTTCCCGGCTGTGCCCTTGGTGCAGTCGGGAAGGGTGGTTTTTGCTAAGCGCTACGCTACCAAGCTTCTTGATAAAAAGAGGCAGTGAAAAAAGATCGTAAGAAAAACCGGGGAAGGGGATTTTCGTGGCGGAGAAAGATAAAACCGCGACCACATCAGCCAAGGTCGCACCGTGGAATGATCCACACACCCGTTCGGTGGTCTTTCAGGCCGTGGCCATTCTCGCTGTCGGCTATTTCTTTTATACGATTTTCGACAACACCCTGACCAACATGGAAAAGCGCGGCATCGTCACCGGCTTTGCCTTTCTAGATAATCCATCCGGCTTCGGCATTTTAATGAGCCTGATTGAATACGACGAATCCCATACTTATGGCCGCACCTTCCTGGTCGGTTTGCTTAACACCGTATTGATTTCTTTTTTGGGTATTATACTTGCCACCCTATTGGGCTTTGTTATCGGCATCGCGCGCCTGTCGTCCAACTGGGTTATTTCGCGCATGGCGACCATATATATCGAGACGCTGCGCAACATCCCCTTGCTGCTGCAAATCTTCTTCTGGTATTTTGCCGTGTTGGGCGCGTTGCCAGCGCCGCGCGACAGCATTACAACCGGCGAAGCATTTTTCCTGAACAATCGCGGGCTGTATGTGCCAGCGCCGGTGTTTGAAAACGGCTCGGGGCTGGTTTTCGCCGCCCTGATTGCTGCCGTGGTTGCCGTGATTTTCATGGCCAAGTGGGCGCACAAGCGCCAGGAAGCCACGGGCGAACAGTTCCCCACTTTCCTTGCATCCCTCGGCATATTAATCGCCTTGCCGACGGTCACTTTTTTCATTGCCGGTTCGCCCATCAGCCTTGATTACGCCGTGCTTCAAGGGTTCAACTTCCAGGGCGGAACACAGATTGTTCCGGAACTGATGGCGCTGTTGTGGGCGCTGTCGTTCTATACGGCGGCCTTTATCGCCGAGATCGTGCGCGCTGGCATTCTGGCCGTCGACCACGGCCAGACCGAAGCCGCCCATGCGCTGGGCCTGCGCAATGCCCCGACCGTTCGCCTGGTGGTTATTCCCCAGGCCTTGCGCGTCATCATTCCGCCGCTGACCAGCCAATACCTCAATCTGGCCAAGAACTCGTCGCTGGCAACCGCCATCGGCTACCCCGATCTGGTCGCTGTGTTCATGGGCACAACGCTGAACCAGACCGGCCAGGCGGTTGAAATTGTCGCCATGACCATGGCGGTTTACCTGACCATCAGCCTGTCCATTTCAGGCTTTATGAATTGGTACAACAAGCGCAAAGCGCTGGTGGAGCGATAGGCCATGAGAGAATTCAAGGAAATTGCCAGCATGCCGCCACCGGCCAGCACCGTGGGTGTTATCGGCTGGATGCGCGCCAATCTGTTTTCATCGCCGTTTAACACCATCATGACGCTGATCGGCTGTTACCTGATCTACATCACGGTACCGCCCGTGCTGGACTGGGCCTTTTTCAGCGCCAGTTTTATTGGCACGGACCAGGCGGCCTGTACTGGCGATGGGGCTTGCTGGCCTTTTGTAAATGCGCGCATCACATTCTTCATGTACGGCTTTTATCCGGAAGCGGAATACTGGCGGGTTAACACCATGTTTGCCCTGCTGGCGATTGTGTTCGTGCCGCAGTTCTTTTCCGCTTTCCCTTATAAAAAATTGTTCGGAATTATATCCGTAACCGCCTTTCCGGTGGTCAGCTATATCCTGATCTCTGGCGATATGTTCGGCCTTCCGCACGTTGAGACTGAACAGTGGGGCGGTCTTTCGCTGACGCTGATCCTGTCTTATGTCGGCATTGTCGCGGCCCTGCCGTTCGGCATTGTGCTGGCGCTGGGCAGGCGTTCCGAAATGCCGGTCATTCGCACCATGTGCATCTGGTTTATTGAAATGTGGCGCGGCGTGCCGTTGATCTCGGTGCTGTTTATGGCATCGGTCATGTTGCCGCTGTTCCTGCCCGAAGGTGTGACGTTCAATAAATTGCTGCGCGCACTTATCGGCATTGTCATGTTCCAGTCCGCCTACATGGCCGAGGTTATTCGCGGCGGCCTGCAGG
>CBFCYL010000017.1:0-41835 GCA_965602455.1 uncultured Thalassospiraceae bacterium | reverse complement strand
TACGGTGACGGTCTTGTCCTGCTTGTCGCTAACCACGACACCTTGCAAAACGCGTTTAGGCATGTCTCGGCTCTCCTTTAGGCCTTGGCAGCGCGAGTGCGCTCACCAAGGATGGTTTTAATGCGCGCAATTTCCTTACGCACCTGGCCCATGCGGGCCGTATTCTCAAGCTGGCCACTGGCACCCTGAAAACGCAGGTTGAATGATTCCTTACGCAGGTCCAGCAGGCTCTGTTTCAAATCGTCTTCGCTTTTGGCGCGAGTTTCAGTTGCTAAAGTCATTTAACCTTCCTCACCAAAACGGGTAACGAAACGGGTCTTGATCGGCAGCTTGGCAGCCGCCAGTTCAAACGCACCGCGTGCTACTTCGGCGGACACGCCGTCAATTTCAAACATGATGCGACCCGGCTTAACGCGGCAGGCCCAAAACTCAACCGAGCCCTTGCCCTTGCCCTGACGAACTTCGGCAGGCTTCTGGGAAACCGGAACGTCGGGGAAAATACGGATCCACACACGACCGGCACGCTTCATGTGGCGGGTCATGGCGCGACGAGCGGCCTCAATCTGGCGCGCGGTAATGCGATCAGGCTCAACAGCCTTCAGGCCAAAAGCGCCAAAATTCAACAGCGTTCCACCCTTGGCCTTGCCATGGATGCGACCCTTGTGGGCCTTTCGAAACTTCATTTTCTTCGGGCTCAGCATAGCTGGCTATCCCTTCTCTTTACTTGATCTTTAGCTCAGCGCATCGGCTGCTGGGCTTGTGCTTTCTTTTCAACGGCCATCGGGTCGTGGGCCATAATCTCACCCTTGTAGACCCACACCTTGATACCGCAAACACCGTATGTGGTGTGGGCGGATGCAACGGCATAGTCGACATCGGCACGCAATGTGTGCAACGGCACGCGACCTTCGCGATACCACACGGTACGTGCAATTTCGGCACCGCCAAGACGACCGGCGCAGTTGATGCGGATACCTTCCGCACCCATGCGCATGGCCGACTGCACGGCACGTTTTAGTGCCCGGCGGGTAGAAACGCGGCGTTCCAGTTGCTGGGCAATGTTATCAGCCACCAGCTGGGCATCGATTTCCGGCTTGCGGATTTCGACAATGTTAATGTTTACATCGGAAGTGCCGCCCGTAATGTTGACGATATCACGACGCAGAACTTCAATATCAGCGCCCTTCTTGCCAATCACAACGCCGGGGCGCGCGGTGTAGATGGTCACGCGTGCCTTTTTGGCCGGACGCTCGATGATAACCTTGGAAACGCTGGCCTGTGCCAGGCGCTTGCTCAGGTATTTACGAATCTTGATGTCTTCGTGCAACAGCTCGGCATAGTTGTCATCCGCATACCAGCGCGAATCCCAGGTACGGTTGATACCCAGACGAAAACCAATCGGATTAACTTTATGGCCCATTAGGCTTTCTCCTCGCGTTCCCGCACGATGACGCGCAGGTTGCTAAACGGCTTATTGATACGACCCGTGCGGCCACGTGCCCGCGGGCGCCAGCGTTTCATGACCAGGGCGCGACCAACGGAGGCCTCGGCCACATACAGGCGGTCGACATCCAGCTGGTGGTTGTTTTCGGCGTTGGCGATGGCGCTTTCGAGCACTTTTTTCACATCCTGCGCAATGCGGCGCTTGGAAAAAGTCAGCTCGCCCAAAGCGCGCTCACAGCTCATGCCGCGAATCTGCGATGCCACCAGGTTAAGCTTCTGGGGGCCAGTGCGGATCTGGGTTGAGATCGCCATGGCTTCGTTGTTGCCCTGTCGGCGGGATACGCTTTTCTTGCCCATCGGTTAAGCCCTCTTGCCCTTTTTATCAGCCAAGTGGCCAATATACGTGCGGGTTGGCGAAAATTCGCCGAATTTATGACCAATCATATCTTCATTCACCATTACGGGAATGAACTTGCGGCCGTTGTAAACGCCAAACGTCAAGCCGACAAACTGCGGCAGGATCGTGGTGCGACGCGACCATGTCTTGATGACCTGGTTGCGACCGGAGGCGCGAGCGCCTTCGGCTTTTTTCAAGAGGTAGCCGTCTACAAACGGACCTTTCCAAACGGAACGTGGCACTGCTTCCTCCTACCTTATTTCTTCTTAGCGTGACGGCGGCGCATAATGAGCTTGTCCGTCTGCTTGTTGCTGCGGGTGCGTTTGCCCTTGGTCGGTTTGCCCCACGGTGTAACCGGGTGGCGACCGCCAGAGGTGCGGCCTTCGCCGCCGCCATGCGGATGATCGATTGGGTTCATGGCAACGCCGCGAACCGACGGACGTTTGCCCAGCCAGCGCTTGCGACCGGCCTTGCCCAGCTTGATGTTTTGCTGATCGGGGTTGGACACGGCGCCAATGGTGGCCATGCACTCGGCACGAACCATGCGAACCTCACCCGACATCAGGCGAAGCTGCGCGTAACCCTGGTCTTTGCCGACCAGTTGAACGTAGGCACCGGCGGATCGTGCAATCTGGCCGCCCTTGCCAACCTTCATTTCCACATTGTGGATAATGGTGCCAACGGGAATGTTTGCCAGCGGCAACGCGTTGCCCGGCTTGATGTCTGCGTTTTCTGCCGCCACAACCTTGTCGCCCTCGTCGAGGCGCTGCGGTGCCAGTATATAGGCTTTTTCGCCGTCTTCGTAGTTGATCAGGGCGATAAAGGCGGTGCGGTTGGGGTCATATTCAATGCGTTCGACCGTACCGACGACATCAAACTTGGTGCGCTTGAAGTCAATGATGCGGTAACGCTTCTTATGGCCGCCACCAATGCGACGTGCCGTGATGCGCCCGTTGTTGTTGCGGCCGCCATGCTTGCGCAGGCCTTCGGTCAGGCTCTTTTCGGGCCTGCCCTTCCACAGTGAGGAGCGATCAACCACGACCGTGCCGCGACGGCCGGGACTGGTTGGTTTGTATTTTTTAAGTGCCATCGTTTATTCCCTGCCCTTAAAGACCGGAAGCAATGTCGATGGACTGGCCTTCGGCCAGCGTCACGACTGCTTTTTTAATGTCATAGCGCTTACCGGTACGACCCCGGAAACGCTTGGTTTTGCCCTTGGCGCGAAGCGTGTTGACGGCTTCGACCTTGACCTTGAACAGATTTTCCACGGCAGCGCGGATTTCCGGCTTGCTGGCATCCAGCGGAACCTGGAAGCAAACCTGGTTGAATTCCGAAAGCATGGTCGTTTTTTCAGTAATCAACGGGCGGCGGATGATTTCATACATCCGTTCCTTGCTGACGTCCTGCTTGGTGGTCTCTTTTTTTACAGCGTTCATTTGAGGCGCTCCTCAATCTTCTTGATGGCATCCTTGGTCAGCACCAGCGTGTCGCGACGCAGGATGTCATAAACATTGGCGCCATGGCTGGGCAGAACATCGAGGCCAACCACGTTGCGCGCCGCGCGGCTGAAGCTTTCGTTCACTTCGGCGCCGTCAATCAACAGGGTTTTGCCCCAGCCCAGCTTGGCCATGTATTTGACCAGTTCGGCGGTTTTGGGCTTTTTCATTTCGGCTGAATCGAGCACCACCAGCTTGCCTTCGGCCTGCTTGACGGAAAGCGCCGTTTTCAACGCCAGCGCACGCACTTTTTTAGGAAGCTTGTGCGCGTGATCGCGTTTCTTCGGCCCGAATACGATACCACCGCCGCGCATCTGGGGCGCACGTGACGTGCCTTGGCGGGCATTGCCCGAGCCCTTCTGGTTGAACGGCTTCCTGCCACCACCGGACACGTCGGAACGGCCCTTGGTGTGATGGATACCGGCACGACGCTTGGCAAGCTGCCAATTAACCGCACGCGCCAGGAGGTCGGAGCGAACCTGGAGACCGAAGATCGATTCATCCAGGTCAACAGAGCCGACCTTCTTGTTTTCGAGACTGATGACATCCAGTTTCATTGGCTTATTCCTTCTCGCCTTCGGCGGCGGCTTCTTCAACCGGCGCATCTTCGGCGGGTGCTTCAACAGCAGCTTCAACCGGTGCTGCTTCGCCCTTCAGCTTGGCCGGATACGGCAGGCCTTCGGGTGTTGCTTTCTTGATGGCGTCGCGAACCAGAACCCAGCCGCCCTTGGAACCGGGCACGGCGCCCTTGACCAAAATCAGGCCGCGGTCGTCGTCGGTGGAAACCACTTCCAGGTTTAGCGTCGTGATGCGCGAGGCACCCATGTGGCCGGCCATCTTCTTGCCTTTGAACACACGGCCCGGGTCCTGGCACTGGCCGGTGGAACCGTGAGCACGATGCGAAATGGAAACACCGTGAGTAGCACGCATGCCGCCAAAGTTGTGGCGCTTCATGGCGCCGGCAAAGCCTTTACCGATGGATGTGCCGGCAACGTCGATCTTCTGGCCGTCAATAAAGTGACTCGGCGCCAATTCGGCACCTACCGCGACGAGGCCGTCGGCGGGAACGCGAAATTCAAACAGCCGCTTTTTGGGCTCAACCTTGGCTTTGGCAAAGTGGCCGCGCATGGCTTTACCCATACGCTTGGCCTTGGCCTGGCCGACACCCAACTGGATGGCGGTGTAACCGTCTTTTTCCTCGGTCTTCTGAGCAACGACCTGACATCCATCTACCTTGAGCACGGTAACGGGAATGTGCGTGCCGTCTTCCTTGAAGACGCGGGACATGCCGACCTTTTGAGCAATCAATCCGGTGCGCATTGGTCCCTGGTTCCTTCTTCTTGGGCAGCCCTTAATTAATTAAGGTGCAGCCTTGTTAAAGCTTAATCTCAACATCAACACCGGCGGCCAGGTCGAGCTTCATCAGCGCGTCCACGGTCTGAGGTGTCGGGTCAACGATATCAAGCACGCGCTTATGCGTGCGAATTTCAAACTGTTCGCGCGACTTTTTATCGACGTGCGGCGAACGGTTAACGGTGAACTTCTCGATCCGGGTCGGAAGCGGAATAGGCCCGCGAACCTCGGCGCCCGTACGGCGCGCCGTGTTTACAATCTCGCCTGCGGACTGGTCCAGCACGCGGTGATCGTAAGCCTTTAAACGGATGCGGATGTTTGTGTGTTCCATCTGCTTAGAACCTATTCCTTAAAAGAGTTTCCGCTCCCCCGTTATGGGAGAGCGGATTGTTATTGTTAAGCAATCACCTTGGCAACGACGCCGGCACCAACGGTGCGGCCGCCTTCGCGGATGGCAAAACGCAGGCCTTCGTCCATGGCGATGGGGGCAATCAGCTCCACTTCCATGGAGATGTTATCGCCCGGCATGACCATTTCCGTGCCGTCGGGCAACTTGACCGAACCGGTAACGTCGGTGGTGCGGAAGTAGAACTGCGGACGGTAGTTGGAGAAGAACGGGGTGTGGCGTCCGCCCTCTTCCTTGGTCAGGATGTAGGCCTCGGCCGTAAACTGGGTGTGCGGCGTGATGGAACCGGGCTTGGCCAGAACCTGGCCGCGCTCCACTTCCTCGCGCTTGGTGCCGCGCAGCAAAACGCCGACGTTGTCGCCGGCTTCGCCGCTGTCGAGCAGCTTGCGGAACATTTCTACACCCGTGCACGTGGTCTTGGTGGTGTCTTTGATGCCGACGATTTCAAGTTCGTCGCCAACGTTAACAACGCCGCTTTCGATGCGGCCCGTCACCACGGTGCCACGACCGGAGATGGAGAACACATCTTCGATGGGCATCAGGAAGGCGCCGTCTTTTGCGCGCTCGGGCTGCGGGATGTACTCATCAACGGCTTTCATCAGCTCAAGGATGGCGTTCTTGCCAATGGCTTCGTCGCCGTCTTCAAGGGCGGTAAGGGCCGAGCCCTTGACGATGGGGATGTCGTCGCCGGGGAAGTCATAGGAGCTGAGCAGCTCGCGGATTTCCATCTCGACGAGCTCGATCAGCTCTTCGTCGTCCACCTGGTCGACCTTGTTCATGAACACGACCAGTGAAGGCACGCCGACCTGGCGGGCCAGCAAGATGTGCTCGCGGGTCTGGGGCATGGGGCCATCGGCGGCGGAAACCACCAGAATGGCGCCATCCATCTGGGCGGCTCCGGTGATCATGTTCTTGACGTAATCAGCATGGCCCGGGCAATCAACGTGGGCGTAATGGCGCGCTTCGGTCTCGTACTCGACGTGCGCCGTGGAGATGGTGATGCCGCGTTCGCGCTCTTCGGGGGCCTTGTCGATATCAGCATAGGCTGAGAACTCAGCGCCGCCGCTTTCGGCCAACACCTTGGTGATGGCTGCCGTCAACGTGGTTTTGCCGTGGTCAACGTGACCGATGGTGCCGATGTTGCAATGCGGCTTATTACGCTCGAACTTTTCCTTGGACATCTTCTTACTCCTTCACGCCGGGGTTCAACCGGCAAGTTTCGTCTGAATTTCCTCGGCAACCTGCTGGGGCACTTCGGAATAATGAGAAAACTGCATGCTGTATTGGGCGCGCCCCTGGGACATGGAACGCAGCTGGTTAATGTAGCCAAACATGTTGGCAAGCGGCACGGTAGCCTTGATCACACGAGCGTTGCCGCGCTGTTCCATATCACCGACCTGTCCGCGACGCGAGTTCAGGTCGCCGATGATGTCGCCCATGTAATCTTCAGGTGTCACCACCTCAACGTCCATTACCGGCTCCAAAAGGCGCGGCCCGGCATTTTTCATTGCTTCGCGGAAAGCGGCGCGGGCGGCAATTTCAAAGGCCAGCACGGAGGAGTCAACATCGTGGTAGCCGCCATCAATAAGCGTTGCCTTGAAGTTGATAACCGGGAAACCGGCAATAACGCCCGTATCCATGGCCTGCATAAGGCCCTTTTCGACGCCGGGGATGTATTCCTTGGGCACGTTGCCGCCGGTAATCTTGGAATTGAATTCGTAAGGCTCGCCCGGCTCCTGCGGTTCGAACAGGATTTTGACCTTGGCGTATTGGCCGGAACCGCCGGACTGCTTCTTGTGGGTGTAGTTACATTCGTAAGCCTTGGAGATGGTCTCGCGGTAGGCTACCTGCGGGGCGCCGACGTTGGCTTCCACCTTGAACTCGCGCTTCATGCGGTCAACCAGGATGTCGAGGTGCAACTCACCCATGCCCTTGATGACGGTCTGGCCGCTTTCCTGGTCGGATGTAACGCGGAATGAAGGATCTTCCGCCGCAAGGCGTGACAGCGCGACGCCCATCTTTTCTTGATCAGCCTTGGTTTTCGGCTCAACCGCAACCTCGATAACCGGTTCGGGGAATTCCATGCGTTCCAGCACCACGGCGTTGGACGGGTCACACAGCGTGTCGCCGGTGGTGGTGTCCTTGAGGCCAGCCAGGGCGACAATGTCACCGGCGCGGGCTTCCTTGATGTCTTCGCGAGAGTTGGAGTGCATCAGCAGCATACGGCCAACACGTTCGCGCTTGTCCTTGACCGAGTTCAACACGCCGGAGCCGGCTTCGAGAACGCCGGAATAAACGCGGATAAAGGTCAGGGAACCAACGAAGCTATCGTTCATGATTTTGAAGGCCAGCGCCGAGAACGGCTCATCATCGGAGTTGCTGCGTTCGATTACTTCATCGGAGCCCATTTTGATGCCCTGGATCGCGGGAACATCGGTCGGTGCGGGCATATAATTGACCACGGCGTCGAGCAGCGGCTGCACACCCTTGTTCTTGAAGGCGGTGCCGTTAAGCACCGGCACGAAAGCACCGGCAATGGTGCCCTTGCGGATGCAGGCGTTGAGTGTTGCTTCGTCGGGTTCGGTACCTTCGAGGTAGGCTTCCATGGCGGCGTCGTCTTGTTCGACGGCCAGCTCAATCATGGTTGTGCGGTATTCGGCAGCCTTCTCGGCAAGGTCTTCGGGAATATCGACGTATTCAAACTCGGCACCCAGGTTTTCGTCTTTCCAGACAATGGCCCGGTTCTTGATAAGGTCGACAACGCCCTTGTAGTCTTCTTCCGAGCCAATGGGCAGCTGAAGCACCATGGGCGTGGCGCCCAAGCGGTCAATCATCATTTCCACGCAGCGATAGAAGTCGGCGCCGGTGCGGTCCATCTTGTTGACGAAGCACATGCGCGGAACATCGTATTTGTCAGCCTGGCGCCAAACGGTTTCGGATTGCGGCTCAACGCCGGCAACCGAGTCAAACACCGTGACCGCGCCATCGAGCACACGAAGGGAGCGTTCCACTTCAATCGTGAAATCCACGTGACCCGGGGTGTCGATGATGTTGATCTGGTGATCGTTCCAGAAGCACGTGGTGGCCGCTGACGTAATGGTGATGCCGCGTTCCTGTTCCTGTTCCATCCAGTCCATGGTTGCGGCGCCGTCGTGGACTTCGCCGATTTTGTAGGACTTGCCGGTGTAATAGAGAATCCGCTCCGTAGTCGTGGTTTTACCGGCATCAATGTGGGCCATGATGCCGATATTGCGGTATTTCTCTAGGTTAACAGTACGTGCCATCGTTTAGCGATCCTTAATCCGGCTTACCAGCGATAATGCGAGAAAGCCTTGTTGGCCTCTGCCATTTTATGTGTGTCTTCGCGTTTCTTAACGGCAGAGCCGCGGTTGTTGGCGGCATCGAGCAATTCACCGGAAAGACGGTCAACCATGGTGTTCTCGGAACGCTTGCGCGCATTTTCAACCAACCAGCGAATGGCCAGTGCCTGACGACGCGAGGAGCGAACCTCAACCGGAACCTGGTAGGTGGCACCACCAACGCGGCGGGATCGAACCTCAAGGGACGGCTTAACGTTGTCGATAGCTTCGTGGAAAACCTTGACCGGGTCTTGGCCGGTTTTTTTCTCAACGGCTTCAAAGGCGCCGTAAACAATGCGTTCGGCGGCCGATTTCTTGCCATCGAGCATCAGTGACTACATGAATTTAGTCACCACCAGATCGCCATATTTGGCATCGGGCAGGATTTCGCGTTTTTCAGCAGCGTGGCGACGAGACATCTTGGTTTTTCCTTCTGCTTACTTGGGCCGCTTGGCGCCGTATTTGGAACGACGCTGGCGACGATCGGAAACACCTTGGGTGTCGAGCGTGCCGCGAATGATGTGGTAACGAACGCCGGGAAGATCCTTCACACGACCGCCGCGGATCATCACAACGGAGTGTTCCTGCAGGTTGTGGCCTTCGCCGGGAATGTAGCTGGTAACTTCAAAACCGTTGGTCAGGCGCACGCGGGCGACCTTACGAAGGGCCGAGTTCGGCTTCTTCGGGGTGGTCGTGTAAACGCGTGTGCATACGCCGCGCTTTTGCGGGCACGCCTTCAGCGCCGGAACCTTGTTGTGCACGACCGGCGCTTTGCGCGGCTTGCGGATCAGTTGGTTAATCGTCGGCATCGAGCTCTTTCCATTCACAATCAACAACGGGCATAGCCGGAAACGAATCGATTTCCGGTGCCACAAAAGACCGTAGCGGCAGGCGATTGATTTCGCGCCACCCGGCGGTCTGATTCAGCGGCCAAAAAGGCCTGTATTTGCAACGCGCTAACTTCGATGGCCTGCGTCTGAACCGCAAAGCGGGCTCACCACCAGGCCTCTGAAGAGGTGGCGCATACTATGCACGGCCCCGGGGTGCGTCAAGCAAAGAATTGCCCGGAAAACCACGGTTTTTTCGACCCGCCCCCCGGAAGCAAAATTGTTGTTTTTCAATAGGTTAGCGACCAGCCCCAAATGACGGCGGGCGGCGGGGGTGAAGTTCATCCACCGCCGCCGCCCGTTCGTTTACCAGAATCGCCCCCCAGTTAGGGTTAGGGGGCGCTTTTTGTCAGCCAGCCAGGGGCCTTATTCGCCATCCGCCGGCGCTTCGGGTGTTTTCGGCGCCGCCTCGACGGCCGAGATGGCCTCCGGAGAAGGCACGCCCTGCTCCTCGATCTCGCTGGGCTTGGACTTGGCCTGCAGTTCCTCGTCGCGCTGGGCGGCGATATCCCTGAGGCGGTTCATCACCGCACCGGTGCCCGCCGGAATGAGGCGGCCCACGATGACGTTTTCCTTGAGGCCCTGAAGCATGTCGATTTTGCCCGAAACGGCCGCTTCGGTCAGCACGCGGGTGGTTTCCTGGAAGGAAGCTGCCGAGATGAACGACTGGGTTTGCAGGCTGGCCTTGGTGATGCCCTGAAGCACCGGTTTGGCCTTGGCAATCTTGCCGCCGCCATCCTTGGTCTTGATGTTGACCTTGTCGAACTCGCTTTTGTCGATCAGCTCGCCCACCAAGTATGTGGTATCGCCCGGTGTCACGATCTCGACCTTTTGCAGCATCTGACGGCAGATCACCTCGATGTGCTTGTCGTTGATCTTCACACCCTGCAAACGATAGACCTCCTGGATCTCGTCAACCAGATATTCAGCCAGGGCTTCAACACCCATGACGGCCAGAATATCGTGCGGTACGGGGTTACCATCCATCAACGCATCACCCCGGCCGACATAATCACCCTCCTGCACGGAGATATGCTTGCCTTTGGGGATCATGTATTCACGAGGCTCTTCTTTCTCGTCGCTCGGCACCACGATGATGCGGCGTTTGGCTTTGTAGTCCTTGCCAAACTCAACGCGGCCCTCGATTTCGCTGATAATGGCGTAATCCTTGGGCTTGCGCGCCTCGAACAGCTCTGCCACGCGCGGCAGACCGCCCGTGATATCGCGGGTCTTGGCGCTTTCGCGCGGAATACGCGCCAACACGTCACCGGCATTAACCGACTGGCCATCTTCGACCGAAAGCACAGAATCCACGGAAAGGAAGTAACGCGCCTCCATGTCCCTTTCGAGCATGATGACTTCGCCCTTTTTGTCGCGCAACGTAATACGCGGCTTGAGCTCAGAGCCCTTGGGCTGCTGTTTCCAGTCGACGACCACCTTCGATGAAATGCCGGTGGCTTCGTCCATCTGTTCGCTGATGGAAAGGCCTTCTACGAGGTCCATATATTTGACGACACCGTCTTTTTCGGTGATGACCGGAAGCGTGTACGGATCCCATTCGGCCAGCTTGTCGCCACGCTTGACCTTGGCTTTATCCTTGGTCAGCAGCTTGGCGCCATAAGGCAGGCGATGGCGGGCACGTTCGCGGTTCTTGTCATCAATCAACGAGATTTCAGCTGTACGACCCATAACCACCTGGATGCCGGACGAATTCTTGACCGTGGTGTTGTTGATCAACTTTACCGTGGTGTCGGAAATCGCCTCAATGAACGATATTTCGGAACCCTTCTGCGCCGCACCACCGATGTGGAAGGTACGCATGGTCAGCTGGGTGCCCGGCTCACCGATGGACTGGGCGGCAATAACGCCAACCGCCTCGCCGATGTTCACCGGGGTGCCACGGGCAAGGTCGCGGCCATAGCACGAACCGCAAATACCAACCTTGCTTTCGCAGGTCAGTGGCGAGCGCACCTTGATGCTTTCAATATCTGCATCTTCCATGGCCTGGGCCACAGGCTCGTCAATCAGAGTTCCCTTGTTGGCAATCTTGTCACCGGTCACGGGGTCAATGGCGTCTTCGGCGATGGTACGACCCAACACCTGTTCACCAATGGACGAAATGGTTTCGCCGCCCTGCACGATGGCACGCGTGGTAATGGATATCTTGGTGCCGCAGTCTTCTTCGTAGACGATGCAATCCTGCGCCACATCCACCAAACGACGGGTAAGATACCCCGAGTTCGCCGTCTTGAGCGCCGTATCAGCCAGACCCTTACGGGCACCATGGGTGGAATTAAAGTATTCCAGCACGGTCAGGCCTTCCTTGAAGTTGGAAATAATCGGCGTTTCGATGATTTCACCGGACGGCTTGGCCATGAGGCCACGCATACCAGCAAGCTGTTTCATCTGTGCCACCGAACCACGAGCGCCGGAATGGGCCATCATGTAAACGGCATTAATCGGCTTGCCCGGACGGTCAGCTGAAATTTCCTTCATCATGGCGTCGGAAACGGCATCCGTGCAATGCGCCCAGGCATCAACAACCTTGTTGTACTTTTCACCCTGGGTAATCAGGCCGTCCTGGTATTGCTGCTCGAACTCCTTGGCCTTGCCTTCCGTTTCGCTAACCAGCACCTTCTTTTCGTCAGGAATCAACAGGTCATCCTTACCGAACGAAATGCCGGAATAACACGCGTGCTTGAAACCGAGGGCCATCAGGTGATCGGCAAAAACAACCGTCTCTTTCTGGCCACAGTGGCGATACACCATGTCAATGACGTTGGAGACCTCTTTTTTGGTCAGCAAGCGGTTAATCAGGTCAAGGTTGACCTTGGGATGACGCGGCAGGATTTCCGAAAGCAACATCCGCCCTGGCGTGGTTTCCACGCGAGCAATCGTCGGCTTGCCGTCTTCATCAACGCCATGGTAGCGCGCCGTAATCTTGGCATGCAGGCTGACGACTTTTTCAGTGAGCGCGTGTTCGATCTCGTCGGCACTGCCAAAGATGGAACCTTCGCCCTTTTCACCATCACGCTGCATGGTCAGGTAGTAAAGACCAAGGATGATATCCTGCGACGGCACGATAATCGGCTTGCCGTTGGCCGGGCTGAGGATGTTGTTGGTCGACATCATCAGCACGCGGGCTTCAAGCTGTGCTTCCAGTGAAAGCGGCACATGAACGGCCATCTGGTCACCATCGAAGTCAGCGTTAAACGCGGCGCAGACCAGCGGGTGCAGCTGGATGGCCTTGCCCTCAATCAGCTTCGGTTCAAACGCCTGGATACCCAAACGGTGAAGCGTCGGTGCACGGTTCAACATGACCGGATGCTCGCGGATAACCTCTTCGAGGATATCCCACACTTCGGGACGCTCTTTTTCTAACATCCGCTTGGCCGCCTTGATGGTAGTGGCATAGCCGTAAAGCTCGAGCTTTGAATAAATGAACGGCTTGAACAGCTCCAGCGCCATTTTCTTTGGCAGTCCGCATTGATGCAGTTTCAATTCCGGGCCAACGACGATAACCGAACGACCGGAATAATCGACGCGTTTACCCAGCAGGTTCTGGCGGAAACGACCTTGCTTGCCCTTGAGCATATCGGACAAGGACTTCAGCGGGCGTTTGTTGGCGCCGGTGATAGCGCGGCCACGACGACCGTTGTCAAACAAGGCGTCTACCGATTCCTGCAACATGCGCTTTTCGTTACGCACAATAATTTCCGGTGCGCGCAATTCGATCAGGCGCTTGAGGCGGTTGTTGCGGTTGATGACGCGACGGTAAAGGTCGTTCAGGTCAGATGTCGCAAAGCGGCCACCATCCAACGGCACCAGCGGGCGCAGTTCGGGCGGAATAACCGGAACAACTTCCAGGATCATCCATTCCGGGCGCGCACCCGAGGCGATAAACGCTTCGACCAGCTTCAGGCGTTTGACATACTTTTTGCGCTTGGCTTCGGAACCGGTTTCGGCCAAATCTACCTTGATGGTTTCGATCTCTTCTTCGAGATCGATTTCCGAAAGCATGCCGCGAAGGGCTTCGGCGCCGATACCAACGGTAAAGGAATCGGGGCCGAACTCATCAAGCGCGGCCTGGTAAGCTTCCTCGCTCAGCAGTTGGCGTTCAGCCAACGTCGTCAGGCCGGGCTCGACCACCACGTAGCTTTCAAAATAAAGAACCTTTTCCAGGTCTTTCAGCGTCATATCCAGTAAAAGACCGATGCGGCTTGGCAGCGACTTCATGAACCAGATGTGGGCGACCGGGCTGGCCAGTTCGATGTGACCCATGCGCTCGCGACGCACCTTCTGGAGCGTGACTTCAACGCCGCACTTTTCGCAGGTGATGCCCTTGTATTTCATGCGCTTGTATTTACCGCACAGGCATTCGTAATCCTTCACCGGGCCGAAAATACGTGCGCAGAACAGGCCGTCACGTTCCGGTTTGAAGGTACGGTAGTTGATGGTTTCAGGCTTCTTGATTTCGCCAAACGACCACGACCGGATTTTTTCCGGTGAGGCAATGGAAATCTGGATTGAGTCAAACCGCTGTGTGCCGCTGACTTGCCCGAAATATTTGGTGAGTTCGTTCATTTTTCGTACTCCTAAAGGTCAGTCAGAGCGACTAGCTCAAATCCACATCAAGGCCCAGCGCCTGCAATTCCTTCACCAACACGTTGAAGGATTCAGGCACACCGGCTTCAAAATTGTCATCGCCGCGCACAATGGCCTCATAGACCTTGGTGCGACCGGAAACGTCATCCGATTTAACGGTCAACATTTCCTGCAGCGTATATGCAGCGCCATATGCTTCCAGCGCCCACACTTCCATTTCGCCGAAGCGCTGGCCACCAAACTGCGCCTTGCCACCCAACGGCTGTTGGGTAACCAGCGAGTACGGGCCAATAGAACGGGCGTGAATTTTATCATCCACAAGGTGATGAAGCTTGAGCATGTAGATGTAACCGACCGTCACCTGACGATCGAATTTTTCACCCGTACGCCCATCAATCAACGTCACCTGGCCGGAAGTCGCCAGCCCTGCCTTGGTCAGCATTTCGGCAACATCGTCTTCGTGCGCGCCGTCAAACACCGGCGTCGCAATGGGAACACCCTTACGCAGGTTTTCGCTCATCTCAAAGACTTCATCGTCGCTCAATTCGACAAGGTTTTCCTTGTATTCATCATCACCGTAAACGCCCTTCATCCAGTCGCGGATGGGTTTGGTGTCGCGTCCGTTGGCATTGGCGACATCGAGCATTTGGCCAACCTGGCGACCGAGGCCGGCACAGGCCCAGCCCATGTGGGTTTCGAGAATCTGCCCCACGTTCATACGCGACGGCACACCCAGCGGGTTCAGCACGATATCGACCGACGTTCCGTCTTCGGCGTACGGCATATCCTCAACCGGCATAATGCGTGAAATAACACCCTTGTTGCCATGACGACCGGCCATCTTGTCACCCGGTTGCAGCTTGCGCTTCACAGCCACGAAAACCTTGACCATTTTCATCACGCCGGGGTTGAGGTCGTCACCGCGTTGCAGTTTATCGACCTTGTCCTCGAAGCGACGTTGCAGGGCGGCGATGGATTCTTCGAACTGCGCTTTCAGCGCCTCGATATCCTTCATGACCGAATCGTTACCAACCACAATCTGTGCCTGCTGGCCGGGAGTAAACGCTTCCAGCATTTCGTCGGTGATGGTGGCGCCGGACGTAAAGTCCTTCGGTCCCGAAACCGCCTTTTTACCCAACAGCAGGCTTTTCAGGCGTTGTGAGAAGCTGCGTTCCAGAATGGCACGTTCGTCGTCTCTGTCTTTGGCAAGACGTTCGATTTCTTCGCGCTCGATAGCCATGGCGCGTTCGTCTTTGTCGACGCCGCGGCGGTTGAACACACGCACCTCAACAATGGTGCCGTCAACACCCGGCGGCAACTTCAACGAAGTATCGCGAACGTCAGTTGCTTTTTCACCGAAAATAGCACGCAGAAGTTTTTCTTCCGGTGTCATCGGGCTTTCGCCCTTCGGCGTTACCTTGCCAACCAGGATATCGCCCGGCGATACCTCGGCGCCGATGTAAACGATACCGGCTTCATCAAGGTTTTTGAGAGCTTCTTCACCAACGTTGGGAATATCGCGGGTGATTTCTTCCTGACCCAGTTTGGTGTCGCGGGCCATGACTTCAAATTCCTCAATATGGATAGAGGTGAAGACATCGTCACGAACCAGACGTTCGGAAATGAGGATTGAATCCTCGAAGTTGTAACCGTTCCACGGCATGAACGCGACCAGCACGTTCTTGCCCAGGGCCAGTTCGCCCAGTTGGGTGGACGGGCCATCGGCAAGGGTGTCGCCGGCGTTAACCCGGTCGCCCACCTTAACCAAAGGCTTCTGGTGCAAACATGTGTTCTGGTTTGAACGCTGGAACTTTTGCAGGGCGTAGATATCAACGCCCGAAGCGGTTGCCGATTTTTCTTCCGTTGCACGAATAACGATACGCGTGGCGTCCATTTGATCAACCACACCGGAACGCATGGCGATAATGGTGGCGCCACTGTCGCGGGCCACCGGCTCTTCCATGCCGGTACCGACAAGCGGGGCTTCCGCCTGCAAAAGCGGCACCGCCTGGCGCATCATGTTGGAACCCATCAAGGCACGGTTGGCATCATCGTTTTCAAGGAACGGAATAAGCGCCGTTGCCACCGAAACCAGCTGTTTGGGCGAAACGTCGATGAATTCAATCTGCTCAGGGCTCACCATAACGAAGTCGCCGGCCTTGCGGCAGCTGACCAGGTCTTCGGTGAACTTGCCGTTGCCATCAAGCTTGGCGTTGGCCTGGGCGATAATGTAACGCCCCTCTTCCATCGCCGACATGTAGACAACTTCCTCACCCATCTTGCCGTTTTTGACGCGCTGATAAGGGCTTTCGATAAAGCCATACTTATTAACGCGGGCAAAGGTGGCGAGCGAGTTGATCAGGCCAATGTTTGGCCCTTCAGGTGTTTCAATGGGACAGATACGCCCGTAATGGGTCGGGTGCACGTCGCGCACCTCAAAACCGGCACGCTCACGGGTCAAGCCGCCCGGCCCAAGCGCCGAAAGGCGACGCTTATGTGTGACTTCCGAAAGCGGGTTGGTTTGGTCCATGAATTGCGAAAGCTGCGAAGAACCGAAGAATTCACGCACCGCGGCAGAAGCCGGCTTGGCGTTAATCAGGTCATGGGGCATGACGGTGTCAATTTCCACCGAGCTCATGCGTTCGCGAATGGCGCGTTCCATGCGCAACAGACCAACACGGTACTGGTTTTCCATCAATTCACCGACGGAACGCACCCGGCGATTTCCCAGATGATCAATATCGTCAATATCACCGCGGCCGTCTTTCAGCTCGACAAGAATACGCACGATTTCGAGGATGTCCTCGCGGCGCAGTACGCGCACGGTGTCGGCAACATCGGTGAAATCAAGGCGCGAGTTCATTTTCACGCGGCCAACGGCGGAAAGGTCGTAACGTTCGGAATCAAAGAACAGCGAATTGAACAACGCCTGTGCGGTGTCCGGGGTTGGCGGCTCGCCGGGGCGCATAACGCGGTAAATATCAACCAACGCTTCTTCACGGCTGGTGTTTTTATCAATGGCAAGGGTGTTGCGCATGTAAGGACCGACGTTCATATGGTCGATGGCCAGCGCTTTCACTTCCTCGACACCGGCTTCATCAATGGCCTCGATAAGCTCTTCGGTTATTTCACCGCCGGGTTCGGCAAAAATTTCGCCGCTACTGGCATTGAAAATATCGGTCGCAGCGTAAGAACCGATAAGGTCTTCGCTGCTGACCTGGATTTCGGTCAATCCTTTTTCTTCCAGCTGCTTGATCTTGCGCGGGGTCAGCTTTTCGCCAGCCTCGACAGCAACCTTGCCGGTCTTGGCATTAATAAGATCGCGGATCAGCTTCTGGCCACGCATGCGCTCGGCATCAAACGCAGTCTTCCAGCCCTTCTTGGTGCGGGTGTAGGTGATGGACTCGTAGAAGAAATCAAGAATGTCCTGCGGCGACATGCCCTCGGCATCGGCGGGGTCGAGAACCTTGTCTTCGGCTGCAAGCTTGGCGCGCTTTTTAGCCGTCTTGTCATTATCAAGCGCCATCAACAGCGTCGTAACCGGCAGTTTGCGACGGCGATCAATGCGCACATAGGCAAGGTCTTTGGCATCAAACTCAAAGTCTAGCCATGAGCCGCGGTAAGGAATAACGCGCGCGGCAAACAGGTACTTGCCCGATGAATGGGTCTTGCCCTTGTCGTGGTCAAAGAACACGCCGGGGCTGCGATGCATCTGGGAAACGATAACGCGCTCGGTGCCGTTAACGACAAAGGTGCCGTTGTCGGTCATAAAGGGCATGTCGCCCATGTAAACGTCTTGTTCCTTGATGTCGCGAATGGAGCGCGCCTCGGTTTCCTCGTCAATATCCCACACCACAAGGCGAAGGGTCACTTTCAGGGGGGCAGCGTAGGTCATGCCACGTTGCTGGCATTCCTCGACGTCGTATTTAGGGTCTTCGAATTCAAATTTCACAAATTCGAGGGTTCCGCGTTCGGAAAAATCCTGAATCGGGAAAACCGACTTGAAAACTTCCTGCAAGCCACTCTGCTCACGCTCTTCGGGCGTGGCGTCCTTGCGCAAGAACGTTTCATAAGAGGTTTTCTGCACCTCAATCAGGTTGGGCATTTCCACCGCTGGTACGATAGATCCGAAATCCTTGCGGGCGCGCTTGCGACCTGTAAACGACAAAGCCATGTTTGGTTCCTTAGTGTCTTATCAAATGGTTCGTTTCACCGGACTGCCGGTCCAAATAAAACGTCCCTGGAAAACACAAAAAACCTTCAACGGAACTTCCCGGGAATGCCGTTCCCAAGAATGACCATTGAAAGGTTTTTAAACACATCCGCGTTCCCGGCCCGGCTGGCCTATACGAACGAATGTGGGTTCCGGTGGGGCCGGACGACGACCCAAATGGTCGCCGCCCTTTCCCGATGTAGCCCAGGCAGGTTTCCCTGCCTGTTATTATTTGAGTTCGACGCCAGCACCTGCGGCTTCGAGCTTCTTCTTGATTTCCTCGGCTTCGTCTTTGGGAACACCCTCTTTGACGGCCTTCGGCGCGCCTTCGACCAGGTCCTTGGCTTCCTTGAGGCCAAGTCCGGTGATGGCACGGACTTCTTTGATGACGTTGATTTTCTGTTCGCCAGCGGCGGTCAGAATGACGTCGAAGTCGGTCTTTTCTTCAGCAGCGGCTTCGCCACCACCAACAGCAGCGGCAACGGCCACGGGTGCTGCGGCGGAAACGCCCCACTTTTCTTCGAGCATCTTGGAAAGCTCGGCCGCTTCCATAACGGTGAGAGCGGAAAGGTCGGTAGCAATCTGTTCCAAATTAGCCATTTTATATTCTCCTAGGCTTGAACGTTAAGTCTGAATAACGGATCAGGCGGCTTCACCCTGAGAAGCATAGGCACTAAGAACGCGGGCCAACTGGCCTGCCGGTGCCTGGGTAACACCGGCAATCTTGGTCGCCGGGGCCTGTATAAGGCCAACGAGTTTGCCACGAAGTTCGTCGAGCGAAGGCAGGATCGCTAGTGCTTTCACACTGTCGATATCAAGCTGGTCTTCGCCAAGTGCGCCGCCGACAACGATTAGGTTTTCGTTGGTTTTGGCAAACTTGACCGCAACCTTGGCAGCGGCAACCGGATCAGTGCTGTAAGCAATGCCGGTAGGGCCGGTGAAAAGATCGGCGATTCCTTCGAACTTGGTGTCTTTCAGGGCGAGACGCGTGAGCCGGTTTTTGGTCACCTTGAAGCCAGCGCCAGCTTCGCGCATTTTCACACGCAGATCTTCCATCTCCGAAACGGTCAAACCCGTGTAATGGGTCACGACAACCATTTCGGCGTCAGCGAAGGTCTTATGAAGCTCAGCAACCATTTCTTCTTTTTGTGATCGGTCCACTGATCGTCTCCAGTTTCAAAATGCCGTTTTGACACGTGCCAAAACGACGGTTGCACGAATAGGTCACTCGGGGCCTGGCTCGCTAACGTGGCGCGAACCGGGGCGTGAGACCCGTTCACCTGTCCAGTGCAACAGTTCAAGCCATTTAATGCGCCAGGCGCGAAAAACGGTTTTTACTGCACTGTCTCGGCAGGCGGGAAGTTCCCTTTAAACGGTTGCCAAACTGCAACCGCACCCACGGTCTTGGACAGGGCGGAAGCGGCGGAACGTCCGTCGCCTCCCTTCACTGCCCAGTCAAAAGACCGGACAGCGAAATCTCTAAATCAGCCGCTCTTAACCACCCATGGCATCGACGTCGAGTTTGACGCCGGGGCCCATGGTTGAGCTGATGGTGGCGCGTTTCATGTACGTGCCCTTAACACCCGAAGGTTTTGCCTTGCGGATGGCGTCGAGAAAACTTGAGACGTTTTCGGCCAAAGCCTTTTCGTCAAAGCTCGCCTTGCCGATACCAGCATGAACGATGCCTTCCTTCTCAACGCGAAACTCAATCTGCCCGCCCTTGGCGTCTTTGACGGCCTGGGCGATATCGTTGGTCACGGTGCCGAGCTTGGGGTTTGGCATCAGGCCGCGCGGGCCCAGAACCTTGCCCAGCTTACCCACGGTAACCATCATATCCGGTGTGGCGATGCAACGGTCAAAGCCCATTTCACCACCCTGGATTTTTTCCGCAAGGTCGTCGGCGCCGACCATGTCTGCACCGGCGGCTTCGGCTTCCTTGGCCTTGTCACCCTTGGCAAACACCGCTACGCGCACAGTCTTGCCGGTGCCGTTGGGCAATGCCACCACGCCACGAACCATTTGGTCGGCGTGCTTGGGGTCAACACCAAGGTTGATGGCAATTTCGACGGTTTCGTCGAACTTGGTGGTTGCGTTGCCCTTGACCAGCTTCACGGCTTCATCAACGCCGTACTGCTTTTCACGATCATAAGCCTTGTGTGCCTTCTTCAGGCGTTTTCCTAATTTTGCCATTTTCTCAGCCCACCACATCCAGGCCCATGGAACGCGCGGAACCGGCAATCATTTGAGCCGCCGCGTCGAGGTCATGAGCGTTAAGGTCCACCATTTTCTGTTCGGCAATCTCACGGCACTGGGCCATGGTCACGACACCGACTTTCTCGCGCCCTGTCAGGCCGGAGCCCTTCTGGATCTTCGCCGCTTTACGCAGGAAGAAACTGGCCGGAGGCGTTTTGGTGATGAAATCGAACGATGCATCCTGATAGGCCGTAATCACCACCGGAATGGGCATGCCCTGTTCCAGCCCTTGAGTCTGGGCGTTGAAGGCTTTGCAGAATTCCATGATGTTCAGGCCAGCCTGGCCAAGGGCCGGGCCGATTGGCGGCGACGGGTTAGCTTGCCCTGCCGGCACCTGCAACTTAACGAGTGCGCGTATCTTCTTTGCCATTGGTTCCTCAGCTTTCTTCTAACTTGTTTACTGGGCCGTGGTTTGGCTATGGCGAGCCTCCCACGCGTTCGAACTTAACCTCTAGGACGCTTTTTCCACCTGCGAGTATTCCAACTCGACCGGGGTGGCACGTCCAAAAATACTAACCGCGACCTTCAGCCTTGAACGTTCTTCATCCACATCTTCAACCAAACCGTTGAACGACGTGAACGGGCCGTCGGTAACACGAACCTGTTCGCCAATTTCGTAAACGATAGAAGGCATGGGCCTGTCCACGCCTTCCTGCACCTGATTAAGGATGCGCTTGGCTTCGTCTTCGCTAATCGGCGTCGGCTTGTCGCGTGTGCCCAAAAATCCACTGACCTTGGGCGTGTTCTTGATCAGATGCCACGCGGCATCGGTCATATCCATTTCCGCCAGCACATAACCGGGGAAAAACTTACGGTCGCTGGAAACCTTGGAGCCGCGACGGATTTCGATAACCTCTTCGCTGGGCACCAGAACCTGCAGGATTTTATCGTCCATACCGGCTTGTTTCGCCTGCTCTTCAATAGAAGATGCAACCTTCTTCTCAAAACCGGAATAAACGTGAATGACATACCACTTAGCGGCCATCGTTTAAGCTCCGATTCCCAAAACTGTTTTCACGCCAAACGCCAACATCTGGTCAACCAGAAAGAAGAACGTAGCGGCGATAATAACCATGACAAACACCATGGCTGTCGAAATACCGGCTTCCTTGCGCGTCGGCCAGGTAACCTTGGAAGTTTCAGTGCGAACTTCCTTCATGAACTGTGCGGGGCTTGTTTTTGCCATTTTTGTTTTGTCCAACCTCAGTTCTTTCAAACACTTTATATACGTTCACCAAACAAGGGCGTTTGGGTGCCAAGTCTGGCAGGGGTGCACGGACTCGAACCGTGGACTTCCAGTTTTGGAGACTGGCGCTCTAGCCAACTGAGCTACACCCCTATATCACCAGCCTTAAATCCACCTCAGCCGACCGCCCAAAAAAGACCCCAGTCTTGGCCAAAAACAAGCCAAAAACAGGATGGGGAAACCCCTATCCTGGCGGTGCCCGTAACGGTCGGGAGAGGGGGGGAAATACCCCCTTTCCGCGCCCGTGTCCAGCCCTCTGGCACCACCTCGGCAAAATACCGCGACATGGCCGGAAAAGACGGAAATAAACGGCGGAAACCCGCCCTTTATGCCTCGCCCCTTAAGCAATCACCTTGGCAACGACGCCAGCACCAACGGTGCGGCCGCCTTCGCGGATGGCAAAACGCAGGCCTTCGTCCATGGCGATGGGGGCAATCAGCTCCACTTCCATGGAGATGTTATCGCCCGGCATGACCATTTCCGTGCCGTCGGGCAACTTGACCGAACCGGTAACGTCGGTGGTGCGGAAGTAGAACTGCGGACGGTAGTTGGAGAAGAACGGGGTGTGGCGTCCGCCCTCTTCCTTGGTCAGGATGTAGGCCTCGGCCGTAAACTGGGTGTGCGGCGTGATGGAACCGGGCTTGGCCAGAACCTGGCCGCGCTCCACTTCCTCGCGCTTGGTGCCGCGCAGCAAAACGCCGACGTTGTCGCCGGCTTCGCCGCTGTCGAGCAGCTTGCGGAACATTTCTACACCCGTGCACGTGGTCTTGGTGGTGTCTTTGATGCCGACGATTTCAAGTTCGTCGCCAACGTTAACAACGCCGCTTTCGATGCGGCCCGTCACCACGGTGCCACGACCGGAGATGGAGAACACATCTTCGATGGGCATCAGGAAGGCGCCGTCTTTTGCGCGCTCGGGCTGCGGGATGTACTCATCAACGGCTTTCATCAGCTCAAGGATGGCGTTCTTGCCAATGGCTTCGTCGCCGTCTTCAAGGGCGGTAAGGGCCGAGCCCTTGACGATGGGGATGTCGTCGCCGGGGAAGTCATAGGAGCTGAGCAGCTCGCGGATTTCCATCTCGACGAGCTCGATCAGCTCTTCGTCGTCCACCTGGTCGACCTTGTTCATGAACACGACCAGTGAAGGCACGCCGACCTGGCGGGCCAGCAAGATGTGCTCGCGGGTCTGGGGCATGGGGCCATCGGCGGCGGAAACCACCAGAATGGCGCCATCCATCTGGGCGGCTCCGGTGATCATGTTCTTGACGTAATCAGCATGGCCCGGGCAATCAACGTGGGCGTAATGGCGCGCTTCGGTCTCGTACTCGACGTGCGCCGTGGAGATGGTGATGCCGCGTTCGCGCTCTTCGGGGGCCTTGTCGATATCAGCATAGGCTGAGAACTCAGCGCCGCCGCTTTCGGCCAACACCTTGGTGATGGCTGCCGTCAACGTGGTTTTGCCGTGGTCAACGTGACCGATGGTGCCGATGTTGCAATGCGGCTTATTACGCTCGAACTTTTCCTTGGACATGCCTCTATTCCTTAAAAAACGCGATCAGTTAAAACCCAAATACGTTACTCCCGGCATTTCCCGGAAGTATGGAGCGGGTGAAGGGAATCGAACCCTCGTCATTTGATTGGAAATCAAAGGCTCTACCATTGAGCTACACCCGCAAAATAGCCTTTTCCAACCTGTTCCCCATACCTTCAAACGCAAGATGACGCGACGCGGGCTGGTGGAGGGGGTTGGATTCGAACCAACGTAGGCGTGAGCCAACGGGTTTACAGCCCGTCCCCTTTAGCCGCTCGGGCACCCCTCCCAAGCCCGCGAAACACGCCGTCCCTGAAGGGTACGGACGGTGCGCACTATGAGCATTTAAAAACGGATGTCAACCGCCTAAAGCCCCGGAAGTCCCCCATAAATCCCTGACAATGAAAAGCTTCTGCCGGAGCGGCTTTGCCGGGCGGTCTTAAGGTGATAAAGGAAAGGCCCAAACTGCATGAAACCCCGCAAACGCGTGTAACCCCCCCGAGTAGCACATGAGCAAAAAGAAGAAATTCCAATCCCGAAAAGCGCGCCCGGAACAGGGCCCCAAGCACGACCGCGGCTGGCTTTACGGCCACCACGCGGCGCTGGCCGCCATTGCCAACCCCAAGCGTGCCATTCGGCGCATTATATTGGCGACCGGCGTGGACGGCGCCCTGACCGAGGCTGTCAAACAGGCCCGCGCCACCGGGGCCGAGGATGGCGAAGCGAGGCCAGCGCCGGAAATGCGCGACCGCGGCCAGTTGGATGAACTGGCGGGCTTCGGCGCCGTGCACCAAGGTCTGCTGGTTCAGGCCGATCCCCTGCCAGCGCCGGATTTGGGCGATTTGATCGACCTTGCCGAGGGGCTGGACGGTGCCTGCGTGATGGTGCTGGACCAGGCAACCGACCCGCGCAACATCGGTGCCGTTATGCGCACGGCCGCTGCCTTCGGGGCCATCGGCCTGGTGGTGCAGGACCGCCATGCGCCGGAAATGACGGCGACCATGGCCAAGGCGGCATCCAGCGCCGCAGAGGTGCTGCCGTTGGTGCGCGTCACCAACATCGCGCGCGCCATCGAGGACTTAAAAGCCGCCGCGTTCTGGGCCATTGGTTTTGACGGTGCTGCGGAAGAAACCCTTGAAGATGATACCCTGAAGGGTCGCGTGGCGGTGGTGCTGGGCGCCGAGGGCTCCGGCCTGCGCCGCCTGGTCGGCGAAACCTGCGACCGGCGGGTGAAAATACCCATTTCGGGAGTGGTCGAAAGCCTCAACCTTTCCAACGCCGCCACGGTGGCGCTTTACGCCTTCATGAGAGCAAACCCCTGAACGGCGTTTTTTTTGCAGGCCAACGCATAAGCCCGGATTATTTATTCCCGCTCACCCTCGGGGGTACCCCTGCCCGGCTCATCATCGGCAATAAAATGTTCGCCCAGGCGTTCGCGCACGGTGGTCATGCTGGGGTTGCCATCGGCACCCATGTGAATTTCCGCATGCGCGGGGCCGGCATTACCATCATCCATTGGTGGCGCCGGACGGTGCGCACCATGGCCGAAACCACCCGTTGCGGCGGCTTTATGGGCTTGATGATGATGGTGGTGCGCACCTTCCCCATCATCGGCGCCAGCCGGATCAACGCCGTCCAGCGGGTCAAAGCCAAAGCGGTTGGCGCCTTCGGTACCTTTAATGAACGCCACCAAAATTGCTGGCCAAAGGTTCAGGATCGGCACCAGCCCAAGCAACATGAACCAGCCCGACTTGTCGACATCGTGCAGGCGCTTGATGGTCATTCCCAGCGAGGCCCAGATAATAAGCCCCACATACGGAATCATTACGACGAGTATGCCGATGCTGATGATACCGGCAAATTCCGGTGAATTCAGCACGCTCGCGACAAAACCGAAAAGCGCCATAATGATACCGAAGGCAAACTGGGCAAGCGCCAACAACAGGACGCCTTTGAGCCAATATGCCTTTCGGTTCAGTCGGCCCTGAAAAGAAAACCAGACCCATTTTACCGGCTGACGCCAACCGTTCATGTTTTGCCGGGCGAGCAGCAAGCCGATAATAATGGCAATCCCTAAAATCAGGTTTATCGCCAGTTCGATAATGGGATCACTCTGGTTCATGGTCATAAACTCGGCCTGGGTCATCTGCGCAAAGGCGCTACCGCCTGTTGACAGCAAAGCGACGATGGCGGCCACCGCAATGCGCTCACCGCGAGCAAAAATCCTCGTAATTTTCAAGCTCAACCCCCCTGTTTCCGCGATCCTTAACCGGTTTCAGATCCGAGCGCCCCATCGCCAACAGTATGGTGCAATAATACTAAAAAGTGAATACCATTACACGACCATCAATCATGACTGACCCCCAAGACAACGAATGTAAGCTGTCGTTAGTCGCCCATGCACACCCCGACAAGCCGTTGCGCGCCGGAGAACTTTGGAGAGCCAGTGACCCGAGAACTTATCAAGGCGGTGATCATCCTGCCCGGAACGGTGCTGGTTTTTGTGCCGGGGCTTATATTGTGGCAAACGGGCTGGAACCTTGCGGGCCTAAACGAGCTGCGCTTTTGGGTGGCGCTGGCATTGGGGCTTGCCGGGATGGGTATGGCGCGGTGGACAATGACATTGTTCTGGCACATCGGCAAAGGCACACCGGCGCCGTGGGCACCGCCAAAGCGGCTGGTGGTGCGCGGGCCGTACCGCCATGTGCGAAACCCAATGATTACATCCGTGCTGACGATGTTGGCAGCCGAGGCCTTGATGACGACCTCATGGCCCATCGCCATCTGGCTGGCGATTTTTTTCGCCGCCAACAATATCTACTTCCCGCTGTTTGAGGAAAAAGGGCTCGAAGCCCGCTTTGGCGACGATTACCGCCTATTTAAGCAAAACGTGCCGCGCTGGTTGCCGCGCATCAAGGGGTGGGATTTGCCGCCAGACGCGTCCGGCGAATAATCAGCTGAACTCGTCGGCACCGAATACCTGATTGATTTTTTCCAGCAACTTTTGCGGTGAAACCGGCTTGAGCAGGAACATATCGCATTCCAGGTCCGCCGCCCGGGTCATCAGATTCTGGCTGACCTCGGCGGTGAGAAAGATCACGGGAATGGAATGCGCGTAAGCCTTGTCGCTGTTGCGCATGGTGCTCAGGAAAGCCAGACCATCCATGGGCTTCATGTTGATGTCACAAATAATCAGGTCGGGCTGCTTTTGCTCAAGCGCTTCCAGTGCCGCCGTGCCGTCGGTACGGGTTTCAATCTCGCCGAAGCCGATTTGCTTGAGCATGGTGGTGACGATATTGAGGACAAACTCCTGATCGTCAACAACCAGAACAGAGCGCGCGCGGTATGGTGATTTTGACATTATATTCCTTAAGTACGGCCCTATTTAAGTACGGCCCATCCGCATATTACCCCCCTTAATTAACCGGATTGGGGCGGCAGTCAACCTCCGGCGTGCGCGTTCCATGCGTCAACGAAGGCGTCAAACTCCGGGTGCAGGCTGTCTTTGAGGGCCGATACGCAATTGAGCCCCTCGCCTTCGGCAGCATCCTGGATTTGCTTGCAGATGTCGCCCAGACGCAGGGCCCCGGCCATCAGCGACGAGCCCTTGATGGCGTGGGCGGCTTCGCGCACGGCTTCGGGGTCTTGCTGGTCAAAGGCTTCAATCAGTTCATCCAGCAATGGCGGCGTGGTCTCAAAGAAGCTGTCGAGCAGGATTTTGGTCATCTCGGCATCGCCGCCGGTAACTTCATTAAGGTAGGAAACATCAAACACCGGTTTTCCCGTTGGCGCTGCGTCGAGGGAAGGCCGGACATCGGCCGTCGAGCTGGCGGCGGCCTTTGGCGTTGGCTCCATCCCGATGGGCTGACGCAGGGCAGCGGCCTTGGGCATGTACTTCTGGATAACGGCGTCAAGTTCGTGGCGGGCGATCGGCTTTTTCAGGTACGCATCCATACCCGATTCACGGCATTTCTCGCCGGTGCCGATCAGGGCATCGGCGGTCAAGGCAACAATGGGCAAGCGCCCGAGACCCTTGTTTTCTTCATCGATGCGCCAGTGCGAGGTCAGGGCATAGCCATCCATTTCCGGCATGTGGCAATCGGTCAACAGCATGGCGTATTTTTTTGTGCGCAGCGCCTCAAGGGCCATGAGCCCGTCGTCTACAATTTCGGCGGCAAAGCCCATGCGGTCCAACAGCATGCGAATGACGTTCTGGTTTACCGGGTTATCCTCGGCAACCAGAATAAGGGCATCGCCGGCACGCGCCGTTTCAATATCCGGCGGGCTGAAGGCAGGATGCGCGCTGTCGTTCTCACGGTTGCCGCCGAGCAGTTCATCGTCAAGGCTTTCAAGCCCCACGGCGGCGGCGGCCACATCCCAAAGCTGGCCACGCCTGAGCGGCATCGGCAATTCGGCAAACACCCCTTCCAGATACGGCGGCCTGTCCGTCAGCATGCGTGAACGGCTCATCATGGCCACGGTTTGCAGGGGCTTGATTTCATTATTGGTGGAAATTTTTTCAAACAGGTTTTCAACAACGTGTGCGGACATTTCGCAATCGACCAGCAAGATATCAATTTTCTGATTCTGGTTACCGTCCTGGTGAATGCAGTCTGCCAGCTCTTCATACCCGGTCGCGGTGCAGGTCAATGCGCCGGTAAAGTCCATGTAGCGTTTCATGATGTTTGTAAAAACGGCATCATCCGTCACCACGGCCACGCCTTTACCGGCCAGCTGATCCTGGCGTGAGGTTCGTCTTTCTTCACGCGATTTCAGGGGAACGCAAAACCAGAACATCGAGCCTTCGTCCGGCCTGCTTACCAAGCCGATCTCGCCACCCATGGCGCCAACCAGCGCCTTTGAAATGGAAAGACCGAGGCCGGTGCCACCGAAACGCCGGGCGGTCGATGCATCCGCCTGCACAAAAGGCTGGAACAGCTTGGCTTGCTGTTCCTTGGTAATGCCAATGCCGGTATCGACAATCTCGAACCGGACATCAGACTGGCCTTGGCGTTCGTCGGTGGTGAACGCCCTGATGGTAACTGACCCGGTCTCGGTAAACTTTACGGCATTGCCGGCAAGGTTGGTTAGAATCTGGCGCAGGCGCACCGGGTCGCCTTCAAAATAGTCGTGCGATTCAGGGTCTATATAGGCGCGCAGGTGAACGCCCTTTTCGGCCG
This sequence comes from uncultured Thalassospiraceae bacterium, assembly GCA_965602455.1. Lineage (GTDB taxonomy): Bacteria > Pseudomonadota > Alphaproteobacteria > Rhodospirillales > Magnetovibrionaceae > CBFCYL01. The sequence goes on along the minus strand of CBFCYL010000017.1, from coordinate 13,466 downwards.
CCTTCGCACCCAGCAAGTCGGCTACCCCCTCGACAACCTGGGTCAGCGACATGGAAATGCTATCGAGTTCCAGCTTTTCCGATTCAATTTTCGAGAAATCCAGAACGTCATTAATGATGCTCAGCAGCGTTGCCGAAGAATCATTGACGATGGACGCCATGCCCTTTTGTTCATTGGTCAGGTTTGTGGTTTCCAGCATCTCGGCCATGGTCATGATGCCGTTAAGGGGCGTGCGGATTTCATGGCTCATGGTCGCCAGGAAGTTTGACTTGGCCTTGTTGGCTTCTTCGGCGGCTTGCTGGGCTTCGGCCTGCACCTTGTCCCTGAGCTTGCGCTCGGTAATATCATAAACCCAGGTCAGGTATGATTTCTGGCCTTCGAATATCATTTCCTGGATGGATATTTCCACCCACGCCGGCTCGCCACTGGCGGTCAGGATTTCCGCTTCCTGGTCGTAAACGCCCTCTCCCGCCTTCATCATGGTGAACATGTTTTTGCGTAAATTGGGGTCGGCGAACATCAGCAGGAAATCGCCGCTGCGTTCTGACCCGCCTTTGCGCCAGCCAAATTTCCGGAAACTGTCGTTCCAGAACACCGGCGTGCCTTTTTCATCGGTGATGCCGATGGCGACGGGGCTGTCCTGGATGATGTTAAACAGCGTTTCCTCGACGTCTTCGCCCGACCGGCGGGATTCGGCAACCGCAAGGGCCTCGCTTTCGACCTGCTGGCGGCGCGCGGCATAAGGGCGGATCACCCAGTAATAAACAGCGGTCACGGAAATCAGCGCCACAATGGCGGCATGCAGCAGCTCTGAAAATAGCGTCGGGAGCATGAGCGGTAGGTTGGCCAATAGTATTTCGTTGAACAGTTCGGCTGCAAAAATTACCAGACCGACCCGCACCAGCGTACTTGTCCATTTCACGGCAGCAGCTTCCTTTTAATGGTGGTATCCCAAACGCTTGAGGGGGATATTGGTTCATAAGTGGCCGTTGGAAAAGGGTTTTGTGCCATTTGGCGCTATCCGGGCCTTATGGCACTGTCCTGCGGCCCCGGTCTTGCCCACGGCGCGGCTGAAGGGTATATGTTCGGGCGAAAGTGTGCCGGCTTAGCTCAGTTGGTAGAGCACCTGATTTGTAATCAGGGGGTCGCGGGTTCGACTCCTGCAGCCGGCACCACTTCCCTTAATCATTGGCGGGATGCAGGCAATAAAAAAGCGCCACCAGGGCGCTTTTTTATTTGTGAACGTTTGTGTGAACTGGCTTGGGCTGACAATACCGCCCTAACAATCCAATGTGTTCAATCATCACGTGGCATCTTGGGGCGTTTGTGCGCTACGCCCTTGTGGCAATCAATGCAGGTTTCACCATTTTTGATGCCCTCTTGCATTTTTTCACTTGCCCGTCGCGGCTGTTTTTCCCAATGCATGGCATTGTAGCTATGGCAATTACGGCATTCGCGAGAATTATTTTCCTTCATTTCCGACCACACCCGCTCGGCCATCACAAGGCGATGCGCTTCAAACTTTTCGGGCGTATCAATGGTGCCCATGACTTTGTGATATAGCTCGTTGGTGGCTTTAATTTTACGCCACAGCTTGGCGGTCCATTCCTTTGGCACATGACAATCAGAACAGATAGCGCGCACCCCTGAGGCGTTGGAATAGTGAGAGCTTTCTTTGTATTCAACATACACCGTGTCGCGCATTTCATGACACGATATGCAAAACCCCAGCGTGTTTGTGTGTTCCATGTAAGTGTTGAAACCACCCCAGAAAATCACACCCGCAAACCCGCCAACAATGAAGATTGTTCCAATGGCATAACGCTTGGACGGGCCCCATACCCATTTCCAGATTCTGGAGATCATAATAAAAACCTTTCATGCTGGAGGGTATCAATGTGGGCTGGTCATTTTCTGTGGCTTTAAACTGACCTTAATAAGACGCCACCCCTCCTCTATTTAAAGAGGAAGGGTGGATTGTGCCTTATTTTGAAGTAGGAAGCGTTTGAGAATAGGCCGTAATATCGGCTGTTAATTGTGGTCCGAACGAAATCATTGCTGGCATAGCTTCGCCCGGCTGCCCGTTCATTATTTTTTGCATAGTTTCCCAAGGATTTCCGTTGGCAACCTCACCCACGGTTACATCCATGGCTTTGGGTAATCTACCGTCAGAACCATGGCACTTTGCGCAAATGGTATTGTAGTAGTTTTTACCCTTTTCAGTATCGCCCTTCACCTTCTTGGTGGAGTAATCGATATACATGGCCATATCGAACTGACCCTTGCTGACGAAATTTGCAAGATCGGTATAGTCCTGAGCACCCATCATGCCCGCCATGCCATGGGTTTTACCTTTGATGATGGCAATAATTTTAGCCGGATCGGCATTCTTATAAGCGCCCAAACCGGTAATTCCAGTTTTATAGGAGCCCTTTGAATACGCGCCGTCTTTGCCTTTTAAATCCCAGCCGTGGCAGGATTTGCAGCGCCATGTTACATCGCCCGCTTTTTTGGTATTGGAAGCTGGCCAGGCTTTATGTGTCTCTTGAGGCTTCTTCGCGCCGATAACCAAAAACCACTTGTCATACAACAGGCCACCTCGAGCCACAGAAGCATCATCAGCCGCACTGGCCATAACCGGCATAGTGGCGGTCATGAACGCAGCCGCGACGCCAAACAAAATTGCTGTTACAAACTTACTTTTCATCATGTCGAAAATCCCCTTTGATTGTTTAAGATCTTTCCCTGCACACGCATTACCAAACCGCTTAACGGAACGACTTGGCTGATGCCAACGCAACAAATAAAGGGTCGTAATCGAAGTAACGCTGGCCAAAAAACACGAAGGCGCGAGGTAGGCGTACATAAGGTGGTTTTGCCACCCTCGATAATTACAAAATTATACCGTATTTTTATATGTGCTTCAACTAATATAAAAAATTATCCAGTTGTAATTTCATGCTTTTTTACACGTCCCATGCCTCAATCTATGGCTTGCTTGCGGCAACGTTTTGATAGCAAAATTATGCCTGCTTCAGGCGCACAAAAGCGGGCTCCCTGCTTGAAACAATCACCATTTGTAATCTGGGCATCTGAGGGTTTGTTCCCGCTCGCTGGCGCCATTTCCCCAGAAAATGGCCGATGCCAAAACCCTTTTAGGAAATGAATAATGCTGACCTATAACGACATTGATTATGGCCCCCTGAAACATTTGGTTGGCGTGTGGGAAGGCGCTGACGGCGTTGATATCGCGCCAGAGCCGGACGGTGAGGAAAACAACCCCTACTATGAAACCATCACCTACAGCGACATTGGCGATCTCGCCAACGCAGAATCGCAGACGTTATGCGCCATTTATTACCGTCAAATCGTAAAGCGTAAGTCAAACAACGAAATTTTCCATGATCAAACCGGCTATTGGATATGGGATGCCAGCACCAATACCGTCATGCATTCGTTTGTAATTCCGCGCGCGGTCAGTGTGGTCGCCGGGGGTGAATACTCGGGTAAAGTTGATGATGACGGGCGGGTTATTCTTGAGCTGACGGCAAAACTGGGGGACCCGAAATGGGGCATCATAGAATCCCCGTTTATGAAAAATAATGCGTCGTCTCTTGAGTTCAGCCAGCAGGTTATTGTCGGCAATGGCACGATGGACTACTCGCAAACAACGCTGGTCGATATTTACGGCAAAGTGTTTGAGCATACGGATTGCAACGCACTGACTCTTTGCTAATGGCCACCAATTAAGTTGCGACTGTCTCACGCCCGCCACGCGACCTTGTTTTAATAATCAGTACACCTGAGGGTTCGCACCCGCCCACGACAATTAAGCGGACAGGGATAGCGCCATTGCCACTTCCTCATCGGGAACGAAGGCTTCCATGACCTTTTGGGCTTGCGGTGAAGCCGCCATCGTATCGCGGTAAGCCATGTCCGAGTGGGCAATGTGCCTGCCCAGCCACACCTGCAGGAATATTCGGATTTCCTTTAGTTGTGTGCTGTTGAAGGTTTCCGGACGGATCCGCATGTCCAGCAAAAGGGACAGGACTTCCCCTTCCAGCTTGCGATGCTCATTTTGGTGTCCGGGCAGGCTTTCGTAGCCACAAGCCTCCAGACCAGCCTCTTCGCGCTTGAAATGGAATTTAGTATATTCAAGCAGATCAGCGAAAATTGACTCGATGACAGAAAGATCGCGGCTTTTTTCGGCTTCGGTAAACGCCCTGATAAGGGCGTACAGCCTGTCGTGATCGCTATCAATGATGGGGATCGCAAGTTCAAGATCCTTGGGAAGATCTGCATAAGCGCCCTTTTTGGCCTCACCCCCTTCATTGATGTTTTTGTAATTCATAACCGTGTTTGGCCCCGACTCCTGGGCTATTTTCAGGGCATCATGGGCGGACAGAATTATGGTGTCATCAGTGTTCAATGTTTCAGAATATTCAGAAAGCCCGCCGCTAACGGTTATGGAACCCATGGCGCGATCAACGTCTGCAAACTGATGATCTGCAATTTGCTCTCTTAGCCGGTTGGCAAACATTTCAGCATCATCCAGCGGGGTGTCCGTCAGAATAAGGGCAATCTGGTTGCCGGCATAACGACACACAACATCATTTGCCCGCGTCGCCTCAGTTAAGATCGCCGCCAATTCCCGAAGGGCCTTATCGCCATTTTGATATCCATGCAGTCTGTTGATCATGCCAATGCCCTCAACGTCGAAGAGCAAAAGGGAAAGCGGGTGGCCATGGCGCCTGGCGCGCCTGACCTCTGAAGCAAGAGATTCCTGAAATACGCGCCGGTTCCAAAGGTTAGTCAGCGAGCAGTGGGTGGAAAGCTCGCGGATGGTTTTTTCGTCCTGGGCCATTTTGCGGACAATTTTCCCCATTTGCCACGCAACGATAACGGTGAAAATAATGCCAATGCAAAAAGCGGCGATGGCGGCGTTCGTTGGGGACAGGGTATATGTGGCCGATGTTATGGCGGCGCTTGTCCACATGGCCATGGCAATTCCGGCAATGACCTTCAGGATATTAAAATTTATAGGTGTGCCTTCAGCTTTCTTTCGATTGTATTGCGCCAGGGCGACAAGAATGAGCGCAATCGTCGCCATGGCCGCATAGCTGACAAAATAAATACTGTGTTGTGAATCACTGAATGTGGATTCCATTGGTTCCCCCCAAATAGAAAAATATGTCTTATATGAATATGAAGCCGTCAATTTAAGGCACGCGTAATGATTGAATAATATACTAGTGCACTAACTAGTTTGTGCAGCACAAAAGGTGCAATAACGAAATTGCACTATAAAATACTGTCTATTTTGTAAAACAATGAACTTCAGTAAGTTGGGTGAATTATTATGATGATTTCAGAATGCACCCGTCATCTTTTTCACCCCACGGCCCGCCTACAAATCAAGGGTCAGCACCTCGCCCGCCTTGGCACGCGACACGCACAGCATGATGTCGCCGTTGGCGGCTTTTTCCGCATTGCTTAACACATCGTCGCGGTGTTCGGCGTGGCCGCTGACAAGGCCGGTGCGACACGTACCGCAAGCCCCGCCTTCACACGCACTTTCAGTCGCGATGTCGTTATCACGCAACACATCCAATATGCTTTTGTCCGCCGGCACCGCCAGTTCGCGGCCGCTTGAAGCAAGACGTACACTAAACGATTCGTCCACCTGGTCCTTGGGCGCGGCGCGGGCGCGGAAAAATTCGTGGTGGATGCGCGCATCTGGCCACGAAAGGTCGGCTGCCTTTTCAATGACGCTATCCATCAACCCGGTCGGCCCACAAACGTAAAGGTGAGCGCCCTTATCGTGGCCACCGAGAACGCTATCGAGGTTAATGCCATTCGCCGCGTTGCCGCCATCGTAATGAAACGTCGCATTTTCAGGGAATTCATTTTCGATAGCGTCCGTAAACGCGGCTTCATCCGCGTCACGAGCGCAATAGTGCAACGCAAAGCTGGCGCCCGCGCGTTTGAGTTGACGTGCCATGGAAAGCAGCGGCGTGATGCCAATGCCACCGGCGATCAGCACGTGGTGGTCGGCGTTGCTGGAAAGCATGAAGTTGTTAGTTGGCAGCGATGCCTCGAGGGTATCGCCGCCATCAAGGGATTCGAGTATCCACTTCGAAGCGCCAGCGCCATCGGTTTCCAGCTTGACGGCGATTTCATAAAAATCCGTGTTTGCCGGGTCACCGGCCAGCGAATAGGAGCGCGTAACGCCGACACCGGTCACCAGGTTGATGTGCGCACCGGCCTTAAAAGGTGGCAACGAACCGCCATTGGCGGCGACCAGCTCTAAGCGGCGGATGACGGGCGTCAGCATTTCACAATTGGCAACCCTAAGTTCCAGCTTGTGAGCCGGGAGTTCGGCCCGGTCGTTTTGCAAAACCAGCCGCTCAACCACTTCGCCGCCCAGAATGTGGCGGTCTAGAATTTCGTCGACATCGGCCTTGTCGTGATAAGTGTACCAGACCCCTTCGGGATAAATGACGATGCATGGCCCCAGGCTGCACCGGGCCAGACAACCGGCCGCATTGACGCGCACACGCCCCGTCAGTCCCAGCTCCTTGGATCGCGCCTTCATATACTCACGCAATTCCTCACCACCACGCGCCTTGCACGAACCCAGCGGGTTGCCGGGCTCGCGTTCGTTGGTGCAACAAAAAATGTGGGCTTCGAAATACAAGCCGTCGCGGGTGGAGGGGTTCGACAAGAAACTAGCTTCCGTTTTCCGCAGTGGTCGCAAAAATCATCCGCATTGCGGCAATCGCACGATCCATGAATTCCATCTGCTTGACCCGCTTTTCATGCTCGGCGCGCTTTTGTGCCGCCTCGAACTCTTCGTAGGTCATGTTGGGCGGGGTCATTGCTTCTGCGCTGGTCGTGCAAATCAAATTCTGGCCATTCAGGCTGCACACGGCTACCTCGCCTGTTTTTACGTTCAGGCGCCACACCCGGTCTTCGGTGGCCTTGACGATTTGATAAGTCGCACCAGAATCTTCGTTGGCGTTTACCGTCTGTGCTGAGGCTTTGCCAGTAAGTCCGGCAAACGAATAAAAGAGCACGGCCAGTACGGTCACAAAAGATACAGTGCGTGGAACTATCGTTAATGTCATTGAATAAGCCTCTGGCATGGGGTTGATATTTTACGTCAGGAACCAAAGCTCCGGCTGTTCTGTGTCATGTAAGCCCCGTCAACGCGAAGGGGCTGAATTCCTGATTCCCAAGTACACTACAAGTGCACTATATGGGTGTTGGTGCGCGTTAAGGCAAGACCGATATTGCATTTTATGCCCAGCCCATCAGGATGGTCGAGCAGCAAAACGGTATTCATGGCAATAGGTTCATGGCGGCGGGACGTCCGATTAGGGCGCATGGGTTCGTTATAAGCCCGGACCGGGGCGGACGCCTTCGTTCATTGCCAAAAAGGTTCAGGCAGCAGGCGGCTTGTTTCCATTGCCATTGCCATTGCCATTGCTGCTGTCAGCCAGCGCCGAAACCATGGATTTGCGCGACACCACACCGTGAAAATCACCCTCTTCATCCACCACCGGAACGGGGTAAGGCTGCTCCAGCGTGGCGGGCAAGATTTCCTCGAGCGGCGTGCTGGGTTGCGCCGTGTACGCAATTTCCGCCAGGTCCGAAAGGTCGGCGTTTTCGCCGGGCTGGCTGATGGCGTCTTCAATAAGCTCGCGCGTCACAATGCCCTTGTAATCGGTGTCATCAAACACGTAACCGTGCTCGCTGTTGTCGCCACGCATCTGGCGCAACGCTTCGTCGAGGTTTTCCGTGGTCAAGCGGCAGGCTGGTGGCTTCATCACCACATCGGCGGTTAATACCCGCGCCCGGTTAACGTCGCGCACAAAGGCTTCAACGTAATCGTCGGCGGGGTTGAGGAGAATTTCTTCCGGCCTGCCGACTTGCGACAGTTCGCCGTCTTTCAAAATCGCGATACGGTCGCCAATGTGCAGCGCCTCATCGAGGTCGTGGGTGATGAAAATGATGGTCTTGTGCAACCGGCTCTGAAGCTCAATAAGCAGGTCCTGCATTTCACTGCGGATCAGCGGATCAAGCGCCGAGAACGCCTCGTCCATCAGCAGGATGTCGGCATCCGTGCACAAGGCACGGGCCAGTCCGACGCGTTGTTGCTGGCCACCGGAAAGTTGTGAAGGGTATTGCGCCTCATAACCCTGAAGGCCCACGGCATCGAGCCATTCAGACGCTTTATCATGGCGCGCAGCTTTGTCCACGCCCTGCACCATCAGCCCATAGGCGACATTTTCGATAACGGTGCGGTGCGGCATCAGGCCGAAGTGTTGAAACACCATGGACATCCGGTGGCGGCGGAACTGTTCCAGTTCAGCCGTGTCCAGCGACATGACATCCACGCCTTCGACCGTGATGTGCCCTTCGGTGGGGTCGATCAGGCGGTTGAAATGGCGGATCAGGGTGGACTTTCCCGAGCCCGAAAGCCCCATGATGACAAAAACCTCACCCTTGTTGATGTCGAGGTTAATGGCTTTCAAGCCAACCGCGTGTCCGGTTTCGGCTAAAATTTCATCTTTTGATTTTCCGTCCAGCACCTGCGCCATCACGGCCTTAGGCCGTGAGCCGAATATTTTGTAAAGCCCTTCTACGCGGATCATCGGTTCAACCATGTTTCATGCCTCCCAAATGCTTTTGGGTGCGCCGAGCGTAAGCCTGCGAAACGCGGTCGAACACAATGGCCAGCGCCACAATGGCCAGACCGTTAAGCAGCCCCATGGTGAAATACTGGTTGGTGATGGATTTCAAGACCGGCTGGCCGAGACCCTTGACGCCGATCATCGATGCAATAACCACCATGCCCAGCGCCATCATAATGGTCTGGTTGATGCCCGCCATAATGGTTGGCATGGCCAAAGGCAACTGCACCCCCCACAAGCGTTGCGAGCGATTGGCGCCATAGGCTGTGGCCGCTTCCAACACTTCCTTGTCAACCAAACGAATGCCGAGGTTGGTCAGGCGGATGACCGGCGGGATGGCATAAATCACCACCGCAATCACGCCCGGCACCTTGCCGATGCCCAGCAGCATGACCACGGGTATCAGGTAAACAAAAGCCGGCATGGTTTGCATGATGTCGAGAATGGGCGTTATGACTGACTGCGCGCGGTCTGAACGCGCCATCATGATACCGACCGGGATTCCCAGCGCTATGGAAACCATCGTGCACACCGTGATGATGCTCAGGGTTTGCATGGTGTTTTCCCACATGCCGAAATAGCCGATCAATGTGAATGAAACCACCACGCCGAGCGAAAGTTTCCACGACCGGCTGGCCGCGTAGACCAGCCCCACCAGCACCGCGATGACCAGCCACCACGGCGTGGTCAGCAACAGGTTTTCAAACCAGACCAGGAAATAAAGCAGCGGGTCAAAAATGGATTCAATGATATCGCCGTAAGAACGGGAAAAATCACGATAGGCGCCATCCAGCGCTTTGCGGATCGCAATCAGGTCTGCACGTTCCATTTCTGGAAACTCGGTCAGCCAGTTTTTAGCGGCCATTGCGGCCTCCGGTTATTAAATTTAACGGTGTAATCACCCGCCCCCGCAAACTTTACGGAGGCGGGTTTTTATCACATGGCTGAAAGCGCTTTCTTGACCTTGGCGGCAACAGAAGCGGAAACCCACTTCGTCCAGGTGCTTTCATAGTTTTTGAGGAAGTATTCCGCGCCCACACCACCATCGGCCTGGCCTTCTTCCATCCACGCCAGGATGTCGTTCATCTGGGCGTTTTTGAAAGCGCGTTTGCTCAGGTAGGCATAGGCTTCGGGCGCCCGGCCTGCAAAACTTTCCGTGGTGACGGTAAGCACCGGGCTTGAAGGATATGCCGCCACTTTCGGGTTAAGGCAATCGGCCTTGGTGATACAGGCAGACCAATGAGCTTCATCAAGCGGCGCGCCAAAGTCGACCTTGACCATCTTGTATTTTCCCAAAATGGCCGTCGGCGCCCAGTAGTAACCGAACCACGGCTTTTTGCGCTCGTAGGCGCGCGAAATGGAGCCGTCCAGCCCAGCCGCGGAACCGGGATCAACCAAATCGAAACCGGCATCGCTCAGCTTCATCGCTTTGAACTGGTTGCCTGCCGTAATCTGGCACTGCCAGCCTGCGGGGCAACCATAGAAAGCAGACTTATCCGGGTTTTCGGGATGTTCAAACAGCTTGGCGTTGGCCTTGATGCCGGCGATGGTGGCAATGGAAGGGTCTTTGTCGACCATGTACTGCGGCACCCAGAAGCCTTCCTCGCCGCCGTCAGACAAAGAGCGCCCGGCAATGCGCAGGCGCTTTTCGGCAACGCCCTTTTCCAGCGCCGCGGTGAAAGAGTTGCTCCACAGCTCGGGAGCGATATCGGGCTCGCCCTTTTCAATCATCGAGGTGCCCGTGGGCATGGTGTCGCCGGGAATCAGCTCGGCATCGCAGCCATAGCCGGACTTGAGGACAAACATGTCGATGTTGGCAATCAATGAGGCCGACTTCCAGTTCATGTCGGCAATGGTGACCTTGCCGCAGGCGGGCGCGGCATTTGCAACCGATGCGAACGATACCATCATGGCAGTAGCGGCGGTTATTAAGTAAATAGCAGTCTTTTTCAAAGTACTTCCCCTGTTTATCCGAAGTTTTACAAGTATTACCTTGTATTGAATAAGAAAAATGCGCTCGACTGGATCATCGGCGCAAATAATTTCTTGTGGTTATTCCTATTACTTACTGAATACTTTGTTATTATTTACAGTAAGCTATAAGCATATTTATTATTTATTATTATAAACACACTGCTAAAAACATTTCAAGAAAGGTCTGGCAAACCCCGGCCCTAGCGCCCGGTGGCGCGACCGCTCACCATCGGTTAAGTGTTTGATTTCACCCCCCATTCAGCTCAAATCAATCACAAAACGGCCAGAAATCTGCCTGTTTTATTAATTTTAGGTTTCCCTTATATAACGATTTCATTATATAAAAGGCCCGAATCAAGACCACGCCCCATCCCGGATCAAGGCCATCCGCACGCAAGAGAGCGGCCACCCCGGAAAACAGAGACACGGCTTTCCCCCGGCGACCGGATCATGCCCCCGGCACGACGCCCCGGAGACGATTGAAATGAGCACAGAACCCACATCACCGCCAACGGGTGAGACGGATTTCGCCGACTTCACGCCAGACCCGCACGCGGCGGCCGACAAGGTCGACCTGTCGCCGTCGCTGGGCGACGAGGTGAAATACACCACGTGTTACATGTGCGCGTGTCGTTGCGGTATTCGCGTGTATCTAAAAGATGGCCAGGTTCGCTATATCCAGGGCAACCACAACCACCCCATCAACAAGGGCGTTTTGTGCGGCAAGGGCTCATCGGGCATCATGCAGCATTATTCCCCGGCGCGGCTGCAAAAGCCGCTGAAGCGCGTTGGTCCGCGCGGTTCCGGTGAGTTCGAGGAAATTGAATGGGATGAGGCGTTGGCCATTGCCGAAAAGCGCCTGCGCCACATTCGCGAAACCGACCCTTCCAAGCTGGCGTTCTTTACCGGGCGCGACCAGTCCCAGGCCACCACCGGGTGGTGGGCTTCCATGTACGGCACGCCCAACTATGCCGCGCATGGCGGCTTTTGTTCAGTCAACATGGCAGCCGCCGGGCTTTACACCATTGGCGGTGCGTTCTGGGAATTCGGCGAACCGGACTGGGGTCTGACCAAGTATTTCATGATGTTCGGCATGGCCGAAGACCATGATTCCAATCCCATCAAGATCGGTCTGGGAAAACTAAAGAAGCGCGGCGCCAAGTTCGTTTCCGTAAACCCCATCCGTACCGGCTATTCCGCCATCGCCGATGAATGGATCGGCATTCGCCCCGGCACCGACGGCTTGTTCATCATGGCGTTGATGCACGAGCTGCTCAAGGCGGGCAAGATCGATCAGCAATATCTGGTGCGTTACACCAACGCGTCGTGGCTGGTTATTCAGGACGAGGGCGCTTCTGATAACGGCATGTTCGCCCGCGATGAAAACGGCGACCCCTATATCTGGAGCACCAAGGACGAGGCTGTAAAAGCATCAACCGATATCACCACCACGCCCGCACTAAAGGGCGAATACACCCTGCCCGATGGCCGCACCGGCATACCCAGCTTCCAGCTTATGGCTGAGCGTTATCTATCGGAAGAATACGCCCCTGACGCCGTGGCCGAACAAACCGGCATGAAGGCCGCCGACATCAGGCGCATCGCCGCCGAGCTGGCACACGTGGCGTTTGAACAGGAAATCGAGCTCGACATCAAATGGGTCGATTGGGCCGGACGCCGCCAAGACAAGATGATCGGTCGCCCGGTTTCGTTCCACGCCATGCGCGGCATTTCTGCCCACTCCAACGGCTTTCACACGTGCCGCGCTATTCACCTGTTGCAGATGTTGCTGGGCTCCATCGAGGTTCCCGGCGGTTTCCGCATCAAGGCGCCGTTCCCCAAGCCCATCCCGCCGACCAACAAGCCAACCGGCAAGGTTGACCACGTTCAGCCCGGCACCCACCTGCCCGGCATGGCGCTTGGTTTCCCGACATCGCCGGAAGACCTGCTGTTGAAGGAGGATGGCTCCGCCGTTCGCATCGACAAGGCGTATACGTGGGAGCACCCGCTGGCCAGTCACGGCCTGATGCACATGGTCATCCACAACGCGTGGAAGGGCGACCCCTACAAAATTGATACGCTCATGCTGTTCATGGCCAACATGAGCTGGAACTCATCGATGAACACGTCAAAGGTGATCGATATGCTCACCGACAAGGATGAAAACGGCGAGTACAAGATTCCCAACATCATTTATTCTGATGCCTATTATTCGGAAATGGTGGCCTATGCCGACCTGGTTTTGCCCGACACCACATATCTGGAACGCTTCGATTGCATTTCACTGCTGGACCGGCCCATTTCATCGCCCCATTCGGCGGCCGATGCCATTCGCTATCCCATTGTCGAGCCCGACCGCGATGTGCGCGGCTTCCAGGGTGTGTTGCTGGATTTGGGCGCCCGCCTTGGCCTTCCCGGTATGGTCAATGACGATGGCACGGCAAAGTATCCCGGCGGTTATGCCGATTACATCGCCAACCACGAACGCCAGCCCGGCGTTGGCCTGTTGGCCGGTTGGCGCATGCAGGATGAAGACGGCGACCACATGGATTGCCGTGGCCCGGCGAACCCTGATCAGCTGGCCAAGTACATTGAGAACGAAAGCTTCTGGCACCACGAGTTCCTGCCCGAACACACCTATTACAAGATGGCCAACAAGGGTTATCTGGAATGGGCGCACGAACTGGGCTGCGTGGTGACCAAAACGCAAATCGTGTTCAACCTCTATTCCGAAGTGCTGCAATCGTTCCGTCTGGCCGCCGAAGGCCACGGCGAACGCCAGCCGCCGGAAGAACA
>CBFCYL010000016.1:0-42030 GCA_965602455.1 uncultured Thalassospiraceae bacterium | reverse complement strand
AATAGTTCGGGGCGCACGTGGACGCCGGTGGTTTGTACGGTTTGGTCGCTCATCGTCTTCGTTCCTTAAGAGCCTTGTTCGCCGGTTGCCGCCTCAATCAGTTCGTCGGTCAACATCAGCTTTGCACGGTTGATATCATTGAACGGCAAGTCATAAGTTTCGCCGTCCACCTCAATACGAATGGTGTCTTCTCCGGCGCGCTGCAACAGCTTGCCGCTAAACTTTTTGCGCCCGTTAATCAGGTTCGTCATTTCAACTTTCGCCTCAAAGCCCTGCCAGCGGTCAAAGTCTTTTTGTCGCGTTAAAGGCCGGTCAATGCCCGGCGAAGAAACCTCAAGCGTGTAAGCGGACGCGATCGGGTCTTCTACATCCAGCACCGCCGAGATAGCGCGGCTTATCGTGGCGCAATCTTCAACGTTCATGTCGCGCGCCTCAACGGGCTCGGCCATTACCTGCAGGCGCGGGCGTTGGTCGCCGGAGATCTGCACCCGCACGATTTCAAACCCCAGATCCTCGACCGCGGGGCGGATAATGTCCTCGACCGCCTTGGTTGCGCTCATGATAAGCCTCATAAACTTATGGGCCACATGGCCCAAAACACCGTTCGCCAAAACAAAAGGCGGGCCGCGAGGCCCACCTCAACCTGACCCTTAATTAAGGATCAGCGAGACAGATGTTGTAATGAATGGCCGTTTTCTACCCCCGGGGGCGCTAAATAGCAAGGCATTTTGCAACGTCGACGCCACCACACAAGGCGCGACGCGGCCATTTGAGCCCTGGAAATCCCCTGTTTTTCGCCAAAAACGGGGCCTGCGCTCAGTGCCCGCCTGGTGCCATGGGGCATTGGCGTATATGCCCCGCCAATGGCATGGCCCTTGCAGCACCACACCAGCCGGGGCCGGCAAGCAAAAACGGGAGAGCCGACATGAGCCATAATCCACCTGCCAGACGTTTCGAGATTTTTTGCGACGGCCGTTTGCGCGAAGTCGCGGTCAAAACCGTGGCCGCCATCGATAATTACGTCACGGTGCTGGCCAATCGCCACCCCGAGTTCCGCTGGGAGGCGCGCGCGTTTGAACGCCGTCGCACCCCTGACCGCCGGGACTCGGCCGCTGCCTTCGTTCGCGACCACCGCCCGAATGGCGGAGCGCTCATCTTTTAAATTAGAACAGAAGGCTCATCCCTCGTGCGAGATTCCGCGGGTGCGGCGCACAAACACCAGATAGACGCATTTATCCCCTTTTTTAAGGGCCTTTTGCTCATAGCGCGTCGGTGTCCAGTCGGCGGGTGGGATGCGCCAGTCGGCGGGACCGGTAGCCTGCCAGTCGAAATCCGGGTGGTGGCCGAGGTGGGCCAGCACCCAACGCACATAGTCCATGTGATCGGATGCAAAGCGCAGCTCCGCCCCATCCTTAAGCACCCGGGCCAGCGCGGTGAGCAGCTTGGGCTCGATCAGGCGGCGCTTGTTGTGGCGCACCTTGGGCCACGGGTCGGGGAACAGGATATAGCACCGCCCGACGGACGCTTCTTCCAGACCAGAAAGCAACGGCCGCGCATCGTCGGGCCAGATGCGGATGTTATTGATGTTGTCACGATCAATTTCAGAAGCCAGCCTGGCGACCCCGTTGATAAACGGCTCACAACCGATAAAAGCGATTTCAGGGTGGGCGCAAGCCTGCGCCGCCAGATGTTCGCCACCGCCAAAACCGATTTCGAGCCACAGGTCCTGACCGGGACGTACGAACGCCGCCGGATTTTCAAGATCCGGCGTTAGCGCTGGCAGGTGCGTTTCCAGCAACGCTGCGCGCGCCGCACTGAGCGGCTTGCCGCGACGGCGCCCAAAAGAACGCAAGGCCAGCGGGTCGTTATGCTCGGCTGTTTTATCGTCGCTCATGGCTGGTTACTTGGCGCCAGAAAGCTGGCTTAAACCTTAAAGCGCCTTTTTCAGGGCGTCTGCGATGTCGGTTTTTTCCCAACTGAACCCGCCGTCGTTTTCGGGCGCACGACCGAAGTGGCCATACGCTGCCGAGCGCGCATAAATGGGGCGCGAAAGTTGCAGGTGTTCGCGAATGCCGCGCGGGCTGAGGTCCATCAATTCCTGAAGGGCCTCGGCCAGCTTGTCTTCGCTAACCTGGCCGGTGCCGTGGGTATCCACGTAAACCGAAAGCGGCTTGGAAACGCCAATGGCATAGGCCAGTTGGATGGTGCATTTATCCGCAGCACCCGCAGCAACCACGTTTTTTGCAAGGTAGCGCGCAGCGTAAGCCGCCGAACGATCAACCTTGGTCGGGTCCTTGCCCGAGAACGCACCACCACCATGGGGTGCCGCGCCGCCATAGGTATCAACAATAATCTTGCGCCCGGTCAGGCCGCAGTCGCCGTCCGGGCCGCCGATAACGAACTTGCCGGTGGGGTTCACGTAGAACTCATCATCGGGGCACATCCAGCCATCGGGCATAACGTTTTCAACATGCGGGCGAACAATGTTGCGCACGTCATCGGTAGACAGGTTTTCGGCATGCTGGGTAGAAACCACAATCGAAGTGGCGCCGACGGGCTTGCCGTCAACATATTTCAGCGTTACCTGGCTTTTGGAATCCGGCTCCAGCCCAGGCTCGGCGCCGGAATGGCGGGCATCAGCAAGAGACTTCAAGATTGAATGGGAATAATGGATGGCAGCCGGCATCAATACATCGGTTTCGCGGCAGGCAAAACCAAACATGATACCCTGATCGCCTGCGCCTTCGTCCTTGTTGCCGCTCGCGTCAACACCCTGTGCAATGTCCGGCGACTGACCGTGCAGGTGAACCTGTACATCGGCGGTCTTCCAGTGAAAGCCGGATTGTTCGTAACCGATATCGCGCACGCATTTGCGCGCAATGTCTTCTATGAGGTCCTTGTCGACGCTGCCGTCCTTGCCCACCAGGGGTTCGGGGCCACGCACTTCACCGGCCAGCACGATGCGGTTGGTGGTCACCAGCGTTTCGCAGGCAACGCGCGCCACCGGATCGGCGGTCAGGAAGGCATCCACCACCGCGTCTGAAATGCGGTCGCAGACCTTGTCAGGGTGGCCTTCGGAAACGGATTCGCTGGTAAATAGATAATCAGAAATGGTCATGGTTCTTAAACTTCCCCGATTGGTTAAAACGCCGGACCCGGGGCGGTCAAAAAACCGCACCCACTTAGCCTTTTTTTACATGGTGGCAAGCGGTCCAAATCCGTCCATGTCTGTCGCCCGGTTAAAGCCCGGGTAATACAGCGGGCGCTGCCTCGAAAAGCAGCGCCCGTAATGTGTGGCAATTCGGCGTCCAAGGTCAACTGCTTTCCAGTGCTTTTTACTGGTCTTTTTACAGAGCGCTTTTTCAGGCAGCGGGGCTTTAAGCGGGGACTTCGGTGCCAGAGGTAAGCGCGATGGATTTTGTCAATTCAAACACACGCTTGCGCACCTTGGGGTCGGTAATCTTGTAGTAGGCACGGACCAGTTCCAGGGTCTCACGGCGTGCCAGCGGATCAGTGACGCTGGCCTCAAAAGGCGCCTGCGGGCCCTCGGCCACAGCGAAAGCGCCGCGGGTTTTCTTAACCTCACCGGGCATTTCCTCGAAAAAGTAGCCGACCGAAACATCCAGCACCTGGGAAAGCTGGTACAGGCGACTGGCGCCGATACGGTTGGCGCCGCGTTCGTATTTCTGGATTTGCTGAAACGTCAAGCTAACGGCCTCGCCCAGCTTTTCCTGGCTTAGCCCCATAAGGGTGCGGCGCTGGCGCAGCCGGTGGCCGACGTGAACGTCAACGGGGCGTGGTGTGCCCAGCGCAGGACGGGCAGGCTTTTCTACTTTAGGTTTTTTTGCTGACATTTTTAAGGGAGGCCTCTTGTTTTTGATTATTGATGCGGTCGCGTTTGTTCCCCCCATGGTTGTTTATATTGTGTGGCCGGGGGGGTAATGCAAATGATTTCTGCTTATACGCGTATGCACATCGCAGGGTCAAGGCGCACAATTGTATATTGGTTCAAATAAAAATTTGAATAAAAACAATGCTAAACTGCGCGCAATCGAAGCCCCAGCACCATCGCAGCGATGGCCAAAGCAACCGGTAAACCGTTTCCGGTTTGCGCGTAAAGTGTTAGCGCATTCAGCGCCTGTGGCAGGCCGGAATCAACCACGCCCTTTTCGCCCAACTTCAGGCTGGCCAGCACGCGGCCGTAGCCATCAACAACGCCGGAAATGCCGGTTCCGGCAACCCGCACCAGGGGCAAGCCTTCCTCGACGGCACGAAGGCGCGCCATATGAAAATGTTGGTGCGGGCCGATGGTGCGGCCATACCAGGCGTCATTGGTCAGGTTTAAAAGCCATTTCGGTCTTGCGACATTGGGTTCAGTGGCAATAACCGCGCCCGGAAAAATAACCTCATAACAAATCAACGGACTGACCGGCGGCAGCCCTTTTAACGAAAGGGTGCGTGGCCCCGGCCCGGCCTTGAACGAGCCCGCCCCCTGGGCAATTTTTTCCAACGGTAGCCAGTCCGCCAACGGCACATATTCGCCAAACGGCACGAGATGAAACTTATCGTAGCTTTCGACAACCTGGCCCCGGTCGTTAATCGCCAACATTGAATTGGCCGCTTGGAAATGGTCGCTGGCGTCCTTGGCGCGGCGCGGCGCACCGGTAATGATCAACCCGCCCTTAGGCGTTACCCCGCCAATGAACTTCAGCCATGGCTTGTGGTCGGCAAGAAAAAACGGTGCCGCCGTTTCTCCCCAGATAATATGTGTCGGCGGGCGCTCGCCAACCGCTGGTGGCTGCTGGCTCAAGTTCAATTGCGTCATCATGTGCTGTTCGCGCAAACCCGGCTTCCATTTATCAACCTGGGTGATGTTGGGTTGCACCAGGCGCAGGCGCACATCGGGCACAAACCCGGCTTGTGCATCAGCAAGGCGCACCGTGCCGGTTGCAAACAGTGCCATGGGCACGACGACCACCAGTGCCGCAAACGCCCATGCGCGCCGCGATGTGCCGTTGCCCAGCACGGCGGGTGCGCTGGCCGCCAGCACCGTTAGCAGGCTCAGGCCATAGGTGCCGATGAAGGCCGCCGGTTGCAGCGCGGCGTCGGAAAACGACCACACGGTAGCAATGGGGTTCCACGGAAAACCGGTCAACAACCAACCGCGCACCCATTCCAGCAATGTCCAGCCACCGGCCAGCACGAGGACGCGGCCTGCCATTGAAACGTTTGAGCGGTGAACCGCCAACGCCACAATGGCCACGAACAGGCCAAAACCCAGCGCAAAGCCGCCGATGGCAATGGGGATCAGCCAGCCAAAGCGCGCGGCATCAACCAGCAACGCCATGGAAACCCAGTAAAGACCGGCGGCGAAAAACCCGCCGCCCCACCACCAGCCAATAAAAAAAGCGCCCCAAGGGCGCTGGCGGCTGACGACCAGCCACAACAACAATACAAAAGCCGGCACAGCCAGGAAAACAAGGTTAAGTGGCGGCAGCGCAAACACCGCGGTAACGCCGCTCCAAAACGCCAGCGCGGGCGCCTTCCAGCCACGGAGCGAAGCCGTCCATTGATATAATCGAACGGCGCCGGTTCCGGCCTCAGTTTCCTCCATGGCCGGTTTCCCGCTTGTTTTTGCCGCGCTGCTTGTCGGCCTTGTTGCCACCCGCCGTGGCTTCGTTAAAGGCGCCTTCGTCTTTGGCCTCGCGCAGCAGGTCTTGCGCCCACTCCACATCATCCCATGTGCCGACGTCCTGGTCTTCACCAGCGTCGGGTGAGGAGGCGTCCACATGGGGGCGTATTCGCAGCCGCTTGATATGACGCGGGTCGGCTTCAAGGATTTCAAATTCCAACCCCGATCCGTGCTTGATTAATTCACCACGCACCGGCACCCGCCCGGCAATGGAGAAAACCAGACCACCCAGCGTGTCAATGTCGTCGTGTTCCTCATCTGAAAACAGCCGCCTGCCAACGGCGGTTTCCAGGTCTTCGATGGGGGTCCGGGCGCTGGCGTCCCAACTGCCGTCCGGGCGCTCTTCCAGCACCAGGCCCTCGCTGGTATCAAACTCATCTTCAATTTCGCCGACTATTTCCTCGACCAGGTCTTCAATGGTGACCAGTCCATCAACACCGCCGAACTCATCAACCACCAGCGCCATGTGGCAACGCTTGGCACGCATTTCCAAAAGCAATTCCAGCACCTGCATGGAAGGCGGTAAAAAAAGCACCGTGCGCACGATATCGGCAGGGTTAAATTTATTTTCCTTGCCGCGCCATGCCATAACGTCCTTGGCGTGAACCATGCCGAGCGCGTTATCCAATGTGTCTTTGTAAACGGGTATGCGCGAATGGCCGTCTTCGGTCATCAGGGCGATGACTTCGCTCATTGAGGCGCTTGCATCAATCGCCTTGATATCGGCGCGTGGCACCATAACATCGGCAATGGTTTGCCCCCGCAGTTCAAGAATGTTGCTCAACAACACACGTTCATCGTGACCAAGGGATTGTTCGCCTTGTTCGCTGACAACGATGAGTTCTTCCAGGGCATCACGCGCGGTTTCGCTGCTGCGACCGCCGAGCCAATCGGTGAATGATTTCCATAAAGTTTTTTCACGCCGGGTAGAAGACAATTGCGGCGATGGTGAAGAAGAGTCCGGGTCGTTCATCAGGGTTCCATTATTCGCTGAGGCTTAGGCTTGAATAGGGGTCGGCAACGCCGATGCTTTCAAGAATTTCGCGTTCCAGACTTTCCATTTCTAGCGCGCCGGTTTCATCTTCATGGTCGAAGCCAGCAAGGTGCACCATACCATGAACCACCAGATGGCTGAAATGGCTCGATAGCGCCTTGCCCTGTTCAGCGGCTTCCTGGGTTGTGGTTTCCAGGGCGATGGTAATATCGCCCAAAAGCCGGGGCGCGCCCTCGGGTTGCGGGGTCTGGGGGCTATCGTTCGCGGCAAAGGACAGCACGTTGGTCGGTTTATCGTGGCCACGATAGTCGCGGTTAAGCGCCCGTTGGCGTTCGTCATTCAGCAACACCAGGCTGACTTCGGCATCGCCCGTGCCGGCCCTGGCGTGGGTTTTTTCCCAGGCTGCCAGCGCGGCACGTTTGGCCAGTGCTTCGGCACCAAAATCGCCAAGGCTTTCCAGCCAGCCCGCTTCTTCTATGGCGACATCAATGTGCAGTTTTGGTGCGGTGCTCATTACCGTTCAGCCGTCCGATTGTTCATATGGGGCGGCCTTGTGGCGTTGCGCCTCGACCCGGTCATAGGCGGTGACAATGCGCGTGACCAAGGGGTGGCGCACCACGTCGGCGGCTTCAAACGCCATAAAACCAACGCCCTTAACGCCATCAAGGGTTTCCATCGCATCGCGCAGGCCTGAGCGCTGCCCCTTGGGCAGGTCAACCTGCGTCAGGTCGCCGGTGACGACCATTTTTGCGTGCTCGCCGAGGCGGGTCAGGAACATTTTCATTTGCACGGCGGAAGTGTTTTGTGCCTCGTCCAGAATAACGAAGGCATTGGCCAGCGTGCGCCCGCGCATGAACGCCAGTGGCGCCACTTCTATTTCGCCGTTTTCAAGACGCCGCACCACCTGGTCGGCGGGCAGCATGTCATACAAGGCGTCGTAAAGCGGTCGTAAGTAAGGGTCTACCTTTTCGCGCATGTCGCCGGGCAGAAAGCCCAGCTGTTCACCGGCTTCCACCGCCGGGCGCGAAAGAATAATGCGGTCAACCGCGCCCGAGACCAGCCTTTCGACCGCCTTGGCCACGGCCAGATAGGTCTTGCCCGTTCCGGCGGGGCCGGTGCAGAACACCAATTCGTTGGTATCGATGGCTTTTAGGTATGTCGCCTGGTTGGGCGTACGCGGTGCGATCACGCGTTTTTTGGTGTGCACCTCAATGCCGGATTCCGAAGCCCTACCCCCGGCCCTTTCTGGGCTGGCCGCCATGCGCAGCGCGGTGTCGATTTCGTTGCTGCCGACTTCACGCCCGCGCATCAACTGATCATAGGCACCAAGAAGCACTGTGCGTGCCGTCATGGTGGCAGAGCTATCGCCGGTAATTTCGACATCGCCACCACGAGCCTGAAGACTGACCCCCAGCGCGCTTTCAATTTGAGCCAGGTTGGCATGGTGCGGGCCGAACAGGGTTTGCGCCAGCTTGTTGTCATCGAAGCTCAGCTTGAGGGATGCGCTTTTGCGCTTGGAAGGCGCTTTTTTTTTCGTTTTTTTGGTGGCGGCTTTTTTGTTCATGCGCAGGCTCTTTTGTTATCGCTGGGCCGGGCAAGCACGCCCATCAGGGAATTGGCGTGACCTTCGGTAATATCCACGGCCGTAATGCAGCCGTTAAGCTCAAGCCCGCCTTCAACCACCACGGCCTGCATGCACGGGCCGCGCCCGACCATCTGATTTGGTTTTTTGCCGGGCCGGTCAAACAATACATCAAGGCGCTTGCCCGCTTGCGCATGGTTAAACGCCAGCGTGTTGGTGTTCAATGCATCTTGCAGGCGCGCCAGTCGTTCCGTTTTTATTGTTTCTTCAATTTGCAAATCCATCATCGCCGCAGGCGTTCCGGGACGCGGTGAAAACTTGAACGAATAAGCCTGCACGAAACCGATTTCATCCACCAGTTTCATGGTTTTCTCGAAGTCGCTTTCACTTTCACCGGGGAAGCCAACAATAAAGTCTGATGACAGCGCAAGGTCGGGCCGCGCGGTTTTCATTTTTCCCACCAACCGGCGATAGTCGTCCGCCGTGTGGCGACGGTTCATGGCTTTCAGCACGCGGTCGGAACCCGATTGTATGGGCAAATGTAAAAAAGGCATTAGCTTTTCAACATCGCGATGCGCGGCAATCAGGTCGTCGGTAACGTCCGCCGGATACGAAGTGATGTAGCGAATGCGTTTTACATTTTCGATATCGGCCACCGCCGTTATCAATTTCGCCAACGACCATTCCCCGCCACCGTCGGCCGGGCCGTGATAGTTATTTACGTTCTGGCCAATCAATGTAATTTCCACCGCCCCGGCGTTGGCCAGCTCGCCGGCTTCCGCAAGCACATCGGCAGCGGGGCGGGACGCTTCGGCACCGCGCGTATAAGGCACCACACAATAGGTGCAAAACTTGTCACAACCTTCCTGCACGGTTAAAAATGCACTGCTGCCTTCAACGGTGCGCGCTTCACGCAGTTCATCAAACTTGCTTTCAGGCGGGAACTCGGTATTCAGCACCTGGCCCCCGGCGCGTGCGGCTTCGGCGATCATTTCCGGCAGGCGGTGATAGGTTTGTGGCCCGAACACCATGTCAACATACGGTGCGCGGGCAAGCATTTCCTCGCCCTCGGCCTGGGCAACACAACCGGTAACGGCAATGACGGAGCGAGACTTGCCCTCGCTCAGGCGCTGTTCACGCAAGACGTTGAGGCGGCCCAGTTCCGAATACACCTTTTCCGCTGCTCTTTCGCGGATGTGACACGTGTTAAGGATTGCCATGTCGGCATCGACGGGGTTGTCGGTGGGGCCATAGCCCAAAGGCGCCAACACTTCGGCTATGCGCTCAGAATCATAGACATTCATCTGGCAGCCGTAGGTCTTGATATAAACTTTTTTATTTGTCGGTTCGTTGGGGGATGTCATTTTGGTTTCTGGTCGGTTCCGGTCTTCAAAACATCGGAGCATTACTGGCCGTCGCCGTCCTGGATTTTTGTTCCATAAAGCTCCAGACGGTGGCCTTTCAGCTCGTAGCCCAGTTCCTTGGCAATTTTTTCCTGCAAGGCTTCAATTTCAGGATTATTGAATTCGGTCACCTTGCCCGAATGCATATCAATCAAATGGTCGTGGTGATGGTCGGTTGCTTCTTCATAGCGCGCCCGGCCATCGCCGAAGTCCAGGCGGTCGAGTATACCTGCCTCTTCAAACAGGCGCACGGTACGATAAACGGTGGCAATGGAAATTTCGGCATCAACATCGGTGGCACGCCGGTGCAGGGCCTCCACATCGGGGTGATCGGTGGCATCGGACAGCACGCGGGCAATAACCCGGCGCTGGCCGGTCATTTTCATGCCTTTGTCGACGCACATCTGTTCAATGCGGGAGTGGGTGGAATTGGCCATGGTGCGATTTTAACGCATTCAAGAAAGAAAGGGTAGTGCCTGATGCACCTGACGTGTGTTGCCTAGCCGGGCTTTTGCCCACCCCGGCGCGGCTTGGTGCCGAGGCCGATTTTTTTGGCCAGTGAACTGCGGTGCAGGGCGTAATTGGGCGCCACCATGGGGTAGTCGGCGGCCAGGCCCCAACGCTCACGGTATTCCTCGGGTGTCAGGTTATAAGCGGTTTTAAGGTGGCGCTTGAGCATTTTCAGCTTCTTGCCATCTTCCAGACAAACAATGTAATCAGGCGTCACCGATTTTTTGACTGATATGGCAGGTTTTGGGCGATCCGCCAGCGGTGCCTGCTGGCCCAACCCGCTCAGCGTCTTGTAAACATCCTGGATAACAAGGGTCAGGTCTTCGGCGCTGACCGTGTTGTTGCTGACGTAGGAAGCCACAATCTCGGTGGTCAGTTCCAGCGCTTCCTGGGCATCGAATTTTTCCGCCGTCATGGCCATTATCTCCCGAGCCTCAAAACCATCCAATGACAATAACGTCAAATAGAAAGTCAAATAGAGGGATGAACAAAACGATTATTTTTACTACAATTGTTGCGCCTATTTAAAAGCCCTGCCCCATGAATTGCAAGGTTTTGCATCCTTTTTATAGTGGTTATTCAAATGAACCCGACAAAAGCCCCCGACCCAGCCAACACCAAGGCCGACCATTACCTCGACATCACGGGGCTGGTCTGCCCCATGACCTTCGTCAAAACCAAATTATTGCTGGAAAGCATGGTGCCGGGGGAAACCTGCGAGGTGCGCCTGAAGGGTGCGGAGCCGCTTGAAAATGTGCCCCGTTCGGCGACGGAACTGGGCCATGCCATAGTCAGCCTTGCCACCGAAAACGAAGGCGAAACCGGCGCAGACGCCATACACCGGCTGGTCATTCAAAAGGCTCAAAATTAAACGACAGGTTATTCGAGCTTCAGCGCCATTATTTTTGCCGCCACCTTGCTTTCGGGGCGCGCATAATAGGCATCACGCACCCCCACTTCGACAAAGCCCGCGCCCGCATAAAGCGCCAGCGCTGGTGCGTTGTCCTCGGCGACTTCGAGAAAGCATTGTGCTGCGCCCATGGCGTGGCTCTTTTCCAGGGCTGCACCCAGCAGGTACCGCGCAACGCCCGAGCGGCGTGCGGCGGGCAACACCGCCAACTGCAACACCTCTGCCTCGTCAATGCCGGCAAGTGCACGCATGAGGATAAAGCCGGTGGCGGCTTCATCGCGGGTGGCGATAAAACCAAAAACGCCCAACGTTCCCAGCGCCGCGGCCATGGCCTCGGGAGACCAGCCCTCGGTGGCATCACCACCGGCGGCAAATAATTGTGCCAACACCTCGGCATGGGCAATGGTGGCGGGCGTCAGGGTTGGGGTTGTCATCATGGTTTGCTTTAAGGTCTGGCCCGGCCACCGCTTTTGGGCAGCTTCGCATCGGGCGCGCGCAGGTAAAGGGGCTCCGGCGCGACAGACGTTTCGCCAAGCTTTAGGCGGGTGCGCGCAATCGCCGCAATGACCACCGGGTCGGGCAAGGGTGGCGCCGGGCTGAGCGCCGCGTCCACACCCACGCCCGCCAGCATTTCGTGCGTGCGCACCGCAGCGTCACCGGCCAACAACTGGGCGGTGCTTTGAGCGCCGTAAAGTTCCTTAAGGCGCGCGCCATCGCAGGCCTCGGGCTCGCTGGCGGGTGCGCCATCGGCGCTGAAAAGTTGCGCGTAAACATCTTCGCGGCGGCTTTCAATGCACACCACAAGACCATGGGTGCCATCTGACGCGCCAGCGGCCACCGCTTCGAGTGTGGTAACGCCAATACACGGCACACCCAGCGCCAGCGCCATGGCGCGGGCCATGGAAAGGCCAATGCGAAGCCCGGTAAAAGCGCCGGGGCCGTGGGTGACGGCAATGGCGTCGAGGTCTTCAGGAGTGGCGCCCGCCGTTTTCAGAACACGCGCCACCATCGGCGCCAGCGCCTCGGCGTGACCCTTGGTCATGGCCTCGTTTTCCATAGCCAGCGTGCCTGTGCCCCGGCACAACGCAACCGAACAGCCGCCGGTGGCGGTGTCGATTGCCAGTATCATCGGGCTGGCGTTGGTCAAGTCATCGTTCATCATTTAAGGGTTATACTCCCGGGTGAACAAAGGAGCCAGTATGTCACTCATCCACGTAACCGAGGCTGAATTCGGCGTCGAGCTGGACATGAAATACGCCACAGCAGACAACTTCACCGCAAGGGCGGTCTATGCGCGCCCGTCGTGTTACCTGCACGCCGATGCCGTGGCCTGCCTTGAGGTGGCGATCCGGCTGGCTGCTGAGCAGGGCTGGCGGCTTCGCATTTTTGATGCCTTTCGCCCCAGTGCCGTACAGTTTGTGTTCTGGGCGCACACCCCCGACCCCGAGTTTTTGTGTGACCCCAACAAGGGTTCGCCCCATTCTCGCGGCGTGGCCGTTGACCTGACGTTGGTGGATATTGCCAGCGGCGAAGCGCTGGACATGGGCACCGGCTTTGATGCCTTCACGCCACGCTCACACCACGGCAACATCGACATTTCAAACGAAGCGCAACTGAACCGCCTGAAACTGATGGGCCTGATGACCACGGCGGGATGGGATTTTTACCGCAACGAGTGGTGGCACTATCAATTGTTCGATGCCAAGCGCTATGCGCTGCTGGATGACGAGGCGCTGGATACACCGCTTAGCATTGGTGCTTAAGCCTTGCCGTAAACCGGCACCACCGCACTGCGCGCCACCTTGTTTTCGGGGGATGCCAGGTGAACGATGGTGGCAGCGACTTCGTCCACCTTCGGCCATGTGGAAAAATCCGCGTCCGCCATGGCGGCACGATTAGCTGGTGTGTCGAGGATGGACGGTGCAATGGCATTTACCAGAATGTCGTCAGCGGCCAACTCTTCGCCCAGCGCCTGGGTCAGCGCCGCCACCGCCGCCTTGGATGCGGTGTATGCCACCATACCGGCACCGGTGCGCGGCTCAATGCCGGGGCGCGCCGCCACGTTGACGATGCGCCCGCCGCCAGCGCTTTTACGCATGACCTTGGTGGCCTCGCGACAACACAAAAAAGCGCTCAGGGCGTTCATGTTCATTTGCTGTTGAAAATCATCGGCCGAAGTCTCGCTCAACGGCGCCATGGCAAAACCACCGGCGATGTGAACCGAGGCCCACAGGGTTTCAAGTGTGGCGTAAAACGTCTCGACCTGATGCTCGCTGGTCAGGTTTACGCCCACTGTGATGTGAACTTGTTTGTGGTCCTTGAGGGCGAAGCGTGAAACTTCTTCGTCATTGAACGCCGGGATATAAACCCCTGCCCCGGCATCGACAAGCGTCTTTACCACGGCCATACCCAATGCGCCGGTGCCGCCGGTAACCACTACATTTTTGTTCGTAAAGTCCATTTTTTTGCCTCGCCCTTGTTAAGGCCATCACAGCCCGCATCAATACAATGGGCTAAACATGGCTATGATTTCGCCGCACAGCAAGATAAAGTCGGCAGGGTAAATCAGCGTGACGCAAGACCGTCAGGGGCGCAACCATGAACGAACTTAAAACACCAACCCGCCCGAGGGCGGCGACAGCACTTGCGGCCCTGGCCCTAAGCCTGGGTTGGGGAATAGTCGCCATGCCCGCGCCGGCGGCAGGCGAGCAGGCTGCCAGCGCGGTGATGTATCACCGTTTCGGCGAGAACGACTACCCATCCACCAACACCACACTGGAACAGCTGGATGCTCACATCGGCGAGCTACAAACCGGCGGTTATACCGTCATGGCGCTGGGCGACATCGTGGCTCGCCTTAAGGCGGGGGGCGAGTTGCCGGAACGCACCGTCGCCATCACCATCGATGACGCCTACCTTTCCGTTTACACCGAAGCGTGGCCAAGATTAAAAGCGGCGGGTTTTCCGTTTACGCTTTTTGTTGCCACCGATGCGGTAGACCGCGCCACGAACGGCACTTACAAGCGGTACATGACGTGGACACAAATTCAGGAAATCAGTAAAAGCGAACTGGTTACCATCGGCAGCCAGACGGCATCGCACCTGCACATGGCCGACAGTTCAAGCGAACAAAACCGCGCCGACATCGAGCGCTCCAACCAGCGCTTTATTGAAAAGCTGGGCGTTCGCCCCGACCTGATTGCCTACCCTTACGGTGAGTTTTCAAACGATGTAGCAAAACTCGTAAGTGAATTAGGTTTTGTCGCCGGGTTCGGCCAGCACTCCGGTGCCTTCGGGCCTAAAGACGACTGGTTCAAACTGCCGCGCTTTGCCATGAACGAAAATTATGGTGACACCGATCGTTTCAAAACGGCGGCGGGCGCGCTGGCCATGACCACCGAAGACGTGGTGCCCGACAACACGCTTGTTGATACCGACGCCAACCCACCGACCATCGGCTTTACCCTGCCCAATGGCCCCGCTTCTGGTGTTGGCTGTTATGCCTCGCACGAAGGTCGCCTGACGGCGGAGCGCATCGGCGAAACACGCGTCGAGGTTCGCATGACCCAGCCGCTGCCGCCCGGACGCACGCGCCTGAATTGCACGGCGTCGGGGCCGGACGGCCGGTTCTACTGGCTGGGGCGCCTGTTTTACGTCAGGGGCTAAAGACGCGATTAGCGGCAATAAAAAAGGCCCGTGGTTCACACGGGCCTTTTAAATTATAAAGCAGCCTGCGCCTAGATACGCGGCTCAACGTCAATAAGTTTGGCGTTGTCAAAACCGCGAAGACTGTTGCTGTCGATAATGCTTTGCAGTTCCGATACATAAACCGCGCCGCGTTCAGAATAGCGAAACAGGGTCTGCGCCAACTGGTAGCCATCAATGGGGCCGCCTTTGGCCCGCATTTCCGAGCGCAGCTTGCGGAACTCACTATAGCCACGGTGCTTGTTGAGGTTGGTAACGTAGGAACGCACCGAATCAATCAACGAACCAAAGGCGCGAACCTTGTGGGTCATGCCCGGGTCACGTTGCAGCGGCACCAAGCCTGCGTTGTTGTTATAGGTCCACTCACCAAACATGGCGTTGCCCTCACGCACGAAACGCGAGGTGCCCCAAGCGCTTTCGGTCGCAGCCTGGGCCAGCGCC
The DNA here is from genome assembly GCA_965602455.1 of uncultured Thalassospiraceae bacterium. Classification (GTDB taxonomy): domain Bacteria; phylum Pseudomonadota; class Alphaproteobacteria; order Rhodospirillales; family Magnetovibrionaceae; genus CBFCYL01. The sequence goes on along the minus strand of CBFCYL010000016.1, from coordinate 26,793 downwards.
AGTGAAGGCGGCACCACGTCATGACGATACAACAGCGCGTCAATATCGCCACGCTTGGCTTTATATCGTTCAGCCATCACGGCCAGCCACAGGCGGTCGGCGGCGGGAACCTTGGCGCCCAGTTTCTGGTGGGTGCGGATATCCCACAGGCGTTGGCGGTCGGTGGAAATTTCTTCGTTGATTTGCAGCACCAGTGGCAACACGGCCTTGAAGAAAAGCGCCTTCTTCTGGTCGACCACACGGATACGGTGAAGATCGGCAGGAAGGCTGGCCAGTTGCACGCGCGGCACGGCAACAGCCCCGGCAAGCACAGCATCGAGGTCGTAGTCCAGACCTTCAATCACAACGACCTTGAGCTCACCATTGTTGGTGCGCGCCTTGTTATTGGTGAGCGGCGCCAGCTTGCCAATGATGGAAACGGGGCTCAGGCGGGCGGAAACCAGCGATGCGCCGGGCACGCCAAAGGTGGCGCTGGGCGCTGCGGTCGCACTGATAGGCGGCGCAAACAAGGCAGCACCAAGGGCGGCGCCAATCATTGTTACGGAAACAGCAAGTGTGCTGATGTGAAAGGTTTTCATAACGTTCGTGTCCGGTCAGTTCACAAATCAACAGGCGAAATCCAACGCCTCCCATTGCGCCGTCACCCTTAATAACTTTTAGGTGACGATTGTTTTTTTATCCGCTTTCGCCTTTAAGTCCCACCCGAAGCGAAGAACGGTTTTTTTGGCCGAGTTCTCACGAACCTGACGCGCCCCGTAACTCCTGAGCGTTCTTCTGAACACTCCTTAAAACTTGGTCAGGGCACTCCAATAGAGGATAGCTTGGGGCTGTTATTATGAAATTTTGGTAAACATTGCTACCCCCCAATTGCCCACAGGCCTAAGCCACTGGAAGAGCAATTGAAATGGCGGTTGCGAACCATTTTCAGGGGATTTTGGCGCGCCGGCCCGGGCCGCGAACGGGTGCCGTCGGCCCGATTCGCGCATAAGGGACTATGTTGGAAAATCGCCCCGAAAGGCTATTTGCGCACGGTGCGCCGCGCCTATTCGACGGCGCGCACTTCCTGCACTTCGGGAACATAATGACGCAGCATGTTCTCGATGCCGTTTTTCAGCGTCATGGTCGAACTGGGGCAACCGGCGCAAGCGCCTTGCATGTGTAAGTAAACCACGCCGTCCTCGAACGAGCGAAACACAATATCGCCGCCGTCCTGGGCCACGGCCGGACGGACCCGGGTTTCCAGCAGGTCTTTGATCTGCTTGACCACCTCGGTTTCCTCGGCCCCGCTGTCACCACCGCTTTTATTGGTGCCCTCGGCCTCGCCGGCCATGACCGGCTTGCCCTGGGTGTAATGGTCCATGATGGCAGCCAGCACCTGCGGGCGCAGGGCATCCCAGCCGTCGTCTGAACCCTTGGTCACGGTGATGAAGTCGCTTCCAAGAAAAACACCTTCGACGCCGCCGACGTCGAACAGGCGCTGGGCCAAAGGCGACTTGGCGGCATCTGCCGGGGCAATAAAATTGGCGGTGCCGCTTTCCATCACCTTGGCGCCGGGCAGGAACTTGAGCGTCTCGGGGTTGGGGGTGGCTTCGGTCTGGATGAACATGGTGTCTCTCTCTTGTCTATATTGGTTAGCTTCAAGATGGGGCTTGGGCGGCCAACAATCAACCCGCCCGCCATCATGGTCTTTGCTGAAAACGCTGAAAACGGCTGCTTTTTATGCCCTCACGCCACCCGAAAGCCTATGGTTTCATGGATTTCGCGCAAAATGGGCTCGGCCATGGCGCGCGCGCGTTCGGTTCCCGCGCCCAGCACCGCATCAATATGGCCGGGGTCGGCCATCAGGCGGCGCATCTCATCTTGTATGGGGCTGAGCTTGGCGACTGCCAGATCGGCCAGGTGTTGCTTGAAAGTGGCAAAACCTTCGCCGGCAAAGCGCGCCAGCGTCGCGTCCATTTCTTCATCGGCCAGTGCGGCATAGATGCCCACCAGATTGGCGGCCTCGGAACGGCCTTCCAGCCCCTTGGCAGTTTCGGGCAGGGGCTCGGCATCGGTTCTGGCCTTCCTGATTTTTTTGGCGATGTCGTCAGCGGTGTCGGTCATGTTAATGCGCGACAGGTCCGACGGGTCAGACTTGGACATTTTCTTGGTGCCATCCTTGAGGCTCATAACGCGCGCCGCCTGGCCCAGAATCAGCGGCTCAGGCAGGGGGAAAAAGTCCGGCACCTTGAAGTCGTTATTAAACTTGGCGGCAATGTCGCGGGTCAGTTCCAGGTGCTGTTTCTGGTCTTCGCCAACGGGAACGTGCGTTGCCCGGTATAGCAAAATATCCGCCGCCATCAGGTTGGGGTAGGTATACAGCCCGACGGAGGCATTTTCCTTGTGCTTGCCCGCCTTTTCCTTGAACTGGGTCATGCGGTTGAGCCAGCCCATGCGGGCCACGCAATTGAATATCCACGCCAGTTCGGCATGCGCCGGGACCTGGGATTGGTTAAAAATAATGTTGTCTTCGCCATTTATGCCGGCGGCCAGCAGCCCGGCGGTCACTTCGCGGGTGTTGGCGCGCAGCTCGGCGGGGTCCTGCCACATGGTTATGGCGTGCAGGTCAACGACGCAAAACAGGCATTCGTATTCATTTTGCAGGCGCACCCAGTTGCGGATGGCGCCAAGATAATTACCGAGGTGAAGGTTGCCGGTGGGCTGGACGCCCGAAAAGATGCGGTTCATGGGGCTTAGCTTTCGTTTGTTTGGACCGAACGATGTGCTGCGGTTATCGCCCCAAAGGCGCGGTGGGTCAAGCTTGGCAGGCCTGGGGCCTTAACGGCGAACGGCGTTTCGGATCTCAGACCACGTAGCCGCACCCAGCACCACCGCCAGCAAACCATAGGTCACCAGTCCGGCCACCACCACGGCGACCAGCGCCATCACCTGTTCACCCAGCGCACCGCCAAACCACGGTGCCAGCCGCCCCGCCAGCGCCGCCACCACACCCGCCATCACGGCTGCTGCCAGCACCTGGCGCGCAACCTTCGAGACCAACCGGGCATCAAGCTTGAACTGACCGCGGCGGGCCAAAACCCACGCCATCAGGCCAGCGTTGACCCAGCTGGCCACCACCGTGGCCGCGGCAATGCCGACGTGCTGGAACGGTTTCATCAAGATAAGATTCAGCACCACGTTGATGACCAGGCAAAGCACGCCAATTTTAATTGGCGTTGCCGTGTCGCCGCGCGCGAAAAAACCGGGTGCCAGGGCCTTGACCACAATGTAGGCCGGCAGGCCAAAGGCAAACACGGCAAGCGCGGCCGCCGTCTTGGCTGTGGCCTCGGCCGTGAAGGCCCCGCGTTCAAACAAAACGGCAATAATTTCACCCGGCACCACCGCCAGTGCGCTCGCGGCGGGCAGCGTCAACAGCAAGGCAAACTCCAGCGCCCGGTTCTGGCTGTGCAACGCGGTAGCGTCGTCGCCAGCCTTGAGCTGGCGCGACAACAGCGGCAGCAGCGCCGTGCCCACCGCAATGCCGATCACGCCCAAGGGCAACTGTTGCAGGCGGTCGGCATAAAACAAATACGAAATGGCACCGGCCGGAAGCAGCGAAGCGATGATCATGTCGACCATTATATTAATTTGGTAAATCCCCGCGCCCAGCGCCACCGGAGCCATACGCTTGAGCAGGGTCTTGACATCGCCACTGAGGCGCGGACGCACCAGTTGCAGCCGCCACCCGGCGCGCGCCGTATGAACGTAAAGCCACAACAGCTGCACCACGCCGCCCCAGAACACACCCCACGATAGCGCGTGGGCCGGGGTTTCAAAATAAGGCGCGGCCACCACAACGGCGGTTATCAGTGAAAGGTTGAGCAATATGGGTGCCGCCGCCGCGGCCCAGAAACGACCAATGGAATTGAGCACGCCAGCCAACAGCGAAACCAGCGATATGAACAGCAAATAAGGAAACGTAATGCGCGCCAGATCAACCGCCAATTGGAAGCGGGCCGGTTCATCCACGAAGCCGGGGGCAAAAACCATCATGGCCACGGGCATGGCAATTTCAAAAACGGCAACAATCACCAGAAGGGATATCAACAATGCGCTTAGCGATTCATTGGCAAACGTTCTCGCACCTTTAAGGGCGTCATCATTGTCTTCCAGTTTTCCGGCAAAAATAGGAACAAACGCCAGGTTAAAAGCGCCTTCGGCAAACAAGCGGCGGAACAGGTTTGGTAGCTTGAAGGCAACGAAAAAGATGTCGGCGATACCCCCCGCACCCAGCGCTGCGGCAACCGCAACGTCGCGCACGAAACCGAGAACGCGCGACAGCAACGTCATGGAACCGACGGCGGCGATGGAACGGATCAGGGCCATAAACTTACCTTAAGGTCTGGCGGTTAACAGTTTGTTTTTCAGTTGCTTCATGGTGTCATTATTAAAGAAACATTGCGGCTTAAAACGGGCCTATTTGTTTGTATTGACCGTTTTCTTTTTGGGCTTCGCTTTAGCTTCGCCCACGGTGCCTTCGCCCAGCTCTTTATCATTATCGGTAATGGCATCAAGAACGGCGCGCTCAATGGCCGCAATCTTGCTGTCCTGGTCGACCTTCAGGCCAAAGACATCCTTGACGTAAAACACATCGACCGCACGTTCACCATAGGTGGTGATGTGGGCGCTGGTAATTTTCAGGCCCATTTCTGTCAGCGCATGAGTGATATCGTGCAAAAAGCCTAGCCGGTTGCGCCCCACAACTTCGATCACCGTGGCCGTGCGGCTGGCGGCGTTGTCCACCAGCACGCGCGGTGGCACCGTGAAAACACGGGTGCGCGATCCGGCGCGGCGCTGGTGTTCTTTGCTCAATTCGGTTTTTGGATTCATGCGTCCGGTCAGGGCGTCGGAAATATGTGCTTTGAGACGTCGCGTGCGATCGGTGCCGGTAAAGGCGTGGCCATCCAGATCCTGTACCCAGAAACTATCCAGCGCCATGCCGTTGGCAAGCGTAACAATGCGCGCATCCACAATGGACGCCCCGGCCAGCGACATAGCCCCGGCAATGCGTGAGAACAGGCCCGGATGGTCGGGCGCATAGGCCACCACCTCGGTGACATCGATGGCCGGCAGCGAGCGCGCCGAGAGGTGAAGGCCGGTGCTTCTTTCTTTTTCCCTGTCTTTGGCCTCGGCCTTTTTGATCAGGTTGGCGTGACGCACCAGGGTATCAAGGTCGACGCCCAACCAGTATTCCATATTGCCCAGCGCCAGGTGGTGGTCGATATCCGCCCGGCTCCAGTTGGCCGGGTCTTCCAACAAGCGATCGGACAATTGCAGCTGAATTTCCCCAGCCCGCGCTTCGGGGCGCTTTCCCGGTGCGCTGCCGGACATCATGGACTTTGTATTGTAGTAAAGTTCGCGCAACAACGCCGCCTTCCAGCCGTTCCACACAGCGGGGCCGACAGCGCGAATGTCGGCCACGGTCAACACCAGCAACAGTTTCAGCCGTTCCGGCGTTTGCACCTTGGCGATAAAGTCCTTTATTGTCTGCGGGTCTTCGACGTCGCGCTTGAAGGCGGTGCGGCTCATATCAAGATGATGCAACACCAGCCACGCAACGGTTTCGGTTTCCCATTCATCAAGGCCAAAGCGCCGGCACACCTTAAGCGCAATTTCAGCGCCCAGCACCGAATGATCGCCACCACGCCCCTTGGCGATGTCGTGCAACAGCACCGCCATATAAAGCACGCGCCGCGATTTGACTTTCTTAACAACCTTGGTCGAAAGCGGGTGATCTTCACCCAGCAAGTCGCGCTCGATGCGGCTGAGAATGCCCAACGCTTGGATGGTGTGCTCATCCACCGTGTAGACGTGATACATATCGTATTGCATTTGCGCCACCACGCGCCCGAACGCAGGCACAAAGCGACCGAACACACCGGCTTCGTTTAGCCACTTGAGCACACGTTCGGGGTCTTTGCGGCTGGTCAGCATGTCGAGGAACAACTGGTTTGCCTCGGCATTGCTGCGCAAACGTTTATCGACACGTTTCAGGTTCGCATGCACCATGCGCATGGCGACAGGATGGATATCTACTTCCTGTTCATCGGCAACGCTAAACAGGCGCAGCAGGTTTATGGGCTCTTTGATAAAAACTTCTTCGCTTTCTACGCTCAAGCGCCCGCCATCCATTTTGAAACCGGGTGTTTTGTTTTTACGAAACGGAAACGAAGGCAGCGCTGGCCGGGATTTCTTGGCGTGTTGCTCTTCCAGTACGGCGCACAGCACGCGGGTCAGGTCGCCAACATCCTTGGCCACCAGAAAATAGTGTTTCATAAACCGCTCAACACCGGTTGTGCTGCTGCTGTTGCGATAGCCCATGCGCTTGGCCAGTTCGCCCTGCACATTAAAGCTGAGCGTTTCTTCCGGGCGCCCGGCCACATAGTGCAGATGCGTGCGCACCGACCACAAAAAGTCCCGCGCCTTCATGAAACGCTGGCCGTCATTTTTTTCAAACACACCCAGTTTCATCAACTCGGCCATGTTCTTGACCCGGTAGATGGCTTTTGCAATCCAGAACAGCGTCTGCAAATCACGTAGGCCGCCTTTGCCATCCTTGATGTTGGGTTCCAGCACATAGCGTGTGTCGCCCATGCGCTCATGACGACGGTCGCGTTCTTCCAGCTTCGCCTTTACAAACTCGGCCTGGTTTTTTCCCAATAGCTCTTTTTCCAAACGATCGCTAAAGGTGGTGAATAAATCCTCGCTGCCACTGACCAACCGGGCGTCGAGCAAGCTGGTGCGGATGGTGTGGTCGCTTTTGGCCAGCTTGATGGCTTCGCTAATCGAGCGCGTGGCATGACCGACCTTGAGTCCCGTGTCCCACAACACATAGAGCATCCACTCCACCACCTTTTCGGCGCTGGCAGGCGGCTTGGCCTTGAACAGGAACATGAGGTCGATATCGGAGTGGGGCGCAATTTCCGCTCTCCCATAACCGCCGGTGGCGATCATCGCCATGGTACCCGCCGTCGTGCTGGCAAAAACGGTTCCGACTGCGAACTCGTGCAGCGTGCGCACCGTCTGGTCGAGCAGGTAGGCGCCTGCAACGTGGGTTTCGGGGGCGTCCGCTTCACCCTTTTCAAAACGCCGTTGCACCTCGGCGCGGCCCGCCTCCAGCGCCGCCTTGAACAGCGCCAGCACATGGCCGCGGCCTTCGGGCTGGGCAAGGCCCAGTGCGGGGTCCAGCGCCGCAAGGTGCGTGCTCAGGGCTTTACGGTCAAAAATGGCGCGCGGCTGTTTGGGCTTCGGTGTGTTGGTGGAATCCATGAGCGCATCATACGGCGGAATGTTGTAAAACGGCTACCAAAAGCGCGGGCTTATGCGCGGAAAGAAACGCCCCGTTTTTGCCGCGTAGGCTTCATATTCGCCGGGAAAGACGCCCTGCATCAGGCGTTCCTCGCCAACAATGTTCCAGTGCCACAGCGGAAACTGCAACGCCGCCCATAACATAAACGTCCAGTCATCCATATAAAGTGCAAAACCCCAGTCAAAGCCGAGCAGGAAGGCGGCATACAACGGGTGGCGAAAATATTTAAAGGCCCCCGTGGTGGTCAGCTTTTTTCCGCGGTCTCCGGGGGGCAAGGATTTGACGGCCCAAAACACAATGGCCACCGTCACCGCGCTGGCGGCCATCAGGGCGCCAAAGCCCAAAGCCGGATTGCCATGCACCGGCCCCAGGCCGAGACGCGGCGCCAGCCATGCGGCCAGCGCAAAACTGGCCAGCCCCAACGCCAAGCCGCGCGGGCCGGTGCCGAAAAAACGCTGATAGCGGGTAAGCTCAAGTGCCATGAACATCATGAAACGCCTGCCCGTGGGGGTAAGGTCAAGGCGCTTGGCGTTTGCTGCCGTGCGGCCTAACATAAAAATGACCAAATAACCCCCAGGAACCAAACCCAATGAGCGATAACTCCAGACACGTCAGCGATCAGGAAGCCCTGGCCATGCATGCCAGCGGGCGGCCCGGCAAAATAGAGATCCGCGCCACCAAGCCACTGACCAGCCAGCGCGACCTTTCGCTGGCTTATTCGCCGGGTGTGGCCGCACCGTGCCTGGAAATAGCGCGCGACAAAACGCTGGCCTATGACTACACCGCCAAGGGTAATCTGGTAGCCGTCATATCCAACGGCACCGCGGTGTTGGGCCTTGGCGATCTAGGCGCGCAGGCATCCAAGCCGGTAATGGAAGGCAAGGCGGTGTTGTTCAAGCGCTTCGCCGATATCGACGGCATCGACATTGAAGTCGACACTAGAGACGCCGAAGAATTTATCAACGCCGTGCGTTACCTCGGTCCCACCTTCGGCGGCATCAACCTTGAAGACATTGCCGCGCCCGATTGTTTTATCATCGAACAGCGCCTGCGCGAGTTGATGGACATTCCCGTTTTTCACGATGACCAGCACGGCACGGCCATCATTACCGCGGCGGGCATGATAAACGCCTGCCACCTGACCGGCCGTGAGCTGAGCGACATTACCGTGGTCGTTAACGGCGCCGGCGCCGCCGCCATTGCGTGCATTGAGCTGGTCAAGGCGCTCGGCGTAAAGCACAACCGGGTAACGCTGTGCGACAGCAAGGGTGTTATCTATCAGGGTCGCGAAGCGGGCATGAACCAGTGGAAGTCGGCGCACGCGATTGAAACCGAAGCCCGCACCCTGGAAGACGCCATTAAGGGCGCCGATGTGTTTTTAGGACTCAGCGTCAAGGGCGCGGTTTCGCAAGACATGGTCAAAAGCATGGCGGACAGGCCGATTATTTTCGCCATGGCCAACCCCGACCCCGAGATCACGCCCGACGACGTCAAGGCTGTGCGTTCCGATGCCATTATCGCCACAGGGCGTTCGGACTACCCCAACCAGGTCAACAACGTGCTGGGCTTTCCCTACATTTTCCGCGGCGCCCTTGATGTGCGTGCCACCACTATTAATGAAGACATGAAGGTTGCCGCCGCCCACGCCATTGCCGAGTTGGCGCGCGAGGATGTGCCTGATGAAGTGGACATGGCGTATTCCGACCAGCACCTGCGCTATGGGCCGGAATATATTATCCCCGCACCCTTTGACCCACGACTGATTTCATTTGTGCCGCCAGCGGTGGCCAGAGCGGCGATGGATTCCGGCGTCGCACAAAAACCCATCATCGACATGGCGGCTTACAAGCACGAACTTTCCGCCCGCCTCGACCCCACCGCACCGTCGTTACAGGCCATTTTCGAAGACGTTGCGCAACACCCGCGCAAAGTGGTTTTTGCCGAAGGCGAGGAAGAAAAATCCATCCGCGCGGCGGTGGCATTTTTCAATGCCGGATACGGCTACCCCATTTTGATCGGCCGCGAGGAAGAGGTGCGCACCAAGATACGCGAACTTGGCCTGCCGGAACTTGACGGTGTCGAAATCATGAATGCCAAGCTGTCCGATGCCACGGAGCGCTATACCGACGAGCTTTACGAGCGCATGCAGCGCAAGGGGCTTTTGGTGCGCGACTGCCAGCGTCTGGTCAACCAGAACCGAAATGTTTTTGCCGCATCCATGGTGGCACAGGGCGATGCCGACGCCATGGTTACCGGGCTGACGCGCAATTACAGCGTGGCGCTGACCGATATAAGCCGCGTTGTTGACCCGAGCAATGACGCCATACTGTTTGGCCTGACCATGCTGGTGGCACAGGGGCGCACCGTGTTTCTGGCCGATACCGCCGTTCATGTTGTGCCCACGGCCGCCGAGCTGGCACAAATCGCCGCGCAGGCGGCAGCCCAAGTGCGGCGCATGGGCCAGGACCCGCGCGTGGCGCTGGTTTCATTTTCAAATTTCGGCAACCCTATGCCGGAACGCACACAAGCCATGCGCGATGCCGTCACGGTACTGGACGACATGGGTGCCAGTTTTGAGTACGAAGGCGAGATGAGCGTCGATGTGGCGCTGAATTACGAACTGCAAAAAAGTGCCTATCCCTTCAGCCGCCTGTCAGGTGCCGCCAACGTGTTGGTCATGCCCAGCCTCAACGCCGCCTCGGTGGCGCCGGGCCTGATGCAGCAGCTGGGCAGTGGCACCGTCATCGGCCCGCTGCTGGTTGGCCTTTCCAAGCCAGCACAGATTGTGCCCATGGGGGCGAACGTATCGGACATCGTCAACATGGCGGCGATGGCGGTTCACGACGCCATTTGATCCTTGCCGTTTAAATGATGAAGTCGAAGCCAACCACGAAAAAAGCAAAAATGCCGATAATGGCGTGCGATACGCTGGTGCCTACAATTGAGCCTTGCCGCCAGAACATCCAGCCCCAGAAAAACCCTATGGGAAGCACGGACAGGGCCATGACAAGCCCGACATGAAGGTGCGTGGCGCTGAACAACAGGTTCGACAGCAGAATGGATTCCAAGATACGGTACCTGCCGGTCAGGAACATCTGGCAGGAACACTGGATACCGCTGCGCGCAACTGATTCCTGAACGGGTGTAAACGCGGCGTACGCTACCGAAAACATAACAATTTCACTGAAACTTAGCCCCGTGCCTTGAGAAAGGTCAAACACAGCTATGCCCGCGATCTCCGGGTAAAAAGTTACCATAAAGAGCTTCACAAGAACGATGGCGCCAAGCATCGGCATAGTCCAAAGCACAGCATAAAAAATATTACTTTGCCAGTTCTCAAGCGTATATCCGTAGTTGGCCATCGGAAACGGGCTGGTCTTAACCGTGCGATAAACACCATAAGCAAAGCCCATCAAAATAGGGGCGTTGACGATGGTGGTGTCAATGACATCGGCCAACGCTGCCGTCAGACCCATGGCGAACATATAAAGCGAAAGCCCGATAAGAACACGTGTAAGGAACTTTCCCATTTCGACGCGCATCTCTGCCTCTTTAAGATGGTCTTCAAGATAGCGCACGGTCGATTCATTCGTAGTGCGTAATCTCCGGCCCATCTCGTAGGCAAGGTTCATTTTCATTCTTATGTCGACAGATTCTTCCTCTTCTGAAAGAGCGTTCAGTTTTGCAATCGGAATAACAAGAACCGCGCCCGGCTTGATCGCACGGACGGATGCGGAACGCTTTCCGGAATCAAGAAGTGCCACTTCGCCAATGCTGTTGCCCACATCCAACGTTGCTATAGGGTAAGTCGTATCGGAATCGTGGCGCTTTTTAAGGACCTCGAAAGCACCCTCCTTGATGATATAGATATTTTTTGCTTCTTCGCCCTCGTTGACGACGAAGCCGCCTTCGGCAACATGACGAATTTCTGAAATAACGTCCCTGAGGCGCGCGATCTGGTCGTCAGACATGGAGCTAAACAGGGAATCGGTCCTGACCAGACCCTGCAGTTCGCTAATGCTTATTATTTCTTCAGCGTTGGCTTTTGTGTTGGCGTCCATAACAGCTGCCGCTTCCCCCAATATGTATGAAACAATGCCCCCCACAGAGCCTGTAGCAGGTTCCCGGAAATATCAAGGCGTTTGCCATTTTTCAGCCCCCAGAAGTGTTTCACGGGGGTTTCACAAAAACGGGCAGAGGGGCGTCATAAAAGTGTCAAAAAAGAGGTTGCAATCGCTCCTGAAATTGGCGATACGGGCGCCATAGAGAAAAGAGAAATCAAACAGAAGGAACGGTTCAATATGGAACCTAATGAATACCAGCACAAAACCGTGCTTGATAAAGACCTCAAGAAACTCTCGCGCGTAGAAGCCGCAGCCCAGACCCAAGGCCAGCAATTGGCCCGTATCGGTCTCGGGCTTTTATTTTTGGTTGCGGTTTGGATTTTCACTTCCACACAAGCAAGCATCGGCGTTTCGCCTTTCGTCATCGCCGCTGCCGTTATCGGCGGTTACATGGCGTTGAACATCGGCGCTAACGATGTTGCTAACAACGTTGGCCCCGCCGTCGGCTCAAAAGCCCTGACGCTGGCTGGTGCCATTCTTATCGCGGCCATATTCGAAAGCAGTGGCGCCATCATCGCTGGTGGCGATGTGGTTTCGACCATCAAGAAAGGCATCATTGACCCTTCGTTCATGCCCGATGCTGAAACCTTCATGACCGCCATGATGGCAGCGTTGCTGGCGGCAGCCCTGTGGCTGAACCTTGCAACATACCTGGGCGCGCCGGTTTCGACCACGCACTCCATCGTTGGCGGCGTTATGGGCGCCGGCGTCGCGGCGACCGGCTTAAACGCGGTGAACTGGGTCACCATGAGCAAGATTGCCGCAAGCTGGGTTATCTCGCCGGTCATGGGCGGCGTGATTGCCGCCTTGTTCCTTTATTTCCTGAAAGTAAAGGTACTGAACAAGGACGATAAAATAGCCGCCGCCAAGCGCTGGGTGCCGGTGGTGGTGGCCGTTATGGGCGCCGCCTTTACCATGTACCTGATGAGCAAGGGCATCAAAAAACTTTATAAATCCAGCTGGACGGAAATCTTCATCGCCGGTGGCGTTATGTATGTGGCCACATGGGTGTTGGTACGCGCACGCATTTATGCCCGCGCCGCGCACATGGAAAATCGCAAGAAATCGGTTAACCGACTGTTCGTTATTCCATTGGTGTTTTCCGCCGCCCTGCTGTCATTTGCCCATGGCGCCAACGATGTGGCAAACGCCGTTGGCCCCCTGGCGGCCATTGTATCGGCTGCTGAGTCCGGCGAGATTGTGACCAAGGCGGGCATTCCGCTTTGGGTCATGCTGGTCGGTGCCATCGGCATTTCCATGGGCCTGATGTTGTTTGGCCCAAAACTGATTCGAACCGTTGGTCAAGAAATCACCAAGCTGAACCCGGTGCGCGCTTTTTGTATTGCGCTTTCGGCGGCCATTACGGTGATCATCGCCTCAGCACTGGGTCTGCCGGTCAGCTCCACCCACATCGCGGTGGGTGGCGTGTTCGGTGTTGGCTTCCTGCGTGAATATCTGGCGCGGCGCGATAGCCATCGCCTTGCCGCGCGGCCTTCACCGCTGGCAGCCACCGAGGCCGCCGCCGAGGCGGGCATGGAGACCGTGGAAAGCATTACGCCGAATCTGGATGGCCTTAAGGGGCTGGACGAAAAGCTGCTGAACAAGAAACTCAAGAAAGCGAAAAAACGCAAACTGGTTCGCCGCAACCACGCCTGGACCATCGCCGCGGCGTGGATTATTACGGTGCCCGCTGCCGCCGCGCTGGCGGCCGGGTTGTACTTCCTGATGATCGGCCTGGGTGTGCAGCCCTAAGCGTTTTATACAAAACCCTAAAGTGAACTGAGCGCCGTCCGATGCAGGGCGGCGCTTTTTTCATCAAAGCAACAAAAGATGATTTCGTGGGGTGTTTTGTTTTTAGCAATAAAGTCAGCCGCCGCGTGGGCGGCAATCGTAGCGGCGCGTTCCGGGGGAAAGCGGTAAATGCCCGTTGAGATAGCGGGAAAAGCAATGGAGTCTGCTTCAAGGTCGCGCGCCAGTTCCAGTGAGCTTTGATAACACGACGCCAGCAAGTCGTCTTCGCCGCTGGCGCCATCTTCCCACACCGGGCCTACGGCGTGAACAATCCACTTCGATGCCAATTTAAAAGCCGGGGTCGCCACCGCGTAACCAACTTCGCAACCGCCGATCTTGCTGCATTCGCGCGCCAGTTCCGGCCCGGCAGCGGTGTGGATGGCGCCGCAAACGCCGCCACCTGCCAACAGCGCCGTATTGGCGGCGTTAACAATAACGTCCACTTCAAGTTTGACTATGTTTGCATTGACGACGCGAAGCCGCGACTGATTGTTCATTAGGTGCCCCCTGCACCATGACAACTTGAAATAAGCGCAGTCATCATCGACGCCGAAAGGGGGCGGGTCAACAAACGGTATTTAAGTAAAATGCAGGCTAAATGAAAGGTGCGCTTATTTGGCGCGCTCTATGCCTTCAAGAATCAGCTTGTATGCCGTTTCAGGGCCTTCCCAGTCGCGGACTTCCACCCACTTGCCTTTTTCCAGGTCTTTATAATGACCGAAAAAGTGAGCAATCTGTTCCAGCATGATGGGGCGTATATCCTTGAATGATGAAACTTCTTCATAATACGGATGCAGGCGGTCCACCGGCACACAAAGAATTTTTTCGTCAATGCCGCTTTCGTCTTCCATCTGCAAAACACCGATGGGGCGCGATGGAATAACCACGCCCGGCGCCAGTATATGCTGGCCCAGAACGGCGGCATCCACCGGGTCGCCGTCATCAGAAAGCGTGTGCGGAATAAAACCGTAGTTACACGGGTAATGCATGGCCGTGTGCAAGAAGCGGTCCACAAACATGGCGCCGGATTCCTTGTCCAGTTCGTACTTCACGGGCGAGCCGCCCATGGGAACCTCGATGATGACGTTGACTTCCTTGGGGGCGTTTTCGCCGATTGAGATTTTCTTGATGTCCATGGGGGGTTGCTCGTTTTAGGGGTTGGGGGCCGGGCGACCCGGGATCAAATAGGAGCGCCCGCGGTTGGCGGGTATATGCCACGGCGGGGTGTGGAAATCCAGCCGTTTTCACCAAATCTTTGAAATCTAGCGGTTTGCGGGCGCTACCAGACGCGCGGCAGCGATAATCAGCACCAGCGGCAGGACGCCGATAATGGCAGTGCCGATGAAGAACGTGGTGTAGCCAACGCTTTCGACCATCATGCCGGAGTACCCAGCGATCAGCTTGGGCAACAGCACCATGATGGAGGAAAACAGCGCATATTGCGTTGCCGTGAACGAAGTCGATGTCAACGACGACAGGTAGGCGACGAACGCAGCAGACGCAATACCAGCGGAAAGGTTGTCGGCTGATATAACGCCAGCCAGCGCCCACAGGTCCGGGCCCATCCCGGCGAGAATGGCAAACAGCACGTTGGTTCCCGCCGCCAACACGCCGCCGAGAAATAACACCTTCATCACCCCGTAGCGCACCGTCAACAGGCCACCCAAAAACCCGCCGCCGATGGTCATCCACAAACCGAAGAACTTGGTGATGCGGCCGATTTCCTGTTTTTCATAGCCGAGGTCAACGTAAAACACATTGGCCATCACCCCCATTACAATATCGGCAATACGGTAGGTGGCGATCAGCGCAATGATGAGCAGCGCAATTTTGCCGTAGCGACGAAAGAAATCCACAAACGGCGCGAGATAGGTTTCCGTAATCATGGCCCCGGGAACCACGCGCGTGGCAACCAGCGCCCAGCCCAATGCGGTGGCCACGCCAACGGCGAGGCCCAGTCGAACGGCCTCTACAATGAACCCGGCAACGCCCTTGCTGATCATATCACCGGCGGTGGCGCTTTTGGCCGAAGCCGCAAGCTCGGCGCTGAGGAAAAATGTGCCGACAAAGCCCACTGCGGCGACCACAAAGACGCCGATAAAGCGCGCGTAATCGCCCATGGTTTCCAGGTGTGCATCCGTGGCCCCTTTGCGCACCGGCTCGCTGATGAAAAACGTGGTCATCACACCGACGACCATAACTCCCGCCATGGCGAAGTAGGTGGTTTGCCACGCGGCTGCGTCATAGCCTTCGACCACATCCAGTAACCCGGCCAGCTCCAGCGCTCCGGCACCGGCGACCAGCATACCCAGGCGGTAACCGGCGATGTAGGTGGCGCTCATCAAACCTTGCAATTCTTTTTCCGCCGCCTCGATGCGGTAGGCGTCGATCACGATGTCCTGCGTAGCGCTGGAAAAGCCCAGCAGTACGGCGCCCAGCGCCAGCATGGTTAAAGACACCGTCGGCTCGGAAAGTGCCATGAAACAAAGCGCGCCCATAACCATGGCTTGGGAGACCAGCAACCATGAACGGCGCTGGCCCATGGCGCGCGCCAACACAGGCAGCGGCAGCTTGTCGACCAGTGGCGCCCATACGAACTTGAAGCCGTAGCCCAGCGCCGCCCAACTGAAAAAGCCGATGGTGGAACGCGCCACCTCGGCCTCACGCAGCCACACCGAGAGCGTCGAGAAAATCAAGAGGATTGGCACACCGGCTGAAAAACCCAAAAACAGCATGGCGACAACGCGCGGATGGGCAAAGGCGCGTGCCGCCTCGCCCCAGGTGCGGGTTTTTTCGCCGGCTTCAAACAATGCGTTCATGGCCCCATTGAACACCGGCGGCGGTTGCCATTCGGTTAAGAGGCGGTAGTGGGTTAACGAACAGCCTTAATCCTTGTCTGGGTTCACCCGGCCACGGATTTTCTTAACCGCCCCGGTGCGCTTTTTGTTATCAAGGCGCTTTTTCTTTTGGGCGATGCTGGTCCGGGTTGGGCGGCGTGTCTTGGGCGCAACGGCGGCTTTTTGCAACAGCTCAACCAAGCGCGCTCTTGCATCTTTGCGGTTCTGGTCCTGGGTGCGAAAACGGCTGGCGGTAATGACCAGCGTGCCAGCCTGGGTCATGCGGCTGCCGGCCAGGCGCTTCAGACGCAAAAAGACCGCATTGGACAAAGCACGCGAACTTTTGGCATCAAAGCGCAGCTGCACGGCGGTGGCCACCTTGTTGACGTTCTGGCCACCGGCGCCGGGAGAACGGATAAAACGTTCTTCCAGCGCGTCTTCGGCTATTTCTATGTTTTCGGTGATGCGCAACATGGCGGCATTTTACGCCCAGCGGCCGGGCGCCGCCAGCCCCCCCAGCGGGGGGCTGCGCCTTAACCCTCTTTGGTGCGGCTGGCTTTCTTGCGTTCGTGCTGAATGAGGTGGCGCTTGCGCAGGCGCACGTTATCTGGCGTGACCTCTACCAACTCATCGTCCTCGATGTAGGCGACGGACTGTTCCAGCGACATGCGCCGGGGCGTGGTCAGGCGGGTGGCTTCATCCGTGCCGGAAGCACGCACGTTGGTCAGTTGCTTGCCCTTAAGCGGGTTCACATCAAGGTCACCGGAGCGCGAATGTTCGCCGATGATCATGCCTTCGTAAACCTTGACGCCGGCGCCGATAAACAATGGTCCGCGCCCTTCCAGACTGGCCAGTGCATAGGCGACCGTGTTGCCGGTGCCGTTGGAAATCAAAACACCGTTGCGCCGCCCCGGTAGCGGGCCGACGTGCGGAATATAATCGTGGAACATGCGCGCCATGATGCCGGTGCCGCGCGTTTCGGTCATGAACTCGCCGAGGTAGCCAATCATGCCACGTGACGGCACATGAAAAACAAGGCGGGTTTTGCCGCCGCCCGAGGGCTTCATTTCCACCATCTTGCCTTTGCGCAATGACAGCGCCTCAACCACGATGCCGGAAAATTCTTCATCCACATCAACGGTGACTTCTTCCTGCGGTTCCAGCTTTTGGCCGCCTTCTTCCTTGGACAGCACACGCGGGCGAGAGATGGAAAGCTCAAACCCTTCGCGGCGCATCTGTTCGATTAGCACGCCCAGTTGCAGCTCGCCTCGTCCGGCGACTTCAAAAGCATCGTTGTTTTCAGACTCGCTAACGCTAAGCGCCACGTTGCCTTCGGCTTCTGAAAACAAGCGGTCGCGGATCATGCGCGAAGTAACCTTGGAGCCTTCGGTGCCGGCCAGCGGGCTGTCGTTCACCGCAAAGGTCATGGCCAGCGTTGGCGGGTCAACCGGTTGCGAGGCAATGGGCGTATCGACCGAGATATCACATAATGTGTCGGCCACGGTTGCCTTGGTCAGTCCGGCAATGGCGACCAGGTCGCCCGACGATACTGCATCGGTGGGCACGCGCTCCAGGCCGCGAAAGGCCAGCAGCTTGGTGATGCGTCCTTGCTCCACAATCTCGCCATCACGGCTCAGCGCCTTAATGGTCATACCCGGCTTGATGATGCCGGTTTCAACGCGCCCGGTCAGCACACGGCCGAGAAAGTTGTCGCTTTCCAGCGTTGTCGCCAGCATGGAAAAGGGCTTGTCTTCAACCACCGTTGGCGGCGGTACGTGCGAAAGGATGGTTTCAAAAACGATATCCATGTTTTCCTGCGCGCCCTCGGGCTCGGTTGCGGCCCAGCCGTTTTTGGCCGATGCAAACAGGGTCGGGAAATCCAGTTGCTGCTCATTGGCGTCCAGCGCCGAAAACAGGTCGAACACTTCATCCTGCACTTCGTAGGCGCGCTGTTCGGGTTTATCCACCTTGTTGACGACCACAATAGGCTTAAGCCCCAGCTTCAGTGCCTTGCCGGTAACAAACTTGGTTTGCGGCATGGCGCCTTCGGCGGCATCAACCAGTAACAACACACCATCGACCATGGAAAGAATGCGTTCCACCTCGCCACCAAAGTCAGCATGGCCCGGCGTGTCGACGATGTTGATGCGTGTGCCGTTCCATTCCACCGATGTCGGCTTGGCGGTAATGGTGATGCCGCGCTCGCGTTCCAGCTCGCCGGAATCCATGGCGCGTTCGTCCACGTTCTGGTTGGCGCGAAAGGTGCCAGACTGTTTCAACAATTCATCCACCAGCGTGGTTTTGCCGTGATCAACGTGGGCGATGATCGCGATGTTACGGATATTCATAAAAATTTTCCTTAAGCGCGCGTTTGCGCGTTCATCTAGCGGCCACATGGCCTTGCCTAAGCCCGCAAATGGGCTTCGGGTTGATTAAAACAAAAAGTTATCCGAGTTTTTGGGCGACCAGTTCGCTCAGCGGCGTTTCAGGCCGGGCGCCAAAATGTGAAATAACCTCGGCCGCGGCGATAGCGCCAAGGCGCGCGCAGTGTGCGAGGTCGTTTTCGTATCCATTGGTATAACCAAACAGGAAACCGGCAGCGTAGGCATCGCCCGCACCAGTGGTGTCAACCACCGTGCTAACGGCTTCGGCGTCAACCACGTGCACTTCATCGCCTTTTAAAACGACTGAGCCTTTGGCCGAACGCGTTAACGCCGCCACCTTGCAATGGCCGCGCACGTGTTGAAGGGCTTCATCAAACGTTTCGACTTTATATAGTGATGTAATTTCATCTTCGTTGGCAAACAGCACATCAACGTGGCCTTCCACCAGCTCGAGAAAGCTTTCGCGGTGGCGGTCAACGCAAAACGGGTCTGAAAGCGAAAGCGAAACTTCGCGGCCGGCAGCGTGGGCGGCCCTAGCGGCGGTAACAAAAGCGGCCTTGGCTTCATCCTTGTCCCACAAATATCCTTCAAGATAAGTCACCTTGGAATCGGCGATTACGCTTTGGTCGACATCCGCCGGGCCAAGCTCGACGCAGGCACCCAAAAACGTATTCATGGTGCGCTCGGCGTCGCTGGTTACATGAATAAGGCAACGCGCCGTATTGGCGCCTTCGGTGGCGGCGGCGGTTGGGAAGTGAACGCCGGCTGCTTCAATGTCGTGACGAAACACGCCGCCAAGCGTGTCGGCCTTGACCTTGCCGATGAACGCGCCGCGGCCACCCAGTGACGCAAGACCGGCAATGGTATTGGCGGCAGAACCGCCGGAACACTCAACGCCCGAGCCCATGTCGGCATACAGCGCATCGGCGGTGGCGTCATTGATCAGCGCCATGGTGCCCTTGGTCATGGCATGGCGGGTGAGAAAGGCATCATCGGCATGGGCCAGCACATCAACAATGGCATTGCCGATACCGGCCACATCAAAACGGGTTTCGCTCATAAGGCGCTCCAAAAGCTATCAACGTCAGCGGGGGTGCGAATTGGCGCGCAGTATAGCCATGGCGGCCCGGGCATCAAGGGCAATCGACGCCCTTGCGCGATGGGGGCCGGGTTGGTAGACACTGGGAGCCCATTACCCCCATGCCCCGCCAGAGGAGCACCGCCCCATGACCGCCATTTTTTCCGCCTTTTCCCGCGGTTTGACCCAGCTTTCCGACCCCCGCACCCGCTCTGTGGTGTGGACCTCGGTGGGCTGGACAACGCTTATTTTTGTCGGCACCTGGGTCTCCATCGCCATCACGCTGAAGGTAACCACCTTTATCGCCATCGGCTGGCTGGAAAGCGTGTTCGATTTCCTGTCTGGCGCCGGCGCCGTTTTCCTGACGTGGTTCCTGTTTCCCCCGGTGGTCATCGCCGTGGGTGGGCTGTTGCTGGAGCGCGTGGTCGACGCCGTTGAGGCGCGCCACTACCCCGACCAGCCGTTGCCGCCGGGCCAGAGCGTGGCCGCTGCCATTGGCGGGGCAATGCGCTTTCTGGGTGCGGCCATTGGGCTAAACCTGTTGTGCCTGCCGTTTTTGTTTTTCGGGCCGGTTTATTTTGTTATCTATTACGGCCTGAACGGTTATCTGCTGAGCCGTGAATATTTTGAAGTGGTGGCCACACGCCGCCTTAACAACGTCGAGGCGATGCGCCTGCGCAAGGCGCACCAGACGCCGCTCGTGTTGATCGGCTCGGCCTATGCTTTTTTCCTGACGGTGCCAATTTTAAACCTGATCACACCAGTGGTGGCAACGGCGGCCATGGTCCACCTGTTCGAACGCTGGCGCGACAAAAGCACTGACGGCGGAACAGAAGTTGACGTTCGCGCGGCGGGCACCGAAGTCGGGCCGCAAAACTAATGACAAAACATCTTCATCGTATTGGCGCCACTGCCCTGCTGGCGGCCCTGCTTGCGGCGGGGCTTTCCGGTTGTGTGCTGGTAGAGGCGGGCGACCGCGCCATGAGCAACAAGGGGCATGAAGCGAGCGCGGGCAATACCCGCCTTGATGTGCGCTCACCCAACCGGCCGCGCATCACGGTAAAACAATTGCTTGGCCGCAGCGCCGAGCTAATAGAAGCCAGCCTTGGCAAGCCCGACTTTTTGCGCAGTGATGGTGGCGCCGAAATCTGGCAATACAAAAACAGCACCTGCGTATTAAACGTGTTTCTTTACGACGATGCGCCGTCCGCGGGTGGCATCAAACGCGTGCTGCACTTTGATGCCCGCACACCGGACGGCAAAACCGCCGACCGCGAAGCCTGCCTTAAAGCAGTACAGCGCTAAAGTAGCGTTTCAGGGATAACGTTATTTCGTTTTGTCCTTGAACGCACAAATGTCGCGCACAATACACTTCTGACAATCTGGCTTTCTGGCCTTACAGGTGTAGCGCCCGTGCAGGATCAGCCAGTGGTGTGCATACACCATGAATTCGTCGGGAACGCCCTTGAGCAATTTTTTTTCAACCGCCAGCACCGTTTTGCCGGGAGCCAGCCCGGTGCGGTTTGAAACGCGAAAAATATGCGTGTCCACCGCCATGGTGGGCTCACCCCAACAAACGTTTAACACGACGTTGGCCGTCTTGCGCCCGACACCGGGAAGCTTTTCCAGCGCTGCGCGCTCTCGGGGCACTTCGCCGCCGTGGTCTTCGACTAACATTTTGGAAAGCCCGATGACATTTCTGGCCTTGGTATTAAACAGGCCGATGGTTTTGATGTGTTTTTTCAAGCCCGCCTCGCCCAGCTTCAGCATCTTTTCAGGTGTGTCCACCGTGTTGAACAGTTTTTCGGTGGCGCGGTTGACGCCCTTGTCGGTGGCCTGGGCAGACAAAACCACGGCAACCAACAGGGTATAGGGGTTGGTCCAGACCAGCTCGCTTTTCGGTTCCGGATTTTGGCTCCGCAGGCGACTGAAAAAGGTAACAACATCGGTTTTTTTCATGCCGCTGAGCCTAGTGAAGGCGGCGCCACGAAGCAAGGCAGTGCACACGGATTCAGGTGCGCAAGAATCGGGTGGTTGCCCGCCCGGGCAAACGCCACAATCAAGCCATGATGAAACAGCAAGCCACCACTTCCCAAAGGTTTTTCCGCCAAGGGGCGCCGTTTGCGGTCCGGTTCGCGAAGGCGTTGAAATCGGTTTATGATAAGTGCGCCCTTGTGGATGCCCGCATCCGGGGTCGCCGCGAACTGGCGAAGCTGCATGCCCACCTGCTGAAGGATATCGGCCTCAGCGAAGCACAAAGGGACTTCGAATGCGCCAAGCCATTCTGGAAACCGTAAACGAGAACGCATCGTTATCGGATTATGACCGCATTGCCGTGGCCATTCGCTACATCGGCGAACGCCGCCTCGACCAGCCTGACCTTGCCGAGGTCGCGGCGGTTACGGGCCTGAGCCCGCATCATTTCCAGCGCCTGTTCACACGCTGGGTCGGCGTTTCGCCAAAACGTTTTTTAAGTTACCTGACACAACGTCATGCCCGCGCCCTGTTGGCGCAGGACGCCGATGTGTTGAGCGCGTCTTTAGAGGTCGGCCTTTCCGGGCCGGGGCGGCTGCACGATTTATGCGTTACGCTGGAAGCCGCCACGCCGGGCGAGATTAAATCCGGCGGCGAGGGCATGGATATTCGCGTTGGCATGCACGATACGCCCTTCGGGCAAATGGCGCTGCAGGTAACAGACCGCGGTATTTCCGGGCTAACGTTCGCTCATGGTGAGATGCTGGATGATCGCCTGGAGCGCGCGAAAAAATCATGGCCCAATGCGCGCTTCATCGACGACACTCCCGGTACCCGCGAACTTGCCGATGCCATTTTCGCAAAACCGGAAGTGCGCAAAACGCCTTTCAATGTGCTGGTCAGTGGCACCAACTTTCAGGTGCAGGTGTGGCAGGCGCTGGTGCGGCTGCCCGAGGGGAAACTCACGACTTATGGCCGCATTGCCGAAGCCATCGGCCGGCCCACGGCCCAGCGTGCGGTGGGCAACGCGGTGGGCAGGAACGCCGTCGCCTTCCTTATTCCCTGCCATCGAGTGGTGCGCGAAAACAGCCTGATCGGTAGTTACCACTGGGGCACCGAACGCAAGGCCGCCATGATCGGCTGGGAAGCGGCGCGGTGCGAAACCAGAAAGGCCGCGCCCGGCGAATAATTTTCTGGAATCGGTCGGGCCAAATCGTCAAAATCAGGGCCATGGCTCAGGCAATCACCATATCTGAAAGCGCTCCTGATGACGGTGGCGAAGGCGACGGTGCACCGCTGGCCTATTGCATGACCCTGCGTCCGCGCCGCTCGGTCGACCCCAAGGTTGCTTTTATTTTACTGAGCGCGCTTTTTGCCATCTGGATGAGTGCCGGCATTTTCATGACCATGATCGGCGCGTGGCCAGTGCTCGGTTTTTTTGGCGGTGAATTTATTTTTATCGCCTTCATGATGCGCATGATCCACAAGCGCACCGAAGTGGTCGAGGTTATCGAGATCACGCCCGACACCGTTAACGTTACGCGCCGTAATATGGGGCTGGAGCAAAAAGTAACCTTTCCCGCCTATTGGACACAGGTGCATTTTGATGGATCCGACACCAAGAACCTGCCGCTGGAAGTGCGTTCCCACGGCGAGGGCATAGAGGTCGGGGCGTTTCTTTCGGCAAATGAAAAAGCGCGCATTACCGGGGAGCTTGCCGGTGTGTTGCGCAGGCTTAAGGCCGGGCCTTCTTCGAAAACTTCCGGCTAAAACCCAAGCACGTCGTTCATGGAATAAAGGCCGGGCTTTTTGCCGCCCGTCCACAGCGCTGCGTACACCGCACCCGATGCAAAGATATCGCGTGATGCCGCCTTGTGGGTCAGCTCAAGGCGCTCACCGGCACCGGCAAACAAAACGGTGTGGTCGCCCACCACGTCGCCGCCCCGCATTGTCGCGAAGCCGATGTCGCCCGCCTTGCGTTCGCCGGTAATGCCTTCACGTGACATGACGGCCCTGGCATTCAGCTCAACACCGCGCCCTTCGGCCACCGCATGGCCCAGCGCCAGCGCGGTGCCGGATGGTGCATCTATTTTATGGCGATGGTGAATTTCGGAAATCTCGATATCAAAATCATCGCCGAGAGTTTCGGCGGCACGCTTCGCCAGGCCCAGCAACAGGTTCACGCCAACGGAATAATTAGCCGCCTGCACGATGGCGACTTTTTTCGCCGCCTTGGTAATGGCGCCCTGCGCCGTGGCGTCCAGCCCCGTGGTGCCGATGACCAGCGCGGTGTTCAACTCGACAGCCAGCGCCGCGTGGGTGGCGGTGGCGGCGGGAACGGTAAAGTCGATAACCACGTCGGCGGCATGAAAAAGAGCGTTGGTGTCCGGCGTCAGCGCGATATCCAGCGCGCCCACGCCGGCCAGCTCGCCGAGGTCGTGGCCAAGATCGGCATGGCCCGGGGCTTCGGTGCCGCCGACCAGGCGCGCGCCGTCTGCTGCCGTCACGGCGGCAATTAACATTTTTCCCATGCGCCCGGCGGCGCCGACAATACCGATGTTCATTGGGGTAGCCCCATCTGTTCATTCAACAGGGCGGATGATAGCAGAAAGAGGCGAAGGGGGAATATCAATCCTTCAAATCTTCCCAAAGGTCCTTGACCTTGGCAAAAAAGCCGCCGGATTCGGGGCTGTGCTTTTTGTTATCGGCGCCTGACTTGCGCAGCTTTTCAAGGTGTTCTTTTTGCGCCTTGGTCAGGTTGACGGGCGTTTCGACGTTAAGTTCGACGAACATGTCACCGCGCGATTTTGAACGCAACACGCTCATGCCCTTGCCCTTGAGGCGGAATTGCTGCCCCGGCTGGGTTCCGGCGGGCACGTTAATGCGCGCCCGGCCGCCTTCGACCGTCGGCACCTCGATGGTATCACCCAGCGCTGCCGTGGTCATGGGCACCGGCACACGCATATAAATATCGGCGCCGTGGCGTTGGAAAATGCGGTGCGGACGTACCGAAATGAAGATGTAAAGATCGCCCGCGGGTGCACCGCGAAGCCCCGCTTCGCCTTCGCCGGACAGGCGGATGCGCGTGCCTTCTTCGACGCCGGCCGGAATGTTGACACTAAGCGTTTTGTCCTTTGCCTTGCGCCCGGCGCCCGAGCAGTCGGAACACGGCTCCTTGATGACCTTGCCCTGGCCGTGACATGACGGGCACGGGCGCTCCACCCGGAATGGGCCCTGCTGGGCGCGAACAACGCCGTGACCCTGACACGTGGCACACGTTACTGGGTCGGTGCCGGGCTTGGCGCCAGAGCCGTTGCACGTTTCACAGGCTACGGAAGTGGGCACGCGAATATCGGTGGTTTTGCCGCTGAACGCGTCTTCAAGATTAATGTCCATATTAAAACGCAGGTCGGAACCGCGCCCGGACTGTTCACGCCCGCCGCGCTGTCCGCCGCCAAAACCGCCAAACATTTCCTCGAAAATATCGGCGAAGCCGCCACCGGCGAAACCTTCAAAACCACCGCCGCCGAAGCCGCCGGGCCCGCCGGGGCCGCCCTGTTCAAACGCGGCGTGACCGAACTGGTCATAGGCGGCGCGCTTCTGGTCGTCCTTAAGGACTTCGTAGGCTTCGTTGAGGTCTTTGAATTTTTGTTCGGCAACCTTGTCGTCGGGGTTGCGGTCGGGGTGATATTTCATGGCGAGCTTGCGGTACGCCTTTTTAAGGGTGTCCGCATCGGCTCCTTTGTCCGTACCGAGAAGCTCGTAATAATCCTGCTTCGCCATTGTCCGCATCGCCCCCTGAAAAGGGGCCCCCTTTAAACAGGCGAAACCGGCGGGTTTGTTGCCCGCCGGATTGCCGTTTGTTTGCTTATGCACAACCTAAAGGCTGTGCGGTTTTTTTGCGCGGTTATTTTTTGTCCGCGTCAGAATCTTCCTTGTCTTCCTTGGCAGCTTCAGCGCCGGGCTCGACTTCTTCGAAGTCGGCGTCAACCACCTTGGCGTCGTCGCCCGGCTGGCCTTCACCCTCGCCAGCGTCAGCACCTTCGCCCGATGCTTCCGCTTCGGCCTGCTGTGCCTTGTACATGGCTTCGCCCAGCTTCATGGCGGCCTGCATCAGGGCGTCGGTCTTGGCCTTGATGGTTTCGGCATCGGCGTTTTCGTCTTCCATCGCTTCCTTGGCTTCTTTCAAGGCGTCTTCGATGGTGGTTTTTTCTTCAGGCGAGACCTTGTCGCCAAACTCTTCGAGATTCTTTTCCGACTGATGGATCAGGCTCTCGGCGTGGTTTCTGGCGTCCACCAGATCACGGCGTGCCTTGTCGTCATCGGCGTGCTCTTCGGCTTCCTTGACCATGCGTTCTATGTCTTCGTCGCCGAGACCGCCGGAAGCCTGGATGGAAACCTGCTGCTCCTTGCCGGTGGCCTTGTCCTTGGCCGATACGTTGACGATGCCGTTGGCATCAATATCAAACGTAACCTCAACCTGCGGAACGCCGCGCGGTGCTGGCGGAATGCCGACCAGATCGAACTGGCCAAGCAGCTTGTTGTCCATTGCCATTTCACGTTCGCCCTGGAACACACGAATGGTCACCGCCGTCTGGTTGTCTTCGGCGGTAGAGAACGTCTGCCCCTTGCGCGTCGGGATGGTGGTGTTGCGGTCAATCAGCCGCGTAAACACACCGCCCAGTGTTTCAATGCCGAGCGACAGCGGCGTGACATCCAAAAGCAGGACATCTTTCACTTCACCCTTCAACACGCCGCCCTGAATGGCGGCACCAAGCGCGACCACTTCGTCGGGGTTAACGCCCTTGTGCGGTTCGCGGCCAAAGAACTCCTTAACCGTTTCCATCACCATGGGCATACGTGTCATGCCGCCAACGAGGATAACTTCCTTGATGTCCGATGCACTGACACCAGCGTCTTTCAACGCCGCCTTGCACGGCTCAATGGTCGCCTTGACCAAATCACCAACCAGCTTTTCAAGGTTGGCGCGCGTCAGCTTGACATTCAAATGCTTCGGGCCAGATGCATCAGCGGTGATGAACGGCAGGTTCACTTCCGTTTGCGTGGCGCTGGAAAGTTCGATCTTGGCTTTTTCAGCAGCTTCCTTCAGGCGCTGCAATGCCAGCTTGTCTTCGCGTAGATTGATGCCCTGTTCTTTCTGGAACTCTTCGGCCAGGTGACCAATGATGCGGGCATCGAAATCTTCACCGCCGAGGAATGTATCGCCGTTGGTGGACTTCACTTCAAAAACGCCGTC
>CBFCYL010000015.1:0-47549 GCA_965602455.1 uncultured Thalassospiraceae bacterium | reverse complement strand
CGTGATGAGGCCCGAGCGCACAGCCGCCACCACTTCTGCCTTGCGCCGGGTAATCCAGCGCTTGGTATCGGAAGGTGGCAGGTCGGCAAGCTTCATGGTTGATCCGTCATATCGGGCCGTGTCGGAGGGCTCGTGTTCATCGGGACGGACCGATTTCTTCCGTGCGTCCAAAGTCATAATTTGATTCCGTTTTCTACGGTTGCCTGGTTCCCCTCCTTGATACCCGATGGCGTCTTAAGGAAACCCTAAAACGGCTGAGATTCCAGTGTGATGAGGGAAAAAAGATGGACTTTGTTTCTCCAAACGCCAAAAGCCCGCGGCAATTTTCACTGCCACGGGCTTGAGGTCGATCAGGCCGCCTGGGCGACCTGGCTTAACGCTTGGTTCGCATCAATTCTTCAAGCATCTGATCAGCGGTGGAGATAATCTTGGTGGCGGCTGAATAAGCCCTTTGCACCACGATCATGGAGGTGAATTCCTCGCCGATATCCACCGTCGAGGCCTCCAACGAGCCCTGCGTGATCACGCCCGCGGGGCCGTTACCAGCCGTGCGAAGCGTGTAGTCGCCGGAACCTTCCGACGCGTTCCACACGTTGCCGGTGCGTGATTCCAGGCCGTTGGGGTTAACGAAGGTGGCGATGGGGACCTGGTAGATGGGCCGTGTATCGCCGTTATCGAACAGGGCTGTAACCGTGCCTTCCGGCGAGATGGACACACCGGCGAACGAGCCAAAGCGCGAGCCGTTCTGGGTAATGAACGACGGCGTGAACTCATCACCGAACTGGGTCATGCCGTCTTCACCGCCGACGGTACCAAAATCGATGGCCAGCGCCGTGGTGCCGACCATGTCCGAGGCGCCGTTGGTGAAGCCCTGGATTTTCAGGCTGGTCACATTGATATCCGCGGGCAGGCCCTTGGAATCGAAGACCAGACTGTGGGTGGTGGCAACGTTTACCGTGGTGCCACCAAAATTGGTGGTGCCGTCAACATCGGTAATATTGGTCGCCGTGGTAATGCCGGCCATGTTCACATCATACGGTTTTCCGGAAACGGACGTCAGCACCAAGGTGTTATCGGTGTTGGCGCTGTTGGCATTGGTGCGCCGCCGGACCGCGCTTCCCGACGGGAAGTAGGGGTCGTTGGTCTCGATGGCGGTTTCAAGATCTTCGACCATTTGGCCAATGGTGCCAGCGGTGGAAATAGTTTTATCGCCGTCGTTAATGGCCTCGCCGGACTGGAAGGTGTAGGTGATGCCGTTGATTATGATGGTGTCGTTATTGACTGGCTTTGCCGCAAACACGAACTGCGAATAGTCCGCGTAGGTGTCAGAAACCTCATCCACCGTGAACGCCGCCGTTTGCGACGTGGCGCCGCCACCGGAAGAATTCAGCGCGGCGGTCGCATCAACGGCGATGGATGCCGTTCCGTCTTCGTGGAACAATACCGTTGTGGTGTTGTCTGCGTCCTGCAAGATGCGCTTGTTGGTGCTGGTAAAGTCCGTGTCGTAGGCGATAACCTTGGCCACCAGCTGCGCCACATCACCGGCGATTGAGGTGCTGGTGGAAGTGTCCACCTGTTGGGTGGTGGGCGTGACAAAGGCCGTAACAAGTGTATTGACAGGCGCCGCACTCAAGTAGCCGGTCGTAACGTTATCAGTGCCGACACTAAAGGCTTCAGCGGTCATTTCCTGATCGGGAACCTTCGACGTAAGGGTCAGCGTGCCAGTGCCGTTCGATGTGGCGGTTAGGAGCGCGCCCAGGGTCGTGTCGGCGGTAATCGCGGCGGCAATGTCATCGACCATGTCCGACAGGGTTATACCAGCGCCGGATTGACTTATGTTGAGCGTCGTCTGCGCAACACCAGCCAGCGTAACATCAAAATTGATAACATCGCCCACCGTCCATGAGTTTGCCGTGTTGGCGGTGAAATTGTAGGTTTCCGATTGCAGTACCGCACCGCCGTAATACCCGTCGCTGTCGAATTCATAATTAACGCCATCAATCGCGACAATGGAGCCATCAGCCGGGCGCGAGGTGAAATCCAGCCGGCCCCAACTGTCGTGAACCACACCGGCACTGTCATACGATGTCAGCACGGCAGCCCCGGCGGGCGGCGTGACGCCGATATTCCACTGGTTGACCGTGGAACTTTTGGTGTAATCGAAGCTCAGCGAGCGCGGCGTGCCCAGGCTGTCGTAGAACTGGACGTCGGTATTGAAGCTTGTGCCGGCAACGGTATCGGGCAGGTTGGCGCCAATGGTGATTTCCGTGGTTGCCGCCGCCGAGCCGGCGACGCGGCTCAGGTTGATGGTTTCCAGGTAGTCATTGGAAATCACATTGAGGTTGGTGCTCGACAGGGTGCTATCGGCAGGAACGATTTTGCCCGCCGCGTCCGTCGGCCAGCCCTGCAGGTAGTAACCACCGGCGTTGGTCATAAAGCCTTCGGAATCCTGCTTGAACGAACCGGCGCGGGTGTAGAAATAGGCATCGCTGGACGTCGGCGTGTTGGCCTCGTTAACGACAAAGAAGCCGCCGCCGGAAATGGCGATATCAGTTTGCGATGTCGATGCCTGCAACAGGCCCTGCACATCAATCGCCTGGCGCGGGTTTGATTGCACACCACCAGCGGAATAGAAGGTGGATGAGGTTTGTTTCGTCACCAGGGTCTGGAAATTGACCGATGTATTCTTGAAACCGATCGTCGAGACGTTGGTGATGTTATCCGAAATAGCACCCATCGCGCTGGATTGGGCGGTCAGGCCTGAAACACCTGAATAAAGCGCACCATAGAGGCTCATTTTAAACTCCTTTGTGATTGAGCGGCGCTTCTGCCGTTTGACAAGCCATCCATTTACTTAAGGTTCGCTTGACTTGTCCGGGCCTGACTTTCTGCCATGGCCGTTGATTAAAAAAACTCAGTTCATTGCTTTCGCGTTAGCGATTTAATTCATTTAAGGAACAGGGTCCGCAGCGGGCACGGGAGCCTTCGAAACGGCGACAACATCTTCAAGGCCAACTGTGACGTCGCCCATGTACAGGCGAACAGCACCCTCGTCGGACCCGGCAGCGGTAACGATGCCAAATACGGAGCGGGCGTATTGCAGCGGTTCATCGTCTGCGTCAAAGGCGTTGATGGTAAAGTTGTAGGTTCCATCGGGTAGCTGGATGCCGTTGTCGTCCAGGCCGTCCCAGACAAATTCGTGCCGTCCTGCGGCCTTTTCTGCTACGCCGGTGTAAACGGCCTTGCCTGAATCATCGGTGATGACGATTTTGCTCGTCTTGGCGTCATCGACCAGGGTGTAGGTCAGGCGCGCCGTACTGTTGGCGAGGTTCAGGGAATCCGTCTGCGCCTCGATGTTGGTGCCGAGATAATTGGCCAGGTTCGAGACCTGGCTGATGTGTGCGGATTCAAGCAGCTTTTCCAGGTTAGCGTTCTGGTAAATCTGTTGTTCAACGCTGGCAAACTGAACAAGCTGGTTGGTGAACTCGGTAGCGTCCATCGGTTCCAGCGGGTCCTGGTTTTTCAACTGGGTGACCAGCAGGTTGAGGAACTTATTCAGTTCATCTTCGAGCTTGGCCTTGCTTTGGGCAGCGCTGGCGGTATTGGCGCCACCGAGGATGTCGATTGCATTTGCTGCGGGCATTTTCTTGTTTCTCCCTTAGGGAATTATTTAAAAGCTCAGTTGAGCGCTCAGGCGCGTACGTCCACGCGCCCTTCGCTGATAATGTCGCGCAGTGCTGTTTCCAATGCCGCGCCAGGGTCTTCTTCACCTTCGCCATTGGCGACATCGTCAAAGTCCAGCCGGTCGTCCTTGCCCTTGCCATCGCGGGCCACGTTCTGGTTGCCCTGTTCACGAAGCGAGAATTCAAGGTCGTTGCTATCGGTTTGCAAGCCGGCGGAATTGAGTGACTTGGCAAGGTCTTTGGCGCCGCTTTTCAACAGGTCCAGCGTTTCCTTGCTGTCGGCCACAACCGTGGCCGTGATGCGGCCTTCGGCCATTTCGAGTTGCACTTCAACCCGGCCCAGCGAAGCGGGCCTGAGCTGGATGTTGATTTTGTCGGCACCGGCGTTCATGGCCTTGGTAATTTGCACCGTAACCTGCTGCATGACTTCGCGCTGGTGCGCGGCTTGTTGCGGTGTAGCCGGTTTTTGGGCTTGCGTGGCCTGTTGCAGGGTTTGCCCCGGTTGTGTGTTGCCCGCCGGGGAAACCGCTGAGGTGGCGTTCACGCCTTCGGCGCCACTGCCGGCCGCGGTGGTGGCCGCAGCAGCGGCCTGTCCGTTCGAGGCGGCCTGGGGGTTTCCGCCCTGTGCCAGTTGGGCCAATACCTGAGCGGGTTGGGCGCCTTGTGCCGCAATGCCGGCCTGGGGGGTGCCAGCCGCATTGTTATTCTGGGCGTTCTGGTTTTGGTTCTGGCCGGTAGCCGGCTTTTCCGCCTTGGTCGCGACCGCGGTGGGGGTCAGCGAAGCGGTGGGCTTGGAGGTCAGCGTCTGGGCTTCGTCGTTTACCGTTACGTTGATCTGCACGTTGGCTTTGGGGTCGTTCAGGGTCTTGGCTAACTGTTGGGCCTGGGTCTGGGCCGGGTTCAGGGGGTCTGTGCGAAGGTGGGCGTTAGCATTGGCGTTGGCATTGGCGTTTTCGGCCTTGGCGGCGCTGGCCTGTTGGCCCTGTTGGTTGGCCTTGGTGCTGGCCTGTTTGCCGTCTTTCTTGCCCAACAGGCCATCGAGGAAGGCTGCGTTATCATCGGCGTTGGTATTGGCTGCGTTCTGGTTTTGCTGGTTGGCTTCGTTGCCGCCCGCCGTTTTGGTGTTTGCCGTTTTGGCCTCGGTTACAACGGCAGTCGGGTTTTTGGCCTGGCTCAGTTGTTCAATAACCTTTTCCACCGGGGCAACGCGGGTTGCCTGTCCACTGGTTTGGGCGCTCGCGGCGGCAGCAGTTGTAAGAACCGGGCCGAGATCGGCAACCACATCGGCACCGGTCTGGGGTTTGTTGTCGGTTGCGGCAACCTCGCCATTGTTCGTTTCCTCAGCTACGGGCGCGTCATCGCCATCGCTGGTCATGTCGGCGTTGTCGTTTGTGCCGTCGTCACCGGTGTTTTGCGGTTGGCCGTCGTTGTTTGTGTTTGCAGTCTCCTGCGGCGCCTCGGCGGTGTCATAGACCGGGGCTTGTTCCGGCGCCTCATTGGGCAATGTGGCCACCGGGGCTTCGTTGTGCTCGGCGGGCTGTTCCTGGCGGTGATTATCGTCAAGGTCGACTTCGTTTTCCGGGGCTTCGGGGGCCTCGGCCTGTGGTTCATCGTAGATACTGGCCCGGCCGCCGCCATCGGCGTTGGCCTGTTCAATTTCCGGAGACGAGCCCTGGCGCAGCATCTTGCTGCCGGCCTTTTGCACCATGTTGGTAAACGACACGGCAACGTTGCCAAACGATGCCAGATCGGCGGTGCTTTTGCCCTTGGAGCCGGTGACGGCGGCGTCCAGCAGGCCGCCGGGCTTGTTGGGGGTAATTTCCATGGCTTGAACTCGCTTTTCCCACAAGATGAAACAGGGTGAACCGGTGCCGACAGGGGTCAGCGAGCAAGACCTTGCAAACCGCGGGCCAATCGGCCGCGATGTGGAAAAATCGCTTTAAAACAGATGGTTAATGTTGATTTGGAGAACGGGAAAAGGTTTCCCGCCAGCCGTTCCGGCAAGATTTAACCCTGCCGGGCGGCAGATTGTGCCGGGGGGGGTGAGGCAAGGAAGGGGGGTGGGGTAAAGTTTAGGAAATTCTGGCGGCGGCGGGCCGGAAGGATGGTGGCGGGACGATGCAAGTGGTTATGAAGCCATCGACTGGTGCATCCCCATCCCTTTGGAGATTAGTTGGTCGAATTGGGCGGCAAGGTCGTCGCGCCCCAGAAGCTTGGTCGCGGCGTAAAAGGAGGACAGGCCCACCATGCGCCGATGAACGATTCTCCCATCCATGTTTTCGGTACCAAACTTTTCGTCCATATACGCATTCTGGACGTCAGGAATCCCACTGATGATTTTTTCGAATTCCGGATCGAAGGGGATGAATTGGTGGGTAATCTTGAAGATTTCGTCGGATTCCGGGTGCACCCACGTTTTGTAGCTTACTTCGTAGCCTTCGCGCTCATACAGGGGTGCGCCTGGCAGGGAAAATAGCCTTCTTGTGGCGCCGATTTCACAGCCCATGTGCAGGTATTCAAGCACGCTTTCAAGGTTTTGACCCAGTTCCTCAGGGGAATATTCTGGCAGGCCCATGATGATGTTGATCTGTGCGGTTATACCGCATTCAATAATCGCGGTTATAGCTGTTCGGGCATCATCAATTGTTGCCCCAACTTTGTTCACGGAAGGTGATTTAAGCATTCTGGGCACAAGTGTTTCTACGCCCATACTCATGCTTGAAAAACCCGCTGCCTTCATTTTTTTAAGCAACTCAAAGTTGGCTACTCGCTCACCGCCCGGCTTGCGAATGACTAGGTTATTAAGCCGGGTTTGGCAGAAGAACCTGACGCCGGGATCAATCTCACCGTTCTTTTTCATTTCAATGATGCCGTCACAAAGTGCGGCGGCGCGGTCAATCCCGATTTTGTTTCCAACCAGGAAGTCATCATCATTAAAGGAAAAGGCTTTTGTGCCAAGTTCCGTCACATATCGTTTTATAAGTTCCAGAACCTGTCTGGCGGGCAGGACAATGATGGGCGATTTTGAATCCTGTGAATCCGGAAGGAAGGTCTGTGTGCTGCAAAATCCGCACCGTCTTGGACAGTGGCTGGTGGTGTAGAGCCGTGCATTCTCAATAGTAAATTCCCCTACGCCAGCGCCGCCGAAGGCAAGGGCACCCCTCATTCTATTCCAATATGTTTCATACGGTGGTAACGGCCCATCCATAATGTCGTGGAAGAAAAGCTGCTCAAATTCCTTTTGTGTCAGGGCGGGCGAGGGGTCTCTGACGGTCAGCCCGGATTTCGTCTTATAGGTAATTCCCTGCACGCCCTTAACCAAGTCTATGGTTGCGGCGGGCGTCTCGTCTTTACGGCTATCTTCAAAATTAACAATGAACTTCAACAGCTCCTTTTGGGCAAAACCAAGGAATATGAGGTCCAGGCCCATTTCCAGCCATTGAACGGCGTTCATGGCCGCTTCCTGGCCACCGCCGATGATATGAACGGGTTTTCCAGACTTGCCTGCGGCCTCCCGGAACTTCCAAAGCGTTGTCAGGTCATTGATCATGCAAAAGTGGGTGACGCTGAACCCGACGACATCGAATTCCCCATTTTCAACGCGTTTGAGAAACGGCTCGAAGTCATCAACTTCGTTATCCAGAACCTCACATTCCCGCCCGTGCTTTTTCAAGTACGAGGAAAGCAGGTAGAGGTTATTGGGCGGCGCTATGATTCGGAAATCTGAATCTTCCGTTTCATCTCCGGGGGTAGATGTGATCAACAGAACACGCGTTGGCTGATCTTGTAAAGTTGATGAATTCTTCATAAACCTTCTCACTTTGCGCCTATCCATACTAGATAGTGTTATATATTACTGACTCAATTGTTATTTTATTGCCACCCCTTTAATTATCCATAATTATTTTGTGGAAAATCATGTAATCTTATCACCCCTGACTTTGCCATGCACCCTTTGCGCCCTGCGTTTCTGCTAACACACTCCACAACCGTCCATTTCCGGCGCTTGGCACGTTTGGGCGATTGTGTAATAATCTGCGCCTTCGCCAGGATTTCTTCGGGAGACAGAAAGTTGACCCACAAATCGTGGCTGGAAGGGCTTTTTGAGACCATTTCCAATGCATCGAGTCGAATGCAGGACAAGAACTGTGATTTGGAAACCGCCCTTTCGGCACTAGAAAGCATGCTCCTTGATTTGCGTACGCACGATGCTGCCCTGTGGTGGGTTGGTAACGGGGGCAGTGCGGCTATTTGTTCGCACCTGTCGCAGGATGTCTTGAATAAACTGAACATTCGCTCACAGACCCTGAATGACCCGGCACTGCAAACGTGTATGG
This sequence comes from uncultured Thalassospiraceae bacterium, assembly GCA_965602455.1. Classification (GTDB taxonomy): domain Bacteria; phylum Pseudomonadota; class Alphaproteobacteria; order Rhodospirillales; family Magnetovibrionaceae; genus CBFCYL01. The sequence continues at coordinate 39,529 of CBFCYL010000015.1, read as the reverse complement.
CCAATGATTATGGCTTTGAGGAAGTGTTTTCCCGCCCGCTTTCGTTGCTGGCCCGGCCGGGTGACATGCTGATTGCCATTTCAAGTTCCGGTAATTCGCAGAACATTATCAACGCTGCAAAGTTTGCCGGTGAAAATGGCATGACCCTTGCAACGCTATCAGCCTTTGAAGGCGACAACCCCCTATGGTCACTGAAGGCAAATTTGTCGTTTCATCTTTCCACATCGCTTTACGGCCACGCGGAATTGGGACATGAAGCCCTTTTACACAGTGTGCTGGAATGCATGTACCTGAAGCAGAAGCAGAATTAAAAGACATGAGCGAACCCTGAGTATGAGTAAAAGCAAAAACATCGATTGCATCGTTACCGGCGGAGCCGGCTTTATCGGCAGCCATCTGGTTGATCGCCTGGTTCGGGACGGCTTGAGCGTGCGCGTGATCGACAATTTTTATACCGGCAGACGATCCAACCTTGATGAAGCCGCAGGGGCAGGCACGGTTGATATCGTTGAGGCGGATATCGCCGAAGCCGACCTTGATGATTTGTTCAAAGGTGTTAAGTGGGTTTTCCACCTTGCGGCTATGGCCGATATTGTGCCTTCAATTCAGCAACCCAAGCCATATCATCAGGCCAACGTCCAGGGCACCATCAATGTTCTTGAGGCGGCGCGTAATGCGGACGTTAAGCGTTTTATCTATGCGGCGTCTTCATCGTGTTACGGCATACCAGACCAGTACCCAACGCCGGAAACTGCCGCCATCAACCCGATGTATCCCTATGCGTTGACCAAGTATGTGGGCGAGGAATACGTCATGCACTGGGGCAAGACCTACGGTATGGCGGTGGTTAGCCTGCGCATGTTTAATGTTTTTGGCCCCCGGCACCGCACCACCGGTGCTTACGGCGCCGTGTTTGGTGTTTTTCTGGCGCAGAAACTGGCGGGCAAGCCCTTCACCATTGTCGGTGATGGCGAACAAACAAGGGATTTTACTTTTGTAACGGATGTCGTGGATGCTTTTGTGAAAGCGGCGGCAGCGGATGTTTCTGGAGAGATTTTCAATATCGGGTCCGGCGGCACCTACAGCATCAACCACCTGATTGATATTCTGGGTGGGGAAAAGGTGCATATCCCCAAGCGACCCGGAGAGCCCGACAGCACCTTTGCGGATATTTCCCGCATTCGGGAAAAGCTGGGCTGGTCGCCCTCGGTTTCCTTTGAAGACGGGGTGGCTATTATGCTTGAGAATATTGACGGTTGGCACGACGCCCCGGTGTGGGGCCCGGAAGCCATTGCCGACGCCACCCAGGACTGGTTTAAATATCTGGGCGACAAATGACTTTGGGATACACGTTATGCCACCATTAAATTCAGATATATCCGAAACGGAAGGCGCGGCTCAGCACGGTTTTATCGAGAAGGTCAAAACCATAGCAGAGCTGGGCGAAATCGCCGAAAGGCTGCGGGCCGAGGGTAAAACCGTAGTCCTATGCCACGGCGTGTTCGATCTGATTCACCTGGGTCATGTTCGTCATCTTGAAGCTGCGAAGCGCGAAGGGGATACGCTGATTGTTTCCATTACAAGCGACAAGTTTGTCAATAAGGGACCGGATAGGCCTATCTTTACCGAACAATTACGCGCCGAGTTTCTAAGTGCACTAAATATCGTGGACTTTGTGGGCATTGAATACGGACCCAGCGCAATGCCCGTACTGGAAGCCATCAAGCCGGATGCATACGTCAAGGGCACGGATTACCTTAACGCCAGCGAGGATATCACCGGAAAAATAGTCTCAGAACGTGAAACGGTAGAAGGGTATGGCGGAAAAGTCATTTTCACGGACGAGATTACCTACAGTTCGTCTTCGCTGATTAACAGCCACTTTGATGTTTTTGATTCGCCCTTGCGAAGCTATCTAAAGGAAAAGAAGCACCATTGGAATGCAGAAAAACTGATAGCGCAAATTGAATCAATCGCCGACATGAAGATAACCATTGTCGGCGACGCCATCATTGACGACTACCAGTACGTTGAACCGATGGGTAAATCTGCAAAGGAGGCCATGATTTCCTCAATCTTTAAGGGAAGGGAAATATTTGCCGGCGGCGTTTTTGCTGCGGCAAACCACATCGCAAGTTTTTGCAGGGAAGTAGAGATAGTAACAACACTGGGTGCCGAAGAGACGTTCGAAAAGGTTATTCGTGAAAGCGTTTTGCCAAACGTTAAACTCAACATAATTGAAATCAAAGACCGGCCGACGACTAGGAAGGTCAGGTTTTTAGACCAGGGTCATAAACCAAAGAAGTTTTTTGAAGTTTATCATATGAACGATTTCCCGGTCGGGCCAAAGGATCGAACTGCAATTGATGACCTGATTGAAAGAAAGATTACCAGCGCCGATGCTGTAATCGTGACGGACTTCGGCCATGGTCTTATCCAGCAGAGCACCGTGGATGTCTTGATCGAAAAATCACCCTTTCTGGCGGTAAACGCCCAGACCAACAGCGGTAACCACGGCTACAACCTTATAACGAAATATCCCAGTGCGGATTTCCTGTGTATTGATATGCCAGAGGCCCGCCTTGCAGCCATGGATAAGTTCAGTGATATTGTCGATATCATCAAGGAATCGTTACCGGGGCAAATCGACTGTGACTGTATTGTTGTGACCCATGGGGAGCATGGCTGTTATGTTGGCCCTAGAAATGACGATGTTGTACACATGCCGGCCTTTACCCGTGATTCAATTGATACGGTTGGCGCAGGGGATGCTTTTTTCTCTATTGCTTCGCCACTGATGGCAAACGGCGCAAACAAGGAAATGGCGGCATTTATCGGTAATGCGGCGGGTGCAATGAAGGTTGGAATTATTGGTCATAGAAAATCGATTGATAAGGTCTCTCTGATGAAGTTTGTAACAACCCTGCTTAAATAGATATGAAGTCTGGTTTCGGGAAGCCAGAACAATGGAGTTACGTTAAATGAATAGAATATTCATTTGTGATTTAACGCACACGGCACTGGGTATATCTGCGCTGTCCTTTCCGTTGGGCGCTTCCTTTGTGGCAAGCTATGCCAAGGAAAAAGTGGGGGACCGCTACGATGTACAGTTGTTCAAGTTTCCAGAGGCACTGGCAGAAGCGTTTGAACAGCAGCCACCAAAGGTAATTGGCTTCTCATCTTTTTCCTGGAATTTTGAACTGAACTACAGCGTTGCCCAATGGGTAAAAAAAACCTATCCGGAAATCGTAGTGTTTTTTGGCGGGCCTAATTTCCCGACTGAAGCTCAGGAGAAAAAAGATTTTCTGGCCGACCGTCCGGCCATTGATTTCTATATTCAGAACGAGGGCGAGGTCGGCTTTGTCGAAACCGTGCTGCAACTTGAAGAAGTTAATTTTGACATTGAGAAACTGAAGTCTTCGCACAGCAACATAACTAATTGCGTTTACCTTGACGGCGATGACCTGATTTCCGGGGATATCAAACGCATAACCGATATCAACATCATTCCATCACCATACCTGACGGGAATGCTGGACCAGTTCTTTGGAACACCACTGGTTCCTATGGTTGAGACAACGCGCGGTTGCCCTTTTAGCTGCGCTTTTTGCGCCGACGGACTGGCATCCAAAAACAAGGTTATAAGGTTTGATTCCGAGCGTACGAGCGATGAGCTGGAATACATCGCTCAACGCATAAGAAACATCAATGAATTGACCATTACCGACCTAAATTTCGGTATGTACAAGCAGGACAAGAAAACTGCTGAGGCTATAGCCAGAGTCCAGAAAAAGTACTCATGGCCACTTTTTGTTGGCGCTTCATCGGGAAAGAACCAGCCGAAGCGAATCATCGAAGCGGCCAAAATAATGAACGGCGCATGGGCATTTGGCGCATCTATACAAACAACCGATGAAGAGGTGCTGAAAAACATCAGCCGATCAAATATTTCCCTGGATGCATACCGAGAACTCACAGATTTTGTAAAAAGTCTGGGCACGGCATCTTCCATGTCTGAAATTATTCTGGGCCTGCCGGGGGATTCAAAAAAGAAACACTTTACTTCTTTGAAATATTGCATTGAAAACGGCATTGATTCCGTTCGTATGTTTCAGGCCATGATGCTACTGGGCACGGACATGGCGTCAAAGGAAACACGAAAAATGCACGGCATTGAGACGCGCTTCCGGGTTATTCCAGGCTGCGCCGGAGAGTACGAATTTGGTAACGATAAGATCAGAGTCTGTGAAATGGACGAAATCATCGTCACGGCCAACGACCTGACGTTTGATGACTACGTTTCGTGCAGGTTGATGAACCTTTTGATTGAATCGTTCTTTAACAACCGGTTGTTTGAAGAATTTTTCCGTGAAATTGAAAATGTTGGCATAAAAACATTTGATATTATCGAGTATATGCACGGCAACAACGAGGTGTTTTCCCCGAAGGTTCTGGAAATCATTGCCAGCTTTAAGCGTGAAACGGCGGAAGACCTGTTTTTGACCCGTGTAGATGTGGATAAGGCTGTTTTGAGCGATGAGTTTTTCAACGGCGTCATGTCGGAGAAAGCGGGCAATAATGAACTGCTGGATCACCGGGCGTTGCTTTATCTGGAATACGAGGAAATGGCCGCTGCTTTGATGCAGGCAGCAAGAAATATGTTGTCGGATCGTGGTGAACTTACGGACGAGATATCAAATTACCTGAGCGAGGTAGCACGGTTTGAAATATCCAGAAAGGCAGCCGTTCACGACCAGGCCGGTGACCGCGTCGAGAAATTTAATTATGATTTCTCGAGAAAAGCTTCACCGGCAAATGAGAACGGCAGCACTTGGAAGCGAGAGCCGGTTGAAACCAAGCTGCGCTTTTATCATACGGATAAACAACGCGGATATATTGATAATTCTGTCAATCTTTACAAACATCATCCCGGCGGTATCGGCCGCATGATCCAACGCAGCGACCTGAAGCTTTGTTTCCGCCAAGTTGAAAAGCTGGCTTAAGCATTTTGCAATTTATTGAAATATAGAAAAAGAAGTAACGAATGAAAAATCAATACAATCACATTCTGGTTACCGGCGGCGCGGGCTATGTCGGCAGCGCCCTTGTGCCCATGCTGCTGGACCAAGGCTACAAGGTTACGGTTCTGGATCTGTATATCTATGGCGATGGTGCCCTGGCGGGTTCTCGCGGCAACCCCGACCTGCGCGAAATCAAGGGTGACATCAGGAGTGCCGCCGATGTAGCCAGCGCCCTTGAGGGCTGCGATGCGGTTATTCACCTGGCGTGCATTTCCAATGACCCGTCCTTTGACCTCGACCCGGGTTTGGGCAAGTCCATCAACCTCGATGCTTTCCGCCCGCTGGTGAAGGCTTCCAAGAAAGCGGACGTGAAGCTCTTTGTCTATGCGTCGTCGTCCAGTGTTTACGGAATCAAGGAAGACGCGGAAGTCACCGAAGACTTGGCCCTAGAGCCCCTGACCGATTATTCGGTGTTCAAGGTGGATTGCGAGGAAATCCTCGAGGACGAACGCGAAGAAGGCTTCGTCACCTGCACCATCCGCCCGTCCACGGTGTGCGGCTACGCACCGCGGCAACGCCTCGATGTGGTGGTTAACATCCTGACCAACCATGCGGTTAATAATGGCCGTATCCGGGTTCTGGGTGGCAGCCAGAAACGACCCAACATCCACATCAAGGATATGGCGAATCTTTACCTGTTCTTGTTGCAGCAGCCGGGTAAGAAAATTGACGGCAAAATCTACAATGCCGGGTATGAAAACCACACGCTTCTGCAGCTGGCCGACATCGTCCGCTCAGTGGTCGGTGAAGATTTAGCAGTTGATATAGAGCCGACGGATGATTTGCGCTCTTACCATGTTTCATCGGAGAAAATGCGTAAGGAATTGGGGTTTGAGCCGCAATTTACCATTGAAGACGCCGTCCGCGATCTGGTTGACGCGTTTGCGGCCGGTAAACTGCCCAACTCAATGGATGACCCCACATACTTCAACATCAAGATGATGCAAGAGATCAGTCTGAAGTGAATGATGCGCATTGGAATCGACTTCGATAACACGATTGCCGGGTATGACGAGGCGTTTGTTTCCCTGGCGCGGGAATGGGGCCTGGAACCAGCAACAAGTGCGCGGACCAAGACCGAGCTGCGCAACGCCCTGAGGAAGACCCCGGATGGCGAAACCGATTGGCAAAAACTGCAAGGGCGCATCTACGGCGCGGAAATGAACCGAGCCATCCTGATCGACGGTGTCGGCCACTTCCTGAGCGAAGCGCGCAACAACAAAGCCGATGTTTTCATCGTCAGCCACAAAACAGAATACGGCCACCACGATGCGGAGCAAACTAACCTGCGCCATGCGGCCACAGACTGGATGAACCGCCACCGTTTTTTTGAGCCGGATGGCTTTGCCATCGCTTCGGAGAACCTTTTTTTTGAAGATACCCGCGAAGCCAAGCTCGGGCGCATCACGGCCCTGACGTTGGACTGGTTTATTGATGACCTGCCGGAAGTCTTGAACGACCCCGCTTTTCCCGGTGGAACCGAAAAGATTCTGTTTTCCAACCAAGTTGATGACAGCGCCTTTCCGTTCAGGGCTTTTTCAACGTGGCGTGAAATTGAGAAAACGGTGTTTCAGTAATGTCAGCGGCGCCCGACCATTCCCAAATACTATCCCTTGCGGGCCAGCTCCTTGGCGGGGCCATCACCACGGCTTCGCCGGTCAGTGGCGGCGCCAACAATGTTATTTTTCGCCTCGAAAGCGAACGCGGCCCCGTGGCGGCCAAGGTTTACCCATCCCAGCCTAATGACGATCGCGACCGGCTGGGGCAGGAGTATGCAGCCCTTTCGTTTTTGGCCGAGCATGACATTGCGTCCGTTCCCTCGCCGCTGGCGTGCGATCCGGAACATCACCTGGCCCTTTACCAGTGGATAGAAGGCGAGGCGATAAACGATTTTGACCAAGCGGATGTCGACGCGCTATCCGGTTTTCTGGTGAAACTCCAGACCCTGCGCTCGGCAGTGGGCGCTGCAGAACTTGCCAACGCTTCGGCCAACTGTTTTTCAATTGATGGTGCCATCCAGCAGCTTCAAGGCCGCATGGCCAGAATAGAGGCATGCGCCATGGACCACCCCGAACTGGATACTTATCTGAAACAATCTCTGGTGCCTGCCGCCCGGCGCACCATCGCGGCGGTGCGCGAACAATGTGCTGGCGAGGGCGTAGACACCGCCGCCGTTCTGGCAAGCGAACACCGCGCCCTCAGCCCGTCGGATTTCGGGTTTCACAATGCCAAGCGCCGCGCAGACGGTGAAATTGTGTTTCTGGATTTTGAATATTTTGGCTGGGATGACCCGGTCAAGATGGTTGCCGATGTTATGCTGCATCCCGGCATGAACCTGCCCGATGCCCTTTCGGAACACTTCCGCAATAGCGTGAGCCCGGCCTTCTCAGCCGATGAAACGTTTCCGTTCCGGCTGGAAACCCTTTACCCCGTATATGGCTTAATATGGTGTATTATATTGCTAAATGAGTTTTTGCCAGAAGCATGGGACAGGCGCCATGCGGCCGGACATAAAGACAGTGAATGGGCGCGGGCGGCCCAATTGAAGAAATCAGAAATGCTTCTGGAGCGTTTATCCGTATGACCGCATCAAAATCCACCTTGAATAGCCCGCCGCTGGATGCGCGTTCCATTGCGCTTCGCGAAATGGTGGTGGATACCATGACCGCTGCCGGGCGCGGCCATCTCGGTCCGGCGTTGTCGCTGATCGAGATTTTGCGCGTGCTTTACGACGATATCCTCAGCTTCGATGCCGCCGACCCATCAAAGGCCGAGCGTGACCGTTGCATCCTGAGCAAAGGCCACGGCTGCCTGGCGCTTTATGCCGTCCTTGCCGACAAGGGATTTTTCCCCAAGGAAGAACTAAAAACGTTTTGTGCCTTCGACAGCCGCCTCGGTGGTCACCCGGAGTTTGGAAAAATACCCGGGGTCGAGGCCTCGACCGGCGCGCTCGGTCATGGCCTGTCCATCGGTGTCGGCATGGCGTTGGCGGCGCGCATCAAAAAGGCCCGGTGGCGCACGTTCGTTATTCTCGGCGATGGCGAAATCAATGAAGGCGCGGTGTGGGAAGCGGCCATGGCTGCGGGCAAGCACGGCCTGGATAACGTGACTGCCATTGTCGATTACAACAAGTTGCAATCGTATGGGCCGACAAGCGAGGTCATGGACCTCGAACCGCTGGTGGACAAATGGCAAAGCTTCGGCTTTGGCGTTCGTGAAGTTGATGGCCACGATGTGGGCGCCCTGCGCACAGCACTGGGTGCGCTTCCGGTCACGCCGGGCAAGCCGACGGCCATTATTGCCCACACCGTAAAAGGCAAGGGCATCCCTCTGGCCGAGCACAACCCGAACTGGCACCACAAGAACAAGCTGAGTGACGAAGAGCTTGCCGCCGTTAACGCCGCGTTGGGGAGGGCATAACCATGCGCAGGGTATGCCTCAACAAGGTGCATGAGCTGGCGAAGCGCGATGAGCGCGTGGTTTACATTGGTTCCGACCCCGGGCCCGGCACACTCAGCCCGATGAAAGATGAATTCCCCGACCGCTTCTTTATAGAAGGAATCGCCGAAGCCCACGTTATCGGCATGGCCGCGGGCATGGCGATGGAAGGCTATATTCCGTATGTTAACACCATCGCCACGTTCATTACCCGGCGTTGCTATGAACAGCTTGCCGTGGATTTGTGCATGCACAATCTTCCCGTTCGCCTGATCGGCAACGGCGGCGGCATGGTTTATGCACCCCTTGGCCCGACCCACCAAAGCATCGAAGACATCGCCATCATGCGCGCACTGCCGAACATGACGGTCATATGCGTCAGCGACGCCGAGGAAATGTCGGTGATGATGGACGAAACCCTCGACTGGCCGGGGCCGGTCTATATCCGCCTGGGCAAGGGCGGTGACCCGGTGGTTTCCTCGCCCGATGAGGGCTTTGCCATCGGCAAGGCAATGGTAAAACGCGCCAGCGGTGACGTGCTGATCGCCACCACCGGCATCATGGTCAAGCCCTGCCTGGACGCCGCGGAAATGCTGGAAAAAGAAGGCATCAAGGTGGGCGTCGTACATTTCCCGACGGTCAAGCCGCTGGACACCAAAACCCTGCTGGCGGCTGCCGAAGATGTACGCCTGATCGTCACCGTGGAAGAACACGTTCTGGCCGGTGGGCTGGGTAGCGCCATATTAGAAACCATGGCCGATACCGGCGTTTCGCTTCCGCGCTTTTCCCGACTGGGCATACCGGATACATTTAGCGAGCATTACGGCAGCCAGAACGAGTTGCTGTCGCACTTTGGGCTGGATGCCGATGGAATCGCAGCAGCGATCCGCACATCAATGGGGGCTTTATGACCGATTTCAAGGTTCGCTATTCATACCTGCCCGAGCAATTTGCCGACCCGGAACCTATTCTGGATGAGCTGCGCCGTTTTTTGCCGACGGGCGACTTCACCCTCGGCAAGCCGGTGGGTGAGTTCGAGGAACAATTCGCAAAGGTTATCGGATCAAAACACGCCATTGGCGTCGGTTCGGGCACCGATGCGTTGAAGCTTTCCCTGAAGGCCGCCGGTGTCGGATTCGGCGACGAGGTTATCACCACCGCCAACACCTTTATCGCCACCGTTGGCGCCATCAATGAAGTCGGCGCGCGGCCGGTGTTTGTCGATTGCGACGATACCTTCTGCATGAACGTCGACCAGGTCGAGGCTGCCATTATGCGCAAGCTGATGCCCATTGCCGATAAACACGGCTTGCCCGTTGTCGAAGATGTCTGTCAGGGCATTCTCGCCGATATTGATGGCAAGAAGGCCGGCACCTGGGGGCTGGCTGGCGGGTTTTCCCTGCACCCGCTAAAGAACCTTAATGTGTGGGCTGATGGCGGCATTATCGTTACCGATGATGATGATACGGCGACAAAGCTGCGCCTGTTGCGCAACCACGGCTTAATCAACCGCGATGAGATTGAAATTCTGGGTTATAACTCGCGCCTTGATTCCGTGCAGGCCATTGTCGGCAATCACTTGATCGGCAGTATCCACGACATTACCGCGAAGCGCATTGCCAACGCCGCGTTTTATGACAAGGCGTTCGGTGAAATAGGCGGCGTGCGCGTTCCAGACCGCCCGGCGGATTGCAATTTGGTCTATCACCTCTACATTATTTTTGCCAAAGACCGCGACGCACTGCTCGACCATTGCCTGAAAAACGGCGTTGAAGCCAAGGTTCATTATCCCATTCCGCTTTACCTGCAAAAAGGGCTGAGCCAATACGGCCATAAGCTAGGCGACTTCCCGGTTACTGATCGCCATTGCGAAGAAATCATCACGTTCCCCGCCGACCAGCACCTGTCGCAACAGCAGCTGGACCTGGTCGTCAGCACGGTGCGTGATTTCTACGAGAGCCGATAGGGGGGATAGCGTGAACAACCGTCAGGTCCCCTATGTCAATTTCCCCGCGCAATACGAAGCGGAAAAAGCGGAAATAGCCGCTTGCGTTGATGGCGTATTTTCCAAGGGCGAGTTCGTCGGCGGGGCAGAAGTCGAGCTTCTGGAAGCGGAACTCAGCACCACCTTTGATGGCGCCAACGTGGTGGCGGTCAATTCCGGCACCGATGCCCTGATGCTGGCCATGGAAGTTTTGGGCATTGGTGCGGGCGATGAAGTTATCACGCCGCCTAATTCATTTGTCGCCTCGACCGCCGCCATCGTGCGCGTTGGCGCGACGCCGGTTTTCGCCGATGTGCTGGAAGACCAGAACATTGACCCGGAAAAAATCAAACAGGCCATCACGCCCAAGACCCGCGCCGTGATGCCCGTGCACCTAACCGGACGCATGGCCGACATGTTGGCCATCCGGGCCATTGCCGAGGAAGCAGGCCTGAAAATCATCGAGGATGCCGCCCAAGCCATTGGCGCCGCGCGCGACGGCCTGAAAAGCGGGCTGGCCGGGGATGTCGGCTGTTTTTCCGCGCACCCGTTGAAAAACCTGAACGCCGCCGGCGATGCCGGTTTCATGGTCACCACCGACAAGGCCATGGCTGACGCCGTGCGTCTGGTGCGCAATCACGGCCTGGCTGATCGCGACACCGTCACCCGTTGGGGAACGGTTTCGCGTATGGATACGTTACAAGCGGCCATTTTGCGCCTGCGCTTGAAGCGCCTTGATGGCGTGATTGAAAAACGCCGTGCCAACGCGGCGTTGTATCGCCAGCGCATTAACACTGATCATGTTTTCATACCGCCGTGCCGCGATGGCGAATTCAACACGTTTCACACCTTCGTTATCCAGGCCGACAACCGCGACGGATTGCAAGAATTTCTGGCACAAAAAGGCATCCAGAGCGCCATTCATTACAAGGTGCCCATTCACCTGCAACCGGCCGCCGCTGACCTGGGCTACGGCGCTGGCGATATGGCGGTGACCGAAGCACAAACGGGGCGTATTTTGTCGCTGCCCATCCACCAGTTTTTAAGCGAAGATGACATTGTTTATGTCAGCGACGCGGTAAACCGGTTTTATGATGAAGGGGGCGCCACATGACCGGCGATGATCGCAATTTCAGCTTCCTTTCCGGCGAGGATCAAGGCCTGCTGTCCGGGTTTGGAAAGCGCGGCTTTCATGTCGCGGCGGTCGAGGACACGGCGGCGCTGGAAGCCATCCGCACCCTGGTGGCTGGTGCGGCGGCGTCGCACCTAGGGCTGGACGCGCCGGAAGACACCGAAGGTTTTCTCAATACCGTTCATGACCACGTTTCGGTGGATGGCCTGAACGACCTGCGCCTCGCCATCATCCAGAAAATCCAACAATCTCCGTGGTTCCGCCCGGCTTACTTCGCCCTTGTTCGCGGCGCCCTGCACACACTGGTCGGTAACGAACTGGCCATGCAGCGTTCAGCGGGATTGAGCGTGCAACTGCCCAACGACGACAGCTCCCTGTTGGCGCTGCACGCTGATGTATGGGATGGCGATTCGCCGTTTGAGGTGGTGGCGTGGTTGCCGCTGGTTAACTGTTTCAAGACCAAAAGCATGTACCTGATGGATCTGGAAAAAGACCGCAAGGCGCAAGAAAAGTTGGGTGAATATAAGAACGAAAGCATTGAAGCGTTTTACGACGCCTTTGCCGCCGATTTCGAGTTCATCGACATTGCCTATGGCAAGGTTTTGATTTTTAGCCAGAACCTGGTTCACGGCAATCGCGTCAACGAGGAAAGCGAAAGCCGCTGGTCGCTGAACTGCCGTTTCAAGAGCCTGCTTTCGCCCTATGGCGATATGAAACCGCTGGGTGAATCGTTTGAGCCGGTGCTCATTCGCCCGGCGACGCGCCTTGGCATGGAATACCGTTTGCCCGGGGGCTTTGATGATGAGTAAGAACGGATACCGCGGCTATATTACCAGCCGGGCCGTCAATGGCAGCATCATTCCGCAACGGGTGCAGAACCTTGTGGTGCGCGACTATGCGCAAAAGAATGATCTGGGGTTCAAGCTCAGCGCCGTGGAACACATCATGGAGGGCAGTGCCATGATCCTCGAAGGGGTTCTGGACGAACTGCCGTCCCTTGATGGTATTGTTGTGTATAGCCTGTTTATCCTGCCGGATGAAAAAACACGGCGCCTGAATGTTTACCGCCGCATTCTTGACGGCGGCTGTGTTTTGCACGCCGCGCTGGAAGGCTTTGCCATCCGTGAGGATGCGGATATCGCCAGATTTGAAGACATTATTGATGTTCGCGCTATCGTGCCGCACTGCAGGGCAGAAGGGTACTGATATGAGCCATTATTACAGCAACCATAAGTTTTTGCTCTATCCCGACAAGGTCGAGGCCGTGCGCGAGCGGCGCGTGACGCCGCCCGTGCACATTCGCATCAAGCCCATCAATCATTGCAACCACAATTGCTGGTATTGCGCCTATCGGGCCGACCAGCTTCAGTTGGGTGAAGGCATTGACCTGAAAGACAAGATTCCCGAAGCCAAGATGTTTGAAATTGCTGACGACATCGTCAGTTTAGGCGTCAAGGCGGTTACTTTTTCCGGCGGTGGCGAACCGCTGATTTATAAACCGCTTCCGGAGGTGATTAATAGATTAGGCGAAGGCGGGGTTAAGGTTGCATCCCTGACCAACGGTTCCAACCTCAAGGGCAAGGTGGCTGACGCCTTTTCCGAACACGGCACATGGGTGCGCGTTTCCATGGACGCATGGGATGACGACAGCTATGCCCAAAGCCGTGGCGTAAAAGTAGGTGAGTTTTCACGCATCATCGATAACATCCGCGGCTTTATAGAAAGGCAAAGCGGGTGCGTTTTGGGAGTCAGCTACATCATTTCACGCGATAATTTTGAACATATTTATACCATGTGCGAAATGCTGAAAGGCATCGGCGTGAACCACGTCAAGCTGGCCGCCGCTGTGGTTTCCAACGATGCGAAAGAAAACAACGATTACCACCGCGATCATATGGCAGCCGTCACCGCGCAAATCACCAAAGCGCAAACCCTTTCCGAGCCCGGCTTTACGGTGCTGAATCATTTCCACGAAGCCGAGGAACGCTTTACCAAGCAATACACCACCTGCCCGTATTTGACGTTCCTGACGGTTATCGGGGCCGATTGCAGCGTCTATGCGTGTCAGGACAAGGCCTACAACGACAAGGGCTTGCTTGGCTCCATCAAGGATCAAAAATTCAGTGAATTCTGGTTATCGGATGAAAACCGCGACCGGGTATTTGGCTTAAACCCGTCCGTTGACTGTCAGCATCATTGCGTGACGCATGCAAAGAATGTAGCCCTGTTTGAACACTTTGAAACACCCATGCCCACGCCGCGCGATATTGATGGCGCGCATGGGGCGTTCGTTTAACGGATTGAAGGTTATGGCCCATATAGACTTTATCCAATCGCTTCATTCCACGACCAAACGTGATTACGTTGGCCGGGTAACGGAATTTGATAAAGCGGAATGTTCTGCCGTGGCGTCGCGGTTTGGCAAGGAATACTGGGATGGCGAACGCCAATACGGCTATGGCGGCTACAGCTACGATGGTCGCTGGCTTCCCATTGCCGAAGCCATGGCAAAGCATTACGGCCTGAAGGCGGGTGATCGCATTCTCGATGTCGGCTGCGGCAAAGGATACTTATTATATGAGTTCACGCAGGCGGTACCGGGCGTGGAAGTGGTGGGCCTTGATATTTCCGAATACGCTGTTGAGCAGGCCAAGGAAGAAGTGAAGCCATATTTGCAGGTTGGCAATGCGACATCGTTACCCTACGACGACAATGAATTCGATTTTGTGGTATCGCTGGGAACCCTGCACAATCTTGGCGAAAGCGACCTGTGGGGTGCCATTGCCGAGATCGAGCGTGTCGGCAAAGGAAGTGCCAAATATATCATGGTTGAATCGTATCGAAATGAGGCCGAGAAAGCCAATCTGCTATACTGGCAGTTAACCTGTAAAAGTTTCCATGGTGCCGAAGACTGGGCATGGATTTACAACAAGGCCGGTTATAACGGTGACTATGGGTTTATTTATTTTGAGTAAGGCAAGAATTATGCCTTGAGCAATGAAGGTCAGTGCAAATGAAAGTCCTTATTGTCGGAGCTGACAGCAGCATTGCAAAAGAGACCGCAGATACATTAGCTGATGAAGGCTGTACGGTTACGTCGACAACCCGCCGACTACAATCGTGTGGGGGCGGGCGCATATTTCTTGATTTAATGGATGAGGCAAGCACATGGGATATTCCGGATGTCGACTCCTGTTTGATTGCGGCGGCACAAGCGAAACTTGAAGTGTGCGAAGCCGACCCTCAGGCCACGAATCGGGTAAACGTACTTGCCGTTCGTGATTTGGCAGCAAGGCTGGAGGGAGCAGAAACATTTTTCTTGCTACTTTCAACCAATCGGGTTTTTGACGGCAGCATCGCTCATTCATCCCCTAATGACGCAACATGTCCGACATCAATATACGGAAAGCAGAAAGCTGAAGCAGAAGCCATTATTACGAAAAGCGGCTGCCCTTCAGCCATTCTGCGATTGTCAAAGGTAGCGGGATCATCCCTGCCTTTGATAGAAGCCTGGAAGCAAGACTTGCTCGCTGGCCGTGAGATCTATCCTTTTATGGATATGACTATGGCGCCAGTCCCCATGCAAACTGTAACCCAGTGCATAAAGGAAATACTGATGCAAAAGACGGAGGGGATATTCCAGCTATCGGGTGATCAGGACCTACCCTTTTCAGATATTGCACATCGCCTTGCTAAATATATGGGGGTGGATACTGGCCTGGTGAAACCAATAAAAGCCAAGGAATCAGGAATAGGGCCTCACATAAACCCCGCAAACACGACGCTGGATTCAACCAGGACTTTAGAACGGTTTTTTATCAAGATGCCATCAAGCCTTGAAACAATTAAGCGCTTAATCAAATAACCTTGGAACAACAAATATTTCTTTATTCAGATCTAAGCGTTCAGCTATGTTTATTGCCAGGTTTGGCGTTAGGGGGATATAAACGGGCACGCCTTTAGGAATATCGTTCGGGCTGATTATTGATTTTCCAAGGTGCAATTGCCCTACATGACTTTCATCTTCATCGACAAAAAACTCAATATTTGAATTTACCGCACCACATGCGAATGACGCACCGATGGAACTACCAAAGATTCCAATGTGCCCCCGTTCCGCCAATTCACGCACATCACTGACAATTGATTCAAGCCATGATATCCGTTTATGCAGTTTATCAATCGTACTTCTACTTGGTGGGGGCAACTCAGCTGAATTGGCGTTGCCAGGGGTTGCAATAAGGCTTATTTCCCGGTTTATCCAGTCTGTTGTGACATGAAGGCAGTCAAACCCAGATGCCATAAGCACCCTGCTAAGGCTGTCAGGCGTGAAGTGTGAACAGTGGTCGGTAATGGCAAGATCAAATGGATTATCAAAACAGTATGGTAATTGTATCAATAATATTGCCGTTTCGTTCATTAATGCCCTGACTTCTTTTAGAATCTTAACCGGGTTTTCAATGTGCTCGAGAACATGGATCATGCTTATGGCATCAAATTTTTCATCCAAACCGGAAATCGGCCCACAATGAAAGTGATCTACCTGGGGTATTCCCTCTACGGCCGATCTGTTTTCATCGCTTAATTCTGTGCCGGTTAGAATCCACTGTGGAAAATAGTCTGATATCGCCCGAAGCAATGCGCCATTGCCACAGCCGATGTCCAGCCAAGCCCCGTTTTCAGGAAGGTTCACGGATTTTACGAAAGCACCTAACAGGCTGTTTGATCGCTTAACGGGCGCGCCAGTCGACTGGTTAAATACCGCACGCTCACTTCCCGTTCCTTGCTGGTAGTTGTCGTAATCATTGTATATGTCCTCAACCTCGCGCCGCCACTCAGGTGAGATCATTTTTTGAATAACGCCACAGTCCGAGCATAAGGCCAGCTCGACGTCTGAGGGGGACAGCTTGCAATCAGAAGTTATGCGCGGCAGAGGCTTAAAAGCTTTTACATGCTCAAGCGCATATTGACCGCAGACATGGCATGGTACGGAAAATTTAGGTGTAGAACTCTTCATTTTTGCATAACTTTCAAGGCATCCTAGATAATACCTAAATAATGCCATCTCTTAAATAGCTTTTCTCTTGCAGTGATCAGTTGCCGATACCATAGTTTGCTGGTCGATTATTTTTCTTAAGCGCACAATATGAAGGATCAGGCTGGTTCTAAATAACAGCGCCCCTGCACAGGTGAATAATGAATAATAGCAAACACCCATACATAAGTTACTACGAAGAAAAAGGCATTATACCTGTTGGGCAGGATATCAGCGATCTGCATTCACATTTCCGAAGACGTTCGGCACTTTACCGACATCTGGGCATTATCCCTTCTTTGTTGAAAGATAAATCTATTTTAGAAATTGGCCCAGGTACGGGCGATAATGCCATTTATACGGCTTCATTACAGCCAGCCTTGTATGTGATGGTTGATGGAAATTCAAAAAGCGTTGAAGAAATTAATAAAAATATATCCAGCGGCGCACTAACTGGAAACATAGAAGTCCATCTATCAAATATTGATGATTATAAGGTTTGATCTGGTCATCTGTGAGGGCCTTTTGCCGGGGCAGAAAAACCCGAACGAGTTTCTAAAAACTGTTTCTTCGTTTGCAGGCGATGGCTCAACAATTGTTATTACGACGCTTAGCGCAATTTCCACGTTTCCGGAAGTTTGCCGACGGGTTATGAAGCCGTTCCTGCCGCCCGCTGCCAATAATTTTGATGATACCGTGGATAAGGCGGTTGAATGGTTTGGTCCGCACCTGACCACCCTTCCTGGAATGAGTCGATTTCCAAAGGACTGGGTAATGGATAGTATTTTTCATCCTTGGAGTCGGGAAATAACGTATTCCATTCCCGATGCCATCGCCGCTATTGGCGATGAATTCGATGTTCATGGATCGTCACCCCGATTCATTACAGATTGGCGGTGGTATAAATCTATAAACCAGACTGATAGCGGGTTTAACGACCGGGCTATTGCTGAATATGAATTCTGTGCAGCAGCCTTCATTGACTATCGCTGCAATGTTCATGACGCAGCAGGCATTAATGTCCGGCACCTGAGTGACCTTTGCCAGCAGGCTTATGATCTGCATGTCAGGATTTGGGAAGAAGATGACACGATGGATGGCTTATCCGAATTCCTGAAGCTGACGGAAGAAATCAGGGATACGGTAAAAGGCTCGCTTGTCCAAACCGCAGCGGCCCTGGATGATTATATACGGGTGATCAGGCAGATGCAGAAAACCCCCGGTGAAAGGATTGAGGTCCCCGTTTTTAACGAATTTGAGGGTCTTTTCGGCAGGGGACAGCAATACCTTAGCTTTACCCGAAAAGCCTGACCCTTCACCAGAGTCACTGGCTTTCACACCAGCGCTTCCAGATTTCTTTGTATGCGCTTTCTGCCGCAGCAACGAATTTCTTTGCGTTGCCAATGGGCGAGGAGAATACCATGTCTCTCAGCTCTGCCCTGCGCTTCACCAGATAGTCCATGTCGCTGGCCAGGTTTACGGCGATATCGCGGTATTCCCGAACGTCGTTCGCCGCCCATTCCGCCATGCCGGTAGCGGTGAGGATACTGGCGCCAATACGGTGCGTCATGACATGGCCTTTAAGGCTGACAACGGGAACCCCCATAACCAACGGGTCAATCACCGTGATACCACCACCATGGGGGATGGGGTCGAGCATGATGTCAACGCCGCGAATGGTCGCCATGTGATCGGCCCATTTGGTGTGCGGCCAGAAGGTGAGCCGTTCCCGGCCGACGCCGCGTTCCTCCATGATGGATACAATCCGGGTCTGGACCTCAAAGGCATCAAAATCGCCCTTGAAAATCATGTGGGAATTGGGAACGGCATTCATGATAACGGCGTAAATCGCCAGCGTTTCCACCGACACCCTCATAGAACGGTTAAAGCAGCCAAACGTTATGTTGCCACGCTTTAAGGCCGGCACATCCATCAGGTCGGGCAAATCACCCAACGGGTCATAAAACAGGGTAGTTGGAAGATAATAAATCTCTTCCTGATAATATTGCTGTTCTTCGGGCGGCACCAAAACCTTATCCGTAAACAGGTAGTCCATGGTCTCGACACCGGTTCCGGAAACATAACCGAAGGCCGAAACCTGAACCGGCGCCGGTTTTTGGGCAAAGGTCAAAAGCCGATGCCCTGCCGAATGGCCGGAAAGGTCTACCAGGATATCGATTTTGTCATCCCGAATGGTTTGGGCAAGCTGTTCATGATTCAAAGCTTCAATAACGCGCCACTCATCAGAAGAATCCATAAACCGCTGGGTCATGGGGTCGATTTTTGTGTCATTGTAATAGCAGGTCGTATGGAACCGGGATGTATCATGCTCAAAAATAACCGAGCCAAACACGTGTGCTGCGGAATGGCGCTTGAAATCTGCTGAAACATAACCAATGCGGATTTTCCGGTCCGGGTCCGGGTCATTGGTGTGCGGCTTGATGTTCGCCATAAGCGGACGGACGTGGCGGTCGTTGAATTCCTTGCGCATGGCCTGTGCGCCTTCCACCGTCAATTGCGGTGAAAAATCAGAATTGAAGATATAGAAACTCCAGAAATCATCGTTTTGCGGCGCAATATCGATGGCCTTGAGGATGGTTTCCTCGCCTTCTTTTAATCGACCTGTGTTGTACATGGCACCGGCCAGGTTTTGCATGATGGTCGGGTTGTCGGGGGTATTTTCCAGTCCCTTTTGCAGGTTTTCGATGGCATCACGGTAATCCTGGTTGGCCATCTGCGCTTGACCCAGATGGGCCGGAAGTTCCCGGTGTTCCGGAAAGGTGCTTGCCAGGCGTTTCAACAGTGCAATGGCTTCTTCCTGGCGGCCTTCTGCCGTCAGCCACGTGGAAAGGCCCAACTGGCCATAAAACCCCCGTGGGTTGAAGGAAAGCGCCCGGTAATAATACGTTCCTGAAATCAGTATCCGCCCTGTCTGGATATAGATGTTCGCCATGTTGACACAGGCATCGGATTTCATGAGGTCAGAATATGCTTCACTGTCGCCATCAATAATCTGATGAAACATGACGGCGGCTTCATCGCTCATGCGCAAGTATGCATAACAAATGCCGAGGTTGAGCATTACGCTGCCGTTGCCCGGCTCCATATCAAGGGCGCGCTCAAGGAGCGCTCTTGATTCCTCGGGGCGGGCCGTATCCCTCAGGATAAGCCCTTTTATGGTTATGGCCCTGAAATTATCGGGGTTGCTTGTCAGCACCTTATCCACCAAGGGCTCTGCCCCGCCGAATTCCCGCTTGTTTCTCAGTGCTTCCGCCTCATCAAGCATCAGCGAGTGCGCTTTGGAAATCATACGGTGGGCTGCCGCTTTGGGGCTCGTTGGGTTCGCAAAGGTTTTGTGTTTCCCATTGGCGCCTTTGCCGCTTTTGTTCCGTTTTGGCTTTTTTTGTTTCATGCCGTCTTTATGCTCCGTCGGTGGTTCTGGGTGGCCTTTAGGGGTGGCGGGCCGTTGGGTTATTTCCGGTGCTTGCGCTGTTAATTCAGCTGGTGTGGCTGCATTTGGCGCCCTCCCGTCAAAACAAAGAATAGGGCCAAAATCCACCCGGGGCCATGGTTAGGGCCATTACGCCTTTAAAGTCGTTGATGAAACTTTAATATCCCCCATCAGGGCGTTTCATCGGCGATTTTTTAGACCATGTATACAAATGGGCACGCGGCAGGGCGGGGTGAATTGCTTTGGGGCAGGTGATAAATGTTCTCTATATGTTCTGTTTTTGACGCTTATTATGACCGTTTACAGGATTCAGAAATTGACATTTTGTCTCGTTTTTCATACGGTATCCGATGTCCGGGCAGTATGCCCGACTGGTTTTTGCGCCGAAGTCCTTGAAAAGACCGAGACGGGAGGCCAATTCTAAAGCGCACAAGGCGCACCGTGTAGATCGAGAATCGGTCACACGTATTACATATAGTCTCAGAAAGGAGACGCCAATATGGCTGAAATATCCCTTACCGCAGGTATGCGGGCCAACCTTTTGCAGCTTCAATCGACCGAGAGGCTGCTTGATCGCACCCAGCAACGTATCGCTACCGGCAAGAAGGTCAACTCGGCCCTCGATGGCCCGGCTGCGTTCTTTGCTGCGAAGGGCCTTACCGATAGGGCCGCTGATTTAACAACCCTCAAAGAATCCATGGGTCAGGCTATCAGCACCATTAAGGCTTCGGATACCGCGATCACCTCCATTACGTCCCTGGTGCAGCAAGCCAAGGCCGTTGCCAATACCGCCAAGCAAAACCTGGGCACGGACGCGACCGCAATTGCCTCGCGTGCTGCTTCTGCTTCGCAGTTCGATGAACTGCTGAGCCAGATCGATACCCTGGTGGAAGATGCCGGTTACGCTGGTAAGAACCTGCTGCTGGGCGATGGCGCCGTTTACGAAGCCACCACCCAGTCGGTTGCCAACGTTGATACCATTACCGGTGTTTCCAAGACCGCGGTTGCAAACATCGTTGGCGGTACATCGGCATACAACATTGATGTCGACGTTACCGGCGCGGTTAAAGCGCAAACAACTTCAGCGACCACCGCTGAAACCGACCTCAACCTGGTTTCCGAATCACTGAAGGCGACCAGCTTTACCAAGGCAGCTGACATTACGATCAATGTTGCAACCACCCATGCCACCAATGACTATATCCAAGTATCAAATGCCTATTCTCAGGATTTGAACATCGTGGCGGAAAGTTCATCTGCCACAACGGCAACTACCAGTTACCTGGTCAGTGAAGGCTCTGCTTTGTCAGCCGAAACCACGCTTGGTATCAAGGACCTTGAGGTCATCAACTGGACCGGTGCCGAAGACGTTGCCATCTCCGTTTCCTCAACGGGCGGCACCACCACCTTTGCGGTGACGACACCGACCACCACGAGCACCAACCTCTACACCGCCGCCCAGACCGAAACCGACAGTGCCGGTTACGACTGGCAGCAATTCGTCTTTGGTGATGTGGCCAATACCGTGGCTAGTATGGGCTTCTTGTCAACCACAACTTCGGACTTTTCCATTACGTCTGTTGCTGCGGACACGACGACTGGCCAGGAAGTGGTTTCTCTCGATATTGTTCGTACCGTTGATGGCACCACACAAGCCGACTACTCCATGATTGTTACCTACGCTGATGGCAGTACCGTCACATCCTCTGTCCAGACATTGGCATCTAATGCTGGCGCAACGACCATCTCGCTGAGTGTTGGCTCTACCATCATCTCCTTCACGGGCGATGATGAAACACTTGCCTTCACGACGACGGTCACCATCAACCTCACCACGGTCAAGTTCCAGGGTGCTGGTGCTGGCGGTGGCGGTTCGACCGCAGGTGCGGCTTCCATTGATGTTGGCAATGTAGCGTTCAGCATCAAGGGTGGTTCGGGTGACGCCACAACGGCAAATAAACTTGTCGGTGTCACCTCAAAAACCCTGTCACTGGTTGATGAACGAGAGATCAAAATCACCCAGGGCACGGCATCGACTACCCGAGCAGTTGAACCGGCCACGGGTGAAGGCACGCTGTTGGACGCCAAGAACACCTTCGTGTTGTCTAACGGTGCTTCCATCTCCATGACGGTTGATCTTGATACCCTGACGCTTGGTTCGGAAACCATTGCCGCTTACACGAAAACGGCAGCGGGTACCTCCAACGACTTGGAGGTGTTCTTCAACGAAGACTCCACCAGTTCGGTGACCATCAAGTCCGTGGGTTCTGACTCCAAGGGCCTTAAGATTGCTGGCGCTGCCAACGGCTGGACTGATGCATCTGATATTGATCAGGCCATCACCCAGTTGGATGCGGCGCTTGCTTCACTGCGTACCGTTGGTCAGACTTTGACCAACAACCTTTCTATCGTGCAGACCCGCGAGGACTACACATCCACCTTTGTCAACAACCTTGAAGAAGGTGCTGATAAGTGGACGCTGGCTGATTCGAACGAAGAAGGCGCGAACATGCTGATGCTTCAGACCAGGCAGCAGCTGGGTACCGTGTCCCTCTCGATCGCTTCTCAGTCCGCACAGTCCATCTTGCGTCTGTTCGGCTAAGGAACTTAGGAAACAGGCGGTGGGGCAGAAGGCTCCACCGCCTCTTTTCTCAATAAAAATATTATTAACCATACGGCGTGAAAAACGCCCCCAAACGTGGCATAATCCAGAACGGAGAAAGCCGACATGGGTCTCAAGATTTCACTTAAACCGCACGAAAAAATCATTGTTAATGGTGCCGTGGTTGCCAATGGTGAGCGCCCGGCCCACCTTTTGTTTATGAATAATGCATCCTTCCTGCGCGAGAAGGACATCATGATCGAAGAGGGGATCCAGACGGATCACGACCTTTTCTATTTCTTAATCCAGCTTATTTATATTGATCCTGAGCAGGCTGCCCGCTACCTGGTGCAGCTTGAAACGGCTGCTGACGTCATCAAAAAAGATGACCCGGAAAACGCCGATGAAATCAGCCGGGTGCTTACGATGGCACAGGGCGGAGACTGTTACACCGCCATGCGGGCGTGGAAAAAACTGTTCCCTGACGTTACGCCGGGCCGAAAGCGGGCCGAGCTTGAGCCCGAAGCCGCCGTCAATGAGGATCATACGACAGAAAGCGCAGGTGTTTAAATGAACCAGAAAATGGAAAAATATAAGCACACACCCGCCGAAGCATCGCCGCGCGAGGTTGAATCGTGGGCCCTGCTGGCTTCTGCCGATGCGCTGCTGGATGCCAAGGCGCACCCGGAAGACAGGGAGACCGCGAACGCGGCCCTGCGCTCAAACCTGGTGTTATGGACCATCTTCCAGGCCGCCATCCTGGAGCCGGAAAATCAACTTCCCCATGAGATCAAGGTGAACATCCTCAACCTTTCGCGGTTTGTTGATCGCCACACCTTTCTCCTGTTCGCCGACTTCGTACCGGAGAAGGTGGACATTCTGGTCGATATCAATCGTAACATTGCCGCTGGCCTGGCCACGAAGCCTGAAGTCGATGTGGCGAACGATGCACCAAGGCAGGCACCGGCAACCGCGCCATCGGCCCGGCCGATAGCCCCGGCACCTGAACAACCGACCGCATCTGGCTCCCAGCTGGGCGGCGGACGCGGCATTGAGGCTTAAGGACTGGCGTTTACCTCCCGCTAAGCCTGTTTTGATAGGCTATACGCGAAACGCGCCGAAACAATAAAGGTGAAACATGGCTGAAGAAGACCTGATTGCCCAGTTTACAACGCCATCGCAAAGAGCCTTTGGCAAACGCACCTATGACATTCAGTCCGAGCGCCTTAGCGATGCACGCTATATCGGCGCTGTGAGGCTGAACCACACGCGCATCAACGCCTTTTCGGCATTGAGAAAAGACGACGATGTCGATCATTTCTCGTTCAAGGTTCATTCCCGTGGTGAGCTGCGCATCGGCATGACGGATGACCCTAACCTGCGGGTCGAGCTGATCAACAGCCACGATAAGGTGTTGGCAGATAACGATGCCAACAGCGGTGAGCTTTTCAAGAAATTCCTCGAGTTCAACGAAGGGGGCGCCAGGGTTCCAATCGGTGATTATTATCTCCGGGTTTCGAGGATTGATGACAGTGGCGCCAGGGAAGACATAGGCTATTCCCTGCAACTCACCATGGGTGACACCAGCAAGGTTGACCTCGATACCATCGAATACACCGCGAAAAAGATCGGCAGCGTGGAGCTGGCCCTGACCAGGGCGACCCCGCCGGCCCGGGTAGCTTCGGTAATGGGCGCCCGGCAACTGATTTCTGACGGCATGATCAATTTCATCGCCATGATAACCAACGGCGGTTACAACAATAACGAAGACCTGTTTTAGGGCCGTTTGCTGAATCCGCCCGTTGAGTCATACTGAGTCAAGCTTCAGGCCCCACTGACCCCATAAACACACCTTAAATAACCTGCCGTCTGGGTGACGCGCCGGTTTTTTTCGTGTCCGGAGTTCGGGCAATAAAAAACCCGCCAGAAGCGGGAAGGGTAGGCACGCCTGAGCGTTCGGCTAAGCCGGGCTTAGACGTCTTTGGGGAAACCGTGCAGTTCGGGGTTTTTCAGGATAGACAGTACGCGCTGTTCCTTTTCAAGGCGTTCTTCGCGGGCAGCTTCACGGTTTTCTTGGGCTTTTTCAACAAGCTCACGTGCCGCCTCGGCGTGGGGCGGGCTATCAGGGTCCGCCTCTTCCGGCACTTCACGTGCCTTCACGCCCCTGACTTCGGTCTGCGCTTCCCTTAATTTGCGGTCAAAAGCCGATTCAAAGACCGGCTCTTGCTTGCCATAGGCGTTAGCAGCCTGCTGTGGCTTCGGTGCTGGCGGTGCGGGAACGTTGGCGGCAGCAATGGCCAGTTCGGCACCATCGGTCAGGCCCTTGGTCAGGCCGATGGATGGGGCGGTTTTTTCAGGGGGGGTAAAGCCAAGCTTTTCTTCAGCGGGCTGACCCGTTTCACCTTGCGTTTGTGAGCGGGCGCGCTTTTCCTCCAGGGTTCTGACACCCTGAAGCTCGCCTACTACACCGTAGGCGCCGTTCGCTGCGATTGTTAAATCCATGCCCACTTTCTAAAACCCCTTCTGGAGCTGCAAATAGACCACATAATTTCTATGTGATTAGGCACATTATAGGTTTTTTCCGCCATGGTTGCAAGAAATTTTGATCCCAATCGCAGCGAATGAGCGCTAAATAAGGTATATCCTGCCTTATTTATGGCTATATTTGGTGCCTGAGGTAAAATAATTAAGGAAAAGTTAGGCATCCTGCGTCGTTGGTCGCAAAAAACCAACCATACGAATGGGCAGGCCGGGCTCACGCCTGACCTACAGCCCAGGCCTTACATGTACTTGGTCAGGGATAGCCCCTGGACGCGGGACATGGCCTGGTAGGCTGCCTCCAGGGCATTGGTTTCATCGAGCAGGTGGGCCACCGCCTCCAGCTTATCGACGTTTTCTCGCGCCGCGATGCGGTTATCGGCAAAGGCTATATATTCGGCATGGAACGTTGTTGCCTCCTGAATCAGGACCCGCTTGAAGCTGACATCAATCCCTAAGTCATTCAGGTTGCTGGTCTGCTCGGCGCCATAGGGTGGGGTGCCGCCGATATTGGCGCGGATGGCGCTTTGCAGCAGGTAGATGGCGTCGCTAACGCGATCAATGTTCTGGTCAAGCCCGCCCTCTGAACTGAATTTGCCCTGAGCCACGATGCCCATGGCGCGAATGGCTTTTTCAAAGGCCGGGTCAAGGCCATTGATTTCCATGTCAAAGCTGCGGTTGCTATCCAGGCGCTGGGTGGTGGTGACGTTATCACCCTTGTAATACGAATCTGATTGAACGGTGCCGCTGGCGGCATAGACACTGAGCGATGCCTTTGGATCGGATTCCGTTATGGGGATGTTTTCATTGGTGGTAATAACGCCGGCAGCAATGGTCTTGATGGTATAGGCAAGGTTATTGGTGGCATTTGCCAAATTCGAAGCCGTCAGGGTCTGGCCTACCCGCAGGGCATCAAAGGCATTGGTTACCGTCGCGCCGGTGTCCTTGCGAAGCACCTCGATGGTGTCGGCGGCGGTATCCACATAAAGCTTGGTGCCAGAGGTGTAGTCAAAACCCGAGGTGGTGAAATTGGTACCGTTGGTATCGGTCTGGGCGGCCAGCAGCTGCGTGGTGCCGCTGAACGTGACGGTAGAGCCATCCGTAGAAACGCTTTCGATCGTGTAAGTGCCATCGTTTCCTGAAGCCGTTATAGAGGTGCCGACGACGGAATCTTCGGCAACCAGCCCCGGGTCGCCGGCGGTGGGGTAGGCCTCTACGTCGATATAGCCAGCCGCATTTACGGCCGTGATTTTAAAGGTGCCGTTATTGGCGCCTGAAGTGGCACCAGCGATGGTGATCGTCATGCCAACCGACATATCGGCAAAAGCATTGGCAATGGCGGTATTGGCGACCGAATCTTCCATGTGGATGCGGTCTGTAACGCCGCCAAGGTCTTCAAAGCGAAGGTTGGTCCGGGTCGAGAAGTCGGTGAAGGTGGCGCCGCTGAAATCGATGGAGTTGGTGTCCGTTGATGTACCGGCCAGGTTGCCGTCAACGCGAATGGTTGAGCCGTCTTTAGAAACCCAGTTCACTACGTGGCCGCCATTATTTGCCGCGCTATTGGCTAGGGTTACGGTATCGCCAACGGAAACATCCGAGAAAACACCGGGAATGGCCGCGCCGCCATCGGAAACCACCTGGATGGTATCCTGGTCCAAACCCACGGCCGTGAATTCTACCTTGGTAAAGGTTGGCGGCGCCACGGTGGACCCGGCCACCACCAGGGAATCACCTTTTTGCAAATCAGAAAAAACGCCGGGCAAGTCAGCTGGAACACTGCTCTGCACCTTGATGGTGTTGGCCGTTGCATCGAAGACTGACCGGGTGCCGGTCGAATAGTCAAAAAACTTTGTGCCGGTGCTCAGGCCTTCGTCCGTTAACATGGTGGTGTCAAAGGTCAGTGTTTTGCCATCAGCCGAGACACCGGACACTATCCATCGGCCATCATTTTCACCAGTGTTATCGACAATCAATACATCACCGACAACAATTTCGGTAAAATCTGCTGTGGTTGACGTCAGCGTTTTACCGTTGCGGTCAAAAGTAAGGTTGCCAAGACCCTCCAATGTCTTATTACCGTTATCATATGATAACTGAACCGCATCGTTGAATTTAAAGGTTATTGTTGTTCCGTCGGTGCTGATGGAATCAACAGTAATAAGGCCATCATTATTGAATGTGTTACCCAGGCTGATGATGTCATCTGTGGAAACAGCGCTAAAGGCGCCCGCCGTTGCGGCGGTGACAGAGCCAGTAAGCTGGTCAAAGGTCAGGTTGCCGAAGTTTGAATTATTCAGCTGTGTGCCGTTGTTCAAATCAATGGTGGTGGCGTTAGAGCGAATGGTCAGGAAATTATTGGTGCCATCGACACTGTCGATAACATAGGTGGCATTGTTCGATGTGGTGCCGCTAACCGAGATAACGTCACCGGCGGCAAGGCCGGTTAAAGAACCCGCCGTTCCCGCCGTAATCACGCCCGTGCCATTATTAAAGGACAGGCTTGTGGTGGCCCCCGGAAGCAACTGTGTTCCATCCTGACGAGTAATAATTGCCGTTATATTGGCAGCTTCCGTCGTCAGGGCGGTGGGAATGGTTTCGCTGGTTCCGAGTTGAGAAATAAACCGTTCATTGGTTAGCATTTTGGTTTCAACCGTCACCGTGGCACCGTCTGCAGACACGCCCTTGACGGTATAGGTGCCGTTATTGGAAGTAGAGTTGGTAACATCTATGGTTGATCCAACAATAACATTGGAAAACATGCCTGATGTCGCCTCAATGGTGCCAGTGCCACCGGTCTGCGTAAAGCCGTCGCTGTCTCTGCGGAACGTCAACCAGTTATTGGAATCAGCCAGCGATTGAAGCTGGTTTGTGGTGTCGGCATTCATTGAGAAATCAGAAATGTGCATCTCGCGGGTGGTTGAATAACTAACCGTCGAGCCGTCATATTTTGTCTGAAAGTCTTCCAGAGAGGTCAGTTTGAAGTCCACGGCCTCTGTTGTGACCCGGCTGCCGCCGTAGACGTAACGACCATCGGACTTGGTGTTGAGGTGGCTTTCCAGGGTGACCATAGAATCAAACGCCCAGCGCTGCAGATCCAGGACCTCGTTTTTAGTTGAGCTCTGGCTAAGCGGGCGGTTCTTTAGCGTGTTCATGAATTCAGTAATGGCGTCATCCATGCCCGAGATCGAAGTCTCCATGATCTGAAGTCGAAAATCGGTCGTGTTATTATTGGTCATAAATTCAGCAATTGAAGACCGCGCATTCTCCATGTTGACCAGAAACTGAGAATCCCGCGCTATGCCAGCATAGTTTGGTGAAATTTGTTCACTGTTAACCTGCGCATGGTAGTCGTTCAGGCGAACCTGTGTTTGAAACATGTAACGCATGATTTGTGCATTCGCAGCATAATTTGAGATTCTGGGCATTTCTATTTTCCGTTTTCTCAGACGATTCGTTCAAGCGCATCAAGCATGTTTTGGATAACGCTGATAACCCGGGTTGCCGCAACATAAGCCTGCTCATACAGAATCATGTTTGACATTTCTTCATCAAGGTTAACGCCTCTTGCATTGTCAGATTTATTTTGCAGGCTGTCGGTCAGGTTTTGTTGGTAACTGATCCGCAGTTCATTGGTGCTGGCATCGCTGGCGCTGCTGGAAAGGATGGCTGCGCTGTAACTGGAAAAAGTAGAGCTTCGCGAGGAAATACCGCCAGCGTTTCTAAATTCAGTTGTCTGGGAAAACATGACGGCTATTTTTTCAGCATTGGAACCATCACCAGAACTGACATGAAATTCACCAGCTGCACCCAATGTGCTGTCCCATTGCAGGGAACCACGGGCGAGATACGCGGGCTGTGAAAGAATATCGCCCCGAATGTTCATTGCACCCGCTAAGCCAACCGGTGATTTATGAAAACCTATATCAGATAACAATGTATCTCCCGGCGCCTGTGTAATGACCAGGGTTTCAGCTTGTTTGTGCAGAATGCGAAGTCGGTAATCAGAGCCGTCAGATATAACCGATGCCGTAACACCGGTAACGTTGGTATTAATGTTGTCGCGAATATCCCAAAGGCTGTCGCCCCCTGTGATGGTTAGGGGGCTGCCGGTCATGGCGCCCGTGGAATCCTCAAACGTAAGGGTTGCCGCGCTGGCGTTGAATGATGATACCAGCGTGTTGCTGTCATATACATTATCGTTAAGGCCGTGGACGAAGAAATCATTCAGCCCAAGGAAGTATGAAAAGCCATTTACGGTTTCGTCAACCGCGGCGCTGCCGCCGGAATTAAAGCCGATGGCAGCGTTTTCATGGGCGCTTCCCAGTGTGCTGGTCGCCTGGTCTCGGAAGCCAATGCCAAGGGTTGTTGTGTTAAGGTTTATGCTGAAGTTGCCGTCTGCGTTTACTTCAATAACAGCATCCGCTGCGCCATTTCCCTTTACCCAATCCTCAATGGTTTGCGCCACTTCATCAATTGTCCATGGGCCGTTGGCGGCTTGTGCGGCGGTGCCATAACTGGCCGACGTCATGATGGTTTCAAGCGTAGTGGTGGCCAGCTGATCACCGGATGCAGTGAGAATGGCAATGGCGACGTCATCGTTCCCAGAAGCAGCATCCAGCGTAATGGCCTGAGTGGCAGAGTCGGCAAAAGTGCGCGTTCCGGTCAGTGTGCTAATGCCCGGAAACGCCGTGCCCATGTTATGAATTTGGTTGAATACCTCTTTAAGCTGGCTGGAAAGCTCATCAATCTGTGCCTGGATAGAGCCAAGGACGGTATCTCGTATATCGACCAACCCCTTAAGTGAGCCGGAGTTCAGGTCATTGGTGATATCGTTGGATGAATTGGTTCGGCTGCCAATATAAATGCCGTCAAAGTCTCCACCTTCATAGGAAAATAGAGACGAGGACTTGTTGATGGAATTATGGCTCATGGTTGCTGGAACGCTGTCCACCAGCACCTTACCGGCACCGGAATAGACAACAATGTCGCCATCGGCGCGGGTGAAATACTTGATATCGATATATTCAGATAATTTGTTGATGTCTGCGTCGCGTTGATCCTGCAAATCGGTTACATCGCGTCCGTATGACTGGTTGTAAACGATGCTTTCATTTAGATCCTGAATGCGTGTAACAATGACATTAATTTCATTTACCTGTTGACCGACTTCCTGATCCGCCTGCAACCGTAATTCCTGGACCGTTTTGTCCATTTGTTGCAGTTTGAGCGTTGTTTCCTGGGCCCAGCGGATGACCTCGCTTTGCTCAAGGGTCTTTTCGGGTGAAACCGCAAGGCTTTCCATGGCGCTGGCGAATTGGTTCATGATGTGGCTGATGGAACTGTTGTCTGCAGGTGAACCAAAAAGCTCCTGCATCCTGACAAAATAATTTTCCTGCGACGAAAGCTCATTAAGCTTGCTATATTCACCACGCAGGCTTTTGAGCAACCCCTCGTCAACATTGCGGATAATATCGGCAATCTGGACGCCTGCACCGACACCGTTAACCGAGCGCTGTTCAAAAACAGCTATCTTCCGCGAATAGGTCGCTGAGTTTGCGTTAACGATGTTATTGGTAACTGTGTCCAGCGCGATCTGGTTTGCCGCAAGACCGGTTTGCGCCGAACGCAACGCCAGTGTGATATTGCCCGCCATGTTTTTTCCTAGCTCCTTAGAACGATTGATCCAGCGCAGTAGGCATGATCTTGCTTTGAGTTCCGCTGCCAATACCCTGACGACCGGAGCTGGAATAGGTTTTCAGCTTGTCGCTTTTATGAATGACGGCATCGGAGAACGCGGTGATGACCTGCATATTGGCCTCATAACGCGCCCTGAGTCGCAATGCGTTATCGGCAATTAATGACATCAGATGGTTGCCTGCATCCATCACCGTTTGCTTTATCGTAGGGTCAACGTTCTTGATGTCGTTGGCAAAATCCTCAAGTTCATTGACGTAGCCTTCATAAACCCGGACGAGATGGTCCTTTCGCTTTATGTTTTCTACATCAATCTTGAACTCGCGCTTTGAAAGCGCATCGTTTTCAGCCAGCAGGAATTCGGTCAATTCCTTTGCCGCCGTCAACAGGCGCTCCATATGATCTTGTCCGTTCATTTTAACGCACCTCCTGCATTTCCTGCATTTTCAACATCTCCTTCATGACTGAATCGGCAATGCCGATACCGCCAGAACGAGCAATAGCCTTTCCGTATTCGTCGATTTGCAGCGAACGCCACATGTCTTCGCCGGCACCACCGCCGAACGGCGCCGAAGTTTCGATGCCGTCAAACATGGGGCGCATCATCTGTGAGATGAACACAGCTTCAAATTCCTGGGCCGTTTTGCGAATGCTTTCGATGTTGGCATTCTTGCCCACATGGGCATTGGGCAATTTCTGGCTCTGGGAAAGCGCGTTTTGCGCCGTCTGTATCTGGAAATCAGACGCCATCACATCACCTCTATATCGGCCTGGAGGGCACCCGCTGCCTTGACTGCCTGTAAAATGGTGATCATGTCGCGCGGCCCGATGCCAAGCGCGTTCAGGCTGTTGACGAATTCCTGTAAGGTGACGCCACTTTCCACAATGCCGAGGCGTTTATCGGCACCCTGGTCGATTTTAACATCAGTGCGGTCAACCGTCTGGGTTTCCCCGGCTTGTGCGAAAGCTGCTGGTTGGGAAACCTGCTGCGATTCGGTAATGCGAATGGTCAGGTTTCCCTGCGCAATGGCGACACGGGAAAGACGGACGTTTTCACCCATGACAATCACGCCTGACTGTTCGTCCACAACCACGCGGGCGGCCATGTCCGGCTCAATGCGCAACTGTTCAAGATCGGTAATCATATCCATAACCCGACCGCGGTAATCGGCTGGCACCTTGATTGAGATGGTGCTGGGGTCGGTTGCGGAAGCGGCCATGGTTCCGAGATAGGCGTTTACCGCCTCGGCGACGCGCCTCGATGTTGTAAAATCCGGATTGCGCAGGCTGAACCTGAACGTCGACATCTTGGAAATTTCAAAATCAATTTCACGCTCAACTATGGCGCCGTTGGCAATGCGGCCACTGGTCGGCACACCCTTGGTCACCGTTTCGGCGTTACCACCAGCGGAAAATCCGCCTACGGCAATGGCGCCCTGGCCAACGGCATAAACTTCACCGTCGGCGCCCTGCAACGGCGTGACCATCAAGGTGCCACCGAGAAGGCTTGAGGCATCGCCAAGTGCGCTTACGGTAATGTCGATGCTTGTGCCCTTGGAGGCAAAGGCCGGCAGCGATGCCGTTACCATAACGGCGGCCACATTATCGGAATCGAGCCCGGCGTTGGTCGGCTTGACGCCCAGGCGGTTAAGCATGGCCTGTAGGCTCTGTTTGGTGAACTGGCCATCGGACAGTGAATCACCGGTGCCGTTCAGGCCAACCACCAGGCCATACCCAACCAGCATGTTTTCGCGCACGCCTTCAAATTCGACGATATCCTTGATCCTCGATGAGGCCTGTGCCGGTGCCAGGGCGGCCAGAACGACCAGCACGCCAAGCGCCACCAGTCCGGCAACAATAACCTGCGCAACCTGGCGGCGGATTTTCGGGTTCGTGCTGGTGTGGTGGTGTGTCCCAAACCTGATGTTGTGAATGGTATCCATGGTCGTTTCCCGTTCTTTTTTGGCCGTTCCTGCCGTTTTGTTCCGTAGCGTGACGGCACGCATTGATGGTCTGCCTTCATAGATGCGAATTCCGTGCCAACCGGAACGATCCTATAAGTCATTGTAAATATTATATAAAAACTAAAATTCATGCCCCGGGGTGGGCCATGCCTGCCGGTTTGGCCCGAGCGCTGGGTAGAAATTGCCGGGGCAAAAAACCCCGGAACATCAGGGTGTTAAGTCACGTCCCGTCGGGGCCGGGTGGCCCCTCTCGTGCCTACTTGAGGTCGCGCGCCACGGTGATCATTTCGTCGACCGTCCTGAACACCGTCGAAGATGCGTTGTAAGCCGTTTGCGTGGTGATCATGGCGGTGAATTCCTGGCCGATATTGACGTTGGAAAGCTCGCGACTGCCCGGCGAAATGTAACCAAAACCGCCGGCATCGGGCGCTATAATCTGGGCGCTGCCTGAATCGGGCGTTTCCCTGAACAGGTTGCCGTTGGTCATTTCCAGGGAATTGACGTTGGGAAACACCGCCAGTGGCAGGCGATAAACGGGCCGGGTCACCGCGTTCGTGAACGAAGCGACCATATGGCCCTGGCTGTCGAACGCCATATCGCGCAATTCCCCGGCGCCATAGCCGTTTTGCAGGAAAGTGTATGGGGTGAACTCGCCAACGTATTGATTGAGGTCGGATATATCCATCGTCGTGGTAATGGTGCCGCCGCCATTTCCGGTCCATGTGCCTGTGAAATTCAATGTGGTCGGCGCAATGACCTTGCCGTTGCCATCGAAGGTCAGGGTAACGGGTGCCGTGGTGGTGGCGCCATCGTTGTTGGGTGTGGTGACGGTGGATGTACCGGCAATATCAACGGTGTTGTTATCGGTCCATGATACCGACGAGGTAAAGGCGGTGCCGGCGCTGTTGGCCGTCAGGGTAATCTGCCCACCCGCCGCAACGGCGGTCACGACCGCAGCAACGCTGGGATTGGCACCCATGGCAGTCGCCAGCCCGGTCATGATGTCGTCGATGGTGGTGTCGCTGGCCTGCGAAGTATAGCTGACGGGAATACCGTTCACGGTGGCGGTGTAAACGTCGCCAGCCTCAATGGTGCCGGTAGCCGCGAAATCGAGCGTATCGACCTGTGCCGTCGGGGTATCAGTGGAAGTAAAGCTCACATCCCAGGAATTGGCCACCTTCACGCCCCCGCTTTCCGTCACCGCGAAGGTCATGGTCACAACGCGGGAGTTTCCGCCGCTGTCATAGAGGCCGACGTTGTAGAGAATATCGTCACCGACCACCTGGTCGGCTGGCAGGTTACCCACGAAAGAGGCTTCCGTGGTGGCAACACCTTCGGATGAAAAGGCGTAAGAATCCACCCGCATGGCGGAAAACGTGTCCGTTAAATTAATCGTCCCGTCCTGTGCGGATGCCCATCCCATGACATATTTACCTGTCTTATCAGTCAGGTAGGATTCGGTCGTGTTAATGGTGGTAACGCCATCGCTGGCCAGCACGGTTATGGGGTCACCGGGGGTCGTGGAGAATGAACCATCACGGGTATAGAAGGTTTCCCCCGAACCATCACGTTCGGTGTTGAGAACATAAAGCCCGTGACCATTGATGGCAGTATCAAAGTTCCGCGCCGAGGCAACGATGACGCCTTGCTGGTCGATGCGTTGGTAGTCCTTGGGCCTGACGCCGCCGTTATCGGAAACGTGATCCAGCGTCTTGCTTAATATCGTAGCGAAGCGGGTTTCACTGCGTTTGTAGCCGCCGGTGTTCACGTTGGCGATATTAAGGCCAATGGTATCGAGTGACTGGCTCTGACTCATCATGCCCAGCATGGAAGCCGAAAAGGCACCGTATATGGCCATCCGTGGTAACTCCTTCAAACGCTAACCAACGCTTACCGCTGCGCACTTGGGTGCGGGCGCACGGGTTTCGTGGTTTTCACTGCTTATCAAAGCAAGAAGGGTGCCAAGCTGAGGAATCAAGTAACATTATGATTTTAAAGAATAAAATTATTAAACCGCGCCGGTGGCCCGCCCCTTTTTTCCGCCCCCGGTGGCCGGGGGCAGCAACATTTGCCGGGTTGTGGGGGGATTAACCTAAAGCGCGAAGATGAAGGCAGCGCCGTGGTCCGCCCACAGGCTGACGCGAGAGCCGATACCCGGCAGGGCGACGCCCGGTGCGCGCACATGCAACAACTGGTCTTCGCCGTCGGCACCTTTAATCATGATGTGCAGGTGGCTGGAGCTGCCCAACGGGTGCGCTGAAAGCACACGCCCGCCGGTGGCGTGCAGGCCATCGGCAATGGCAATTTCGGGGTTGGCTGAAACCACAATGTGCTCGGGGCGCAACAGCACCTGGGCGAGGGCTCCATCGGCTATGCCGTGGGCGTCAAAGGCGCCCAGTGCGGTTTCAATGCGGCCATCCGCGACCCGGCCCTCACACTTGTTGATGGGGCCAAACAGCTCGGCGACGAACGGCTCGGCGGGGTGAAAATAGGTTTGCACCGGGGTGCCGGCCTGAACCACATGGCCTTCGTTCATGATCACAATGTGGTCGGCCATGAACATGGCCTCTTCCGGGTCATGGGTGACCATCAACACCGCGACGTCGCTTTCCTTCAGGAAGCTCAGGCTTTCCTCGCGCACCTGGGCGCGGCGCGTAACGTCCAGCCCGGAAAAAGGTTCGTCCAGCAACAAGACGCCCGGTTCCGGCGCCAGCGCGCGCAACAGGGCTACACGCTGTTGTTGGCCGCCGGAAAGGGTGTGCGGAAAACTCAGGCAGTGCTCTGAAAGGCCCATTTCATCGAGTGAACGGTTGATCCACGCGCGGCGTTCTTCGCTGAGGTTTGCAATACCAAAAGCGATGTTGTCAAAGACGTTAAGGTGAGGAAACAGGGCGTAGTCCTGAAACATCAACCCAATGTCGCGTTTTTCCGGTGGCAGCGAGAAGCCGCTGGCGCCATCGGCAACCCACTGGTCGGCAATGGTGATGCGGCCGCTTTGCAGGGTGTCAAGCCCAGCGGCCAGGCGCAGCAGGGTGGTCTTGCCGCAACCCGAAGGGCCGAGCAAACAGGTCAACTTGCCGCGTTCGGAAACCAGCGACACATCATCAATAATCTCAGCCTTGCCAAAGGCATGGTGGATGCGTTCCATAACCAGCCCGCTCATGGTTCTGTCCTTTTCGTTTTACCCGCGGTGCGCGTGCGGGTGATGGTCAGGCTAAGCAGGATAACCGGAATAATACCAGCCGCAACAATGGCCAGTGCCGCCAGCGAGGCTTCGGGCAATTGTTCGTCCGATGCATATTGGTGAACGAACGTCGCCAGGGTTTCAAAGTTGAACGGCCTGAGAATCATCGTCATCGGCAGTTCCTTCATGCAGTCCACAAAAACCAGCAGCGCTGCCGTCATAATAGAGCCCCTAAGCAACGGCAGGTGCACCCGAAACAGCGTTTCGGTACGCCCGATGCCCAGCGTTCGGGCGGCACCGTCCATGCTGGCGGTAATTTTGCCCAGGCCCGCTTCCGCCGTGCCGAACGAAAGTGAAAGAAAACGCACCACGTATCCAAAGGTAACGGCGGCAATGGTTCCGGAAAAAATAAGCCCGGTTGAAAAAGAAAACTGTTCTCGCGCGCGCGAGTCGATCCAGTTATCGATACCGCCCAGTGAAATCATGATTCCAATGGCCAGCACCGCGCCGGGCACCGCGTAACCCAATGCGGCAAAACGGGTCAAGCCCTGCAAGGTCCGGCTTTGGCCAAGCCTCAGTCCATAAGCCAGAAAAACCCCCAGCGTGACGGCAATCAACGCTGCCACCATCGCCAGGGTCAGGCTGTTGGCAACGTGATCCCAAAACGCGGCTTCCAGTGCATCGGAAAAGTGATTGACGGCATAACGGCCCAACACCCCGGCCGGGACCAAAAACCCCAGACCAACCGGCAACGCACAAACCGCCACCGCCAGCCATTTGTGCCAGCCCGTCAATGCGTAACGGGTAATGGCTTGGTGGCGCGCCGTGGTGTGATGGAACTTTCGCCCGCGCCGTCCGCTGCGCTCAAGGGCAATCAGCACACCAACAAACAACAACAACACGCTGGCCAGTTGTGCTGCGCCCGAGGGGCTGTTCATGTTTAGCCAGACATCGAAAATACCGGCGGTGAACGTGGCAACGGCGAAAAAGTCCACGGTGCCGAAATCGTTCAGGGTTTCCATCATCACCAAGCTGACACCGACGGCAATGGCCGGGCGTGCCAACGGCAGGGCAACCCGGCGAAAAGTTTGCCACGGGCCCTGGCCAAGCGTGCGGCTGGCTTCCAACACACCGGCGGACTGTTCCACAAATGCCGCGCGCGCCAGCAGGTAAACGTAGGGGTAAAGCACCAGCGTCATCATGGTGACAGCACCGCCCAGTGAACGGATTTCCGGAAACCAGTAATCGCCGCGTGTTTGCCAGCCAAAGGTGGTTCGCAGGCTGCTTTGCACCGGGCCTGAATATTCCAGCAGGTCCGTGTAAACATAGGCGATAACATAGGCCGGTACCGCCATGGGCAATAACAGCGCCCATTCAAAAAACTTTCTGCCCGGAAAATTACACGTCGTAACCACCCATGCCGTTGCCGTGCCGATAACAAAAGTGCCAAGGCCAACACCGGCCATCAAGGCCAGCGTGGTTTGCACATAACGGCCCAGCACCGTTCCGGCAAGGTGCGACCAGATTCCATCTGCCGGATTCAATGCCAGCGCGATCACGGTTACGATGGGCATAGCCAGGATGGCGGCAATCACTATTACCGCCACCGTCCAGCCGTCAAACCGGGCCATGCGCAACCAGCCCGCAACGCTTGATGCGGCGGGGCCGGGCGGTTGGCGGGTTGTGGCACTGGCGTTCATGGGGTGGTCATTCCTTGCGTTCTTTGAGCAGACCTATTGATTAGTGATCAAAGCCAACGCGGTCCATCATTCTGGCGGCGTCGACCTGCAGGCGGGCGATATCGGCAAGGTTGGCGGAATCAGCCTTGAAGGCTCCCCACGATTGCACCAGCGGGTGCAGGGGTGCGCCTTTTTTAAGCGGGTATTCAAGATTTTGCGCGGCATATATTTCCTGCGCTTCATCGCCGCTCAGGAATTCGAGCAAACGGGTCGCGGCTTGCTTGTGTTTGGCACTTTTGGTTATGGCGCCAGCGGAAATATTGACGTGCGTGCCGCGCTCGGTGACGGCATCTTTTCCATCACCACTGCCCGGCTGATTGGGGAAGATGATGTTGACCGCCGCGGCCCAGTCTTTTTGTTCAGGATTTTTTTCATTGGTCGCCATCCTGCCGTAATAATAGCTGTTGCCGACCGAAACATCACATTCGCCTTCGTATATGGCCCGCACCTGCGCGCGGTCGTTACCCTGCGGACGGCGCGATAAATTATTTTTAAGGCCGCGCAACCATGTTTCGGCCTGCTCAGTGCCCAGTGCGTTGATCATCGAAGCCAGCAGGGTGATGTTGTATTCGTGCTTGCCGGAACGAATACACACCCGGTTCCTGAATGCCGGACTGGCAAGGTCTTCGTAGGTCTTGATTTCACCGGGCTTGACCCGCGTTTTATGGGCGTAAATAACCCGGGCGCGCGAGGTCAGCCCAACCCAAAGCCCTTCGGGGTGGCGATAGGCGGCCGGGATATTGGCTTCAAGGATGTCGGAACGCACCGCGCTGAGCAGGCCGGCCTTGGCCATTTCATCGATGCGCGTGATGTCGGCGGCCAGCACCGCGTCGGCGGGGCTGTTCAGTCCTTCGGCCTTGAGGCGCTGCAACAGGCCGCTTTTGGCATAAACCACATTGACCTCGATGGCGGTGGCGGCAGTGAAACGTTGGAGCAAGGGCTCCATCAAAACCGCACTGCGGTAGCTGTATAGATTAATGAAGTTTTCCGAATTGGCGTGGGCCGGGGTGGGCACGACCGCCAGCAGGGCCAATACGAGCGCCGCCAACCACAAGCGGCCTTCGCCGTGGCCAGGGAATGGTGGGTAACCTTTTGATTTTATAGTCATCGTTTAGCTTTTCCTTGGTGGCGCGTTATGCCTGGGCCGCGTATTTTGACCCTTTTCCGACCTCATGACATAGTGGGGTATGTGGAATTGGATAACTTGAAATTAAGAATTATTCGCAACAACAGCCTATAATCTAGTCAACCCGGCCACCAAAAGCAACCCCACCGTGATCGCCCCTCAAGCCTGCATTTACCCGGCCATGCCCGGTCTTATCCGGCCATATCCGTTAACGCCTCGTTTGCCGGTTTTTTGCCCCGATACGGCTTTGTAGTGCCCTGTTATTGCCTGTGTATCGTCAGTTGGCCCATCGTGTTAAGGTTGGGTTTCTCCGGTCGGGTTTATGATGCCTTAAACCCCGGTCGGTATTTTGATTTTGGGAACCCACGGCGGACCAAAGGAATGTTGCAACGGTGTCTATGAAAATTGGCAATTCTGGCAGCGGTAAAGCCGTTGGCGCCACCAAACCCAAAAAGGGTGCGAAGGGTGCCGCGAGTGCCAGCGGCCAGGCCTTTGCAGCCGAACTGAACGCCGCATCAAGCGTTACAACGGCGGAAGGCCTGACCGATGGTGGCATTGTTG
>CBFCYL010000014.1:0-49753 GCA_965602455.1 uncultured Thalassospiraceae bacterium | reverse complement strand
CGACACCGTCGGCTTGCGGCACGACGTCGGTGACGAGCGCCCCTGGTCGGAGCCCACCAACACACAGCGGATATCCTGGCGGCCCAAACTTGCCACGGCCTTGATAAAAATGGCCTGGCCCTTCCAGCGCGTCAGCCTGCCGGGCAACATAACAACGGGCAAGCCATCTTCCAGCCGCCACTGGGTGGCCAATTGCACCACGCGTTCCGCTGAAACCTTGGTCGGGTCAAAAGTCGCAAGGTCAACACCGCGATGGATGATGCGGATACGGTCCGCGGCAACGCCGTAAATACGCTTCAGGTGCCCGGCAATAAAAGCAGAAATGGCAATCACACGCACACCCCGGGTCATGACTTTATTGTAGGCGCGCTTGAGGTTACCCACGGCGCCGTAGGTGCCGTGAAAGGTGGTCACGAACGGTGTGTTGGTTTTTTTACAGGCGCGATACGCGCTCCACGCTGGGGCGCGCGAACGCACATGAACAAGGTCGACGCCCTCGGCCTTGATCAGGCGAGCCAGCCTTCCGATATTGGCCCACATAACGAGCGGGTTTTTGGAATGCAGCGGCAATTCAAAATGCTCGGCACCGGCACGCACCAGCTGGTGGACACGCCCACCGCCATTGGAAGCCACCATTGAACGCCAGCCACGTTCGGCAATGCACCCGGCAATTTCCACGGTGCCGCGCTCAACCCCGCCACTTTCGCCGAGCGCCGGCAGGACCTGCAAAATGGTGTGCTTTTGCACCACCGGGGCACCAGTGGTGCCGGTTTCCGGGGCAAGTGCGGCCTGTTTTTGAAGGGGGTTATGTTTTGTGTTCGCGTTCATTATAAATCATACAAGCTCAAGTTTTGCTTCTGCCGGTCAAGGCCGGAAAAGCTGGTTATAGCCCAGATTCGTTAAAATCCAGATTCCCGTATTTAAATAAAGTGTCTAGAAAAATGGCAGCCCCAAAGCATAAAGCCCCCGAAAATCTGACTTGCGAGGACGGTGAGACTATCGCCTATCGTCGCGCGCCGGGCAAGGGGCCGTGGGTTGTGTTTCTGGGCGGGTTTCGTTCCGATATGGAAAGCGCCAAAGCGCTGGAAATGGAAGCCTGGTGCCGGGCCGAAGGCCGCGCCTTCCTGCGCTTTGACTACACCGGGCACGGCCTTTCCTCAGGCGATTTCAAGGATGGCACCATCGGGCGCTGGGCCGACGATGCCGCTCACGCCATTGAAAAGCTGTGCGACGGGCCGGTGGTTTTGGTCGGCTCTTCCATGGGCGGGTGGATCATGCTGCTGGTCGCGCGCCGGGCAGCGGGTCGCGTTCGCGGCCTGCTCGGCCTTTCGGCAGCGCCCGATTTTACCGAAGACCTGATTGCCGATATCATGACTGACGCTGAAAAGGCGGAAATGGCGGCCAAGGGCTTTGTTGAAAGCCCCAATGACTATGACCCGGATGACCCTTACATCATCACCCGGGCGTTGATTGAAGACGGACGACAGCATTTATTGTTGCGCCAGCCGCTGGATCTGGGCGATATGCCGGTGCGCCTGATCCACGGCCTTGAAGATACGGACGTGCCGTGGAAAACGGCGCTTAAAATACAAAAGACCCTGACTGGCACCGATGTCGAGGTGCAGTTGGTCAAAAACGCCGGGCACCGGTTGTCTGAGCCCGCCGACATCAAGCGGTTGATTGTCACCCTGAACGGGCTGATCGAACACATAGAAGAAACACAGGAAACAAAGCCATGAGCATCGAGCGGCTGATATCGGGTTTTAAATCGTTTCGCGGTGAATATTTTGAAACGGCGCGTCCGCAATTCAGCCGCCTGGTCAAGGAAGGGCAGAACCCAAAAGTTTGTGTTGTGGCATGTTCGGATTCCCGCGTTGACCCGGCCATCGTCTTGCAGGCCGAGCCGGGCGATATTTTTTCCATCCGCAACGTCGCCAACCTAGTGCCGCCGTGCAAAGCTGATAATTCGCACCACGGCACCAGCGCCGCGCTTGAGTTTGCTGTAACCGGGCTTGAAGTTGAAAACGTTATTATTTTTGGACATGCTCACTGCGCGGGCATAGACGCCATGATTAAAAGCGCCCGTGGCGAAAGCGTGCCGGGCGAATTTGTCCAGCCGTGGACCGACATTGCCACCGAAGCCCACGTCCGTGCGCTGGCCGAAATGCCGGATGCCGATGATTCTGAGCACGCCCGGTGCTGCGAAAAAAATGCCGTGCTGGTTTCCATGGAAAACCTGATGACGTTTCCGTTCGTAGCCGAGCGCGTGAACGCAGGAACCCTAGCCCTGCACGGTTGGTATTTCGATATTGCGGAAGGCACGCTGCTGGCTTATGACCCGGCCACCAAAACCTTCGCGCCCATTGGTTGATCGCGGCTAACCACGGCTAACCGTTGGCTTTTAAAATCGCCTTCAGGCCCTCGCGATAGGTGGGGTAGTCCAGTTTCACACCCAGCTCTTCTTTTATCTTGGTGTTGCGCACCCGCCGGTTGTCGGCCCAGAAACTTCTTTGCATGTCGCCCATTTCTGCCGTCGCCTCGCTAAACGGAATTTCCGGCAATGGCGCCAGGCCCAACAGCTGAACGGCGTGCTGGGTAACCTTGGCTGGCTCTGCCGGTTCATCATCGCAGACGTTGTAGATGGCGCCGGGGTCGGGTTTGTTAATGGATGCCTTAAGCACGTTCACCACATCATCCGCATGGATGCGTGAAAACGCATGGCGCGGTTTGACAATGGCACGCGCGGTGGCGTTGCGAACCTTGTCAAACGCACTGCGCCCCGGCCCGTAAATACCGGCAAGGCGAAACACGTGCAACGGAAGTTCAGCGCGGGCGGCAAGGTTTTGCCAGCGGTTCTCTGCCAGTGCGCGAAAGCGTGAGCGTTCCTGTGTTGGCAACAGCGGCGCCGTTTCATCAACCCATCGCCCGCGCGTGTTGCCATAAACGCCAACGGTGGAAAGATAGCCCAGCCACTGTATATGGCCGCCATGACGGGCCAGGTCCTCGCCGTGGTTTTCCAGTACCGCGTCGCCGCCGCTATCGGGCGGCACGGAAACCAAGACATGGCTGACGGTTTCAAAAAGGCCGTCGAAGTCATCCAGCGGGTGGTCGCGATCAAAAGGAAAAGTGGCAAAACCGCCCGCTTCAACAACAGCCTGCGAATCGGCTTCATCGCCCTCATCGCCCATGGTGGCGGGGCGCTCGGTGCCGGTTACGCGCCAGCCTTCGGCGAAACACGCACGGGCCAGACGGCGCGCGGTATAGCCCATACCGAAGCAAAACAGGTGCGGAACTTCCGGCAGGTTCACGCTGCTTCCCCCTTAAAACAATCCACACTCAATCTTATGGCAATCTTGTTGTAATCTTGTTCCCACACGGCGACTCTAATGCCGGATGGAGGTTGGGTATATGTTTTTGTCCCGATTATGGGTGCTGTGGATTTCATTAGCCATGGTGAGCGCGCCAAACACCGCGCTGGGCCAAGCGTCGCCCATGGAAGCGGGCCGCTTTGAGAATTGCATGGCGCTGGCGGTGGATAGCCCCAAGCTGGCTTTTGAAGAAGCGATTACCTGGGAAGGCCTGGGCGGTGGCCATGCGGCACGCTACTGCGCACAAACCGCGCTGATGGGACTGGGGCGCTACCGAGAGGCGGGCGAAGGGTTTGAACGCCTGGCCCAGGCGGTGGTGAGCGAGCCCCGGTTCAAGGCCGAACTGCTGGCCAACGCGGCCGAAGCGCGCCTGTTGTTGGGCGAAGCAGCCCCGGCCCTGGCATTGGTCGACACCGCCTTGCGGCTGGCCCCTGAAAACCCGGCCATGGTGTTGTTGCGCGCCCGCGTGCTGGCCGACCTGGGCGGACTGTGGGAAGCGATTGACGACCTGGATTTTGTCCTCAGCCTTGAGCCTAAGAATGTGGACGCACTGGTCTATCGCGCCAGCGCCTATCGTCACCTCGATGCCCACGACCTGGCGCTGGCCGATACCGAACGCGCCCTTGAGATAGAGCCCGACCACGCCATCGCCCTGTTGGAACGCGGCAACGCACTGCGCCTGTTGGGGCGCAAGGACGAGGCCAGAAAATCGTGGCTTCGCCTGATCACCCAATGGCCAAAAGGCGGCGCCGCGGTGGCAGCACGCGCCAACCTTGAGCGCATGGACCTTAAAGCAGATTAAGCACTGTGGAATGAGCCGGCTTTTTCAAACCGCCGTTAGCGCGATGTTTTTATCCATTGTCTTGTCGCCAGCCGCACCTATATTAGCGCCATGACCAACAGCGAAAACAAACCCGCCCTGCGCCCTGCTTTCGAAGTTCTGCCCGGTTCCGTGGTGGTGCTTGAAGTCGAAGGCACGCCCGCCGCCTTCGTCAAGGCCGAGCGTATTGGCAAGGAATACATCCACCATTACGCCGTCCAGCTTCACCCCAAAACCGAAGGTCCGCTGGGTATGGTTTACCTCGACCCCGAAGACGAGGTGTTTGATACCGCCATGGGTGTGCGTTTCCAGTTTGGCGAAGGCTGCGACAGCCCGCCGGAGGCAGGTCATGCTTTTGAAAACGCAAAGGGCCATTTCATCAAGGTGAATGATGATCCCAAGTCGCAAAAGATGTTCGGTTTTAT
Source organism: uncultured Thalassospiraceae bacterium (assembly GCA_965602455.1). Taxonomy (GTDB): domain Bacteria; phylum Pseudomonadota; class Alphaproteobacteria; order Rhodospirillales; family Magnetovibrionaceae; genus CBFCYL01. The sequence continues at coordinate 45,140 of CBFCYL010000014.1, read as the reverse complement.
CGAGTGTTCAACCGGCATCATCTGTCGTCGCCAGGAACGCGCCGTCACCGCTGTCTACACCTCATGGCGTGCGGAATGCACATCGGGGAGTGAAACCGTTGCCATCGAAGAAGCCTTTTCGTTGTTTGAAAAGCTGAAAGCCTAGGCGACTAGAAATCCAGATCCGTATAATGGCGCGGCGGCGAAACACCCGGAATGTGATCGTGCAACAAAGGACGAAAGCTGGGCCGTGATTTCAGGCGCGCATACCATTCTTTTGCCGACGGGTACTCGGCCCACGGCACATTGTCCAGGTAATCGATCGATGACAGGTGCGCACCGGCGCTAAGGTCGGCCAGCGTAATTTGTTCCCCGGCTAACCAGGTGCGCCGTTCCATCAGGTAAGTAATGTAATCCAGGTGGTGGTTAATGTTTTTGAGGCCGGCGCGAATGGCCGACGAATCGGGTGAGCCGAGTCCTAAAAACCGCTTCATGACCTTTTCGCCAATAAGATTGGCGCTAACTTCGGTATTGAATTTTTCGTCAAACCAATGGCAAAGCCGCCTGATCTCGGCACGTTCCAGTGCCGAGGCACCCATCAATGGTGGCTGGGGGTGCGTTTCGTCAATGTATTCGCTGATTGCGGCGCTGCCCGAAAGCGCGGTGCCGTCTTCTTCTACCAGCACCGGCACATCCCCGGCGGGGTTGAGGCGCAGGAATCCCTCGCGCCGTTCCCAGGTTTCCTCGACGCGCAGCTCGAAATCGAGTTTTTTCTCGCCAAGAACCAGGCGCACCTTGCGCGAAAAGGGGTTTAGCCAGAGGTGGTAAAGAATCCGCATGAAAACGATATATACACGGTAACCTTTTATGCCAAAACCGCGAATTATTGGGGGTAAGGTGCAAAACCGCCCTTAGGGCCCACAATCTCAAGGAACCAACCCATGCTGATCCGAAGCCTGAAGCCTTCCGACGCCACCGAGAATGAGGTCACACCCCGCCATTTATTCGATGAACGCCGCCGTTTTTTGCGGCTTTCGGCGGGTGCCACGGCGGCAGCACTGGCCACCACGGCGCTGGTGCACCTCGGCGCCCGCCCCGCCCAGGCAGCCGCCCCCAGCCCGCTGGCTGGGCGCCCATGGGCCGGAAACAGCAAGATCGACGAGGAGCTGACGCCCAAGGAAGCGGTTACCGGGTATAACAATTTTTATGAATTCGGCACCAATAAGGAAGACCCCAAGGCATTCATCGACGACAATCCCGGGCGTTTCCGCCCCCAGCCGTGGGCAATTGAGGTTGGTGGCGAGGTCGCAAACGCTGGCACCTATGATGTCTGGGACCTGGTCAAACGCGACCAGCTGGAAGAGCGCATCTATCGCCATCGCTGTGTTGAAACCTGGTCCATGGTGGTGCCGTGGGTCGGTATTCCGCTGGCCAATGTTATCCGCCGCCTTGAGCCGCGCTCAGGCGCACGCTACGTCGCGTTTGAAACCCTGCATGACCCCGAGCAAATGCCCGGCCAGCGCCGGAGCGTTTTGCAATGGCCCTACGTTGAAGGCTTGCGTCTTGATGAAGCCCTGAACCCGCTGGCCATGCTGGTGGTCGGTGTTTATGGCGAAACCATACCGCCGCAAAATGGCGCGCCGGTGCGCCTTATCGTGCCGTGGAAATACGGTTTCAAGGCCATCAAGTCCATCGTGCGCATGACGTTTACCCGCGAACAGCCGCCAACATCGTGGAATATATCGGCACCGGGAGAATACGGATTTTACGCCAACGTTAACCCTGATGTCAGTCACCCGCGCTGGAGCCAGGCAAAGGAACGGCGCATCGGCGATTTCCTGCGTCGTCCAACCGCGAAGTTCAATGGCTACGGCGAAGAAGTCGCCCATCTTTACGCCGGGCAGGATTTGGCAAAAGATTTTTAATCCGCCATGCTGTCCGCCATGAGCCCACCGATTAACCAAACCACCCGTCCGCACCGAAACCGGAAAGCCAAGCGTGCCGTCCCCTTCGCTGCTATCTGGTGGCTGGCGCTGGCGGGTGTGTTGTCGCCACTGTTATGGATGGCCTATCAGGCCCTCAGTGGCGGTGTGGTCAGCGGCCTCGGCGCCAACCCCATTGAAGCCATCAACCGGTTTCTTGGCGACTGGGCATTGCGTTTCCTGCTGATTACGCTGGCCATGACGCCGCTGAAAAACCTGACCGGCAAACCGTGGCCGTTGCGCCTTCGCCGCATGATGGGCCTGGCGGCGTTTGCCTACGCTGTGCTCCACGTTTCCAGCTATGTCATGCTGGACCAGTTTTTTGACTGGAACGCCATATGGGGCGACATCATAAAGCGTCGCTACATTACGGTCGGTATGATTGTCATTACTTTGCTGTTGCCGCTGGCAATAACATCAACCGCCGGGGCCGCCAAGCGGCTGGGCTCAAAACGGTGGAAGAAACTGCACAAGCTGGTTTACCCCGCCGCCGCGCTTGGGTGTTTACATTTTTTCTGGATGGTAAAGGCCGATATTCTGGAGCCAACAATCTATGCGCTGGTTTTTGTCGTCCTTATGGTGCTGCGCTGGAAAAAAGCCGCGCCCGCGTTTAAACGGAAAAACTAATCAGCGTTACCGCCACCCATAAAAACCGCTTCATCGTTCATGCCGAGGGTCAGGGCTATGGTGTCGCCCTTGGCTTGAAGAAATTTCTGAGCCTTGCGCGGCAGCGGGATTTTGGCTTCGCGGCATGCGCCGATCAGGGCTTCCAGCACCTGGCTTTGTGCCAGATGCACCCGAAACGGGCTGTGCGGATCGGACGAAGTAAACCGCAACACCACCTTCAGGCCCTCGGGCATGGTATCGGAAACGACACGTTTGCCACTTCCCGGTTCGATGATGTCAAAAGCTTCCATGGGTGAATCCGGAACCTGAATGCCATTTTCCTTGCAGAACCTGGGCAGGATCATCCGCAGTTCACGGTTTGAAAAAATCAGTTTTCGAACATCGGTAGGCACAGGATTATTTCTCGCACTATAAAAAACATACGCCCCCGCATACATAAGCTTAAATAAACCAATATCCCCGGCAAGACATTTTACTTAGTGCGCCTCACCCCAGTTTACACCGGCGCCCACATCGACCACCAGTGGCACGTTCAATTTGGCAGCACCCTCCATGATTTCACGCACCACGGCGGTGGTTTTTTCGACTTCTTTTTCAGGCACCTCAAGCACCAGTTCATCGTGAACCTGCAATAGTATTTGCGCCTTGAGGTTCGCCGTTTCAAGGGCTGTGGGAAGGTGCACCATGGCGCGCTTGATGATATCGGCGGCCCCGCCCTGAATGGGCGCGTTAATGGCGGCGCGTTCTGAAAACCCACGCCGTGCCGGGTTCTTGTCGTTGATGCCGGGCACAAAGCATTTGCGCCCGAACAGCGTGCTCACATAGCCATCACGCGCAGCGATTTCCTTGGTGGCGTCCATGTAGGTGCGAATACCGGGAAATTTTTTAAAATAGGCTTCGATATAATCGTTCGCCTCACCGCGAGAAATGCCCAGTTGACGCGCAAGGCCGAACGCCGAAATGCCGTAGATGATGCCAAAGTTAATGGCTTTGGCGCGACGGCGCACCATGGGGTCCATGCCTTCTAGCGGCACGCCAAACACTTCCGATGCCGTCATGGCATGAATGTCGAGGCCATCCAGAAAAGCTTTTTTCAATGGTTCGATTTCGGCAACGTGCGCCAGCAAGCGCAATTCAATTTGTGAATAATCGGCACTGAGCAGGACGTTTCCTTTCTCGGCGATAAAGGCGTTTCTTATTTTGCGGCCTTCCTCGGTGCGGATGGGAATATTTTGCAGGTTGGGGTCGCTGGATGCCAGCCTGCCGGTTGATGTGGCGGCCATGGAATAAGACGTATGCACACGCCCGGTCCCGGGGTTGATCTGCGCCAGCAGGGCATCGGTGTAGGTGCTTTTTAATTTCGCCAGCTGTCGCCAGTCCAGAACACGCTCTGCAATGTCGTGGCCCTCTGCAGCCAGTTCGTCGAGCACCTCGGCACTGGTGGAAAAAGCGCCGGTCTTTCCCTTCTTGCCGCCTTGCAGGCCTAAATCCTCGAACAGCACTTCGCCAAGCTGTTTCGGCGAGGCGATGTTAAACTCGCGCCCGGCCAGCTTGTGGATTTTCTTTTCCAGTTCGGCCAGACGTTTGGTGAAATCAGCACTCAGGCGCTTAAGTTCGGTTGCATCAACCTTTATGCCGTTTTGTTCCATCATCGCCAGAATATCAATCAATGGCCGTTCCAGGGTTTCATAAACCGTGACCATTTTTTCATCAACCAGGCGTGGTTTTAAAATCTCGTGCAACTTAAACGTAATGTCGGCGTCTTCGGCGGCATAGTCCAGCGCCACCTCAAGAGCTATGCGATCGAACGTCAGTTGTTTTTTCCCGCTGCCAACTACGTCCTTGAACTTGATGGTGTTAACGCCAAGGTGCAACAACGCCAGCTCATCCATTCCATGACCATGTTGGCTGCCGTCCAGCACATAGGACAGCACCATGGTGTCATCAACCGGGCTAATGGTAATGCCGCTTCGCGCCAGCATCACGTGATCGTATTTTATATTTTGGCCAATTTTTAACGTGCCGGGGTCTTCCAAAAGCGGCTTTAACAGCGCCAGTGCTTTTTCCAATTTTATCTGCTTCGGCGCATCGCACCCTGTGTCATGTGCGGCGCTATCATCGCCATCACCTAAATTAAACGCGCCCTGCTCTGCCGCACCCTTGTGGGTCAGCGGAATATAACAAGCCCGCCCGCCCGATAGTGCCAACGACACACCGACCAGTTCACAGGCCATGGAATCCAGCCCCGTGGTTTCGGTATCAACCGCCACGCACCCGGCTTCAAAGGCATCACTTACCCAGCGAGCCAGTGCTTTTTCGTCCTGCACCAGCTCATAAACCGGCTTCGGTGCCGCCGCTTCAGGGGTGGCGGCGCGCTTTTCAGTAGGCGCGGATGCCGATACAGACCCGGAACCCGAATTGCCCACCACATGGCCGCCGCGGGCGTTGACCTTGGCGATAAGGGTCTTGAAACCCTGTTCGTGCAAAAACGCCATCAACACATCGCTGTCGGGCTTCGGAAGCTGGAACGCATCCAACTCCACATCCACCGGCACATCGGTTTTCAGCGTTACCAGTTCGCGCGATACGCGCGCCTGGTCAGCTTGTTCCATCAATTTCTGGCGGCGCTTGGGTTGCTTTATGCTTTCGGCGGCGGCCAACACGCCTTCAAGGTCGCCGTATTCATTGATAAGCAAGGCTGCCGTTTTAATGCCAATGCCTTCAACGCCCGGCACATTGTCCGATGAATCACCGGCCAGTGCCTGCACATCAATAACGCGCTCAGGCCCAACGCCAAACTTTTCCATCACCTGATCCGGGCCGATGGTTTTTTCTTTCATGGCATCAAACATGGTGACGCCATCGCCGACCAGCTGCATCAAATCCTTGTCGCTGGAAACGATGGTAACTTCGACGCCCCTTTCGCGGGCCTGGCAGGCGTAGGTTGCAATCAGGTCATCGGCTTCAAAACCTTTCATGCCCACTGCGGCCAATCCCAAGGCACGGGCGGCGTCGCGCACGAGATCAAACTGCGGGATCAAATCATCGGGCGGTGGTGGGCGATGGGCCTTGTATTCGGGATAAATATCGTTGCGAAAGGTCTTGCGCGCCTCGTCAAACACCACGGCAATGGCGTCGGCGTTGGTTTCCTCGACCAGCTTCAGCAACATGGAGGTAAACCCATAGACCGCGTTGGTCGGTGTTCCATCGGCGCGCGTCATGGGCGGCAGTGCATGATACGCCCGGAACAGGAATCCCGAGCCGTCTATGAGGTAGAGATGCTTCATGGTGTTTTGATCAGTGCCCGGCCAGTCAGACAGGGAAAGCGTTGAGTCCGAAACAGCTTGGCTTGCGGGTCGAGGCGGAAGGTCTGGGAGCAGTATGGACAGCGTGCTTCCCCGGTCCGGGCATCAATGCTCAGCGCCACCTTGGGGTGGCCACTGGTTTCGCCCTTGCCTTCGCAGGTGATGGTGGTGGTTTCCACGATGATGGGCTGCTCGTTGGTCATTTTCGGCCTCTTTGGATGATGGTGATTGGAACGTTCCGGGTTTTGTTCAATTAGCTTACTTGCACGCAAGCGGTGATGCCCTACATTAAGGCAGGGCACAGCCCGCCCCCAGATGATAACCATTGCGGCGCGCCAGCGAAAGGCTATCGAAGCACAATGGCTAAAGGAAACCCCTGATATGGTGCCCACCAGCGAAAACATGCCCGATAACGCCGTCGAAATCCGCAATCTGGAAAAGGTTTACGGTGCCGACGGGCCCAACCCGGTGCGTGCACTGAGGGGTGTTTCGCTGGATATTCCGCGCGGTTCTTTTTTCGGCCTGCTGGGCCCCAATGGCGCCGGTAAATCGACGCTGATCAATATTCTTGCCGGTCTGGCCAACAAGACCGGTGGTGAAGCCCGGATATGGGGCTTTGATACCGAGGCCGATATGCGTGCCGCACGCCGCGCCATTGGCGTGGTGCCGCAGGAATTAAACCTCGACCCTTTTTTCACCCCGCGCGAATTGCTGGAAGTGCAAGCCGGGCTTTACGGTGTGCCCAAGGCAGACCGACGCTCGGATGAAATTCTTGCTGCCGTGGGGCTTGCCGACAAGGGCGGCGTTTATGCCCGCACCCTTTCCGGTGGTATGCGCCGGCGCCTGCTGGTGGCCAAGGCTTTGGTGCACAGCCCGCAGGTTCTGGTGCTGGATGAGCCCACCGCCGGTGTGGATGTCGAGCTTCGCCGCCAGTTGTGGGCCTATGTGCGCGAACTAAACGCAAACGGAACCACCGTGCTGCTGACCACGCACTATCTGGAAGAGGCCGAAGAGCTTTGCGACCGCATTGCCATCATCAACCATGGCCAGCTGGTGGCCTGTGATAAAACCCGCAACCTGATGAACCGCCTTGATTCCAAGCGTGTCACCTTCACCCTGCGCAAACCGTTGGACGAAATCCCAGATAAATTGAAAGATTTTGACGTTACGCTTAACGATGGCAATGTGCTGGCCTTTCAATACCAACCGAGCAAGGTGCGTTCAGGTGAAATTATCGACGCTGTGCAGGGTGCCGGCCTCAAGTTTACCGAGCTGGCGACCCATGAGCCGGAGCTGGAAGATATTTTCGTCCAGTTGACCAGCGAACCCGACACCCTGAGCGGATGAAACGGCCAAATAGGCGCGCCACGGCCCTAAAAGGGTCGTAAATGGGGCTAATTTGCCAATTTGGTGATGTCGACCGACCCCCACACGGTCTATAGTCATTCTAATCGATGCGGCGAAAAAACTGCCGCACAGGCGTGCCGAGGGGGAAGCGTGGGTAAACAAAAAGACGGCCACGCCGTTTCTGCTGAACCGCAAACGCCGGACAGCGAGCCGGAGCGGATTTTTAAGAAACGGCTGGGAGAGGTTTTTGAGGGCCTCAGCGATGGTGTTGTCCTTTACGACAAGGATGACCGCTTCGTTATGTGCAACGAAGCCTACCGCCAATCGATCCCTGAAGTGTCCGACCTGCTGGTGCCTGGCACCCATGTTGAGGATGTCGTGCGCGCCATTGCCGAACGCGGCGTCTTTGAAGACATCAAAGGCAACCCCGAAGCCTTTGTCCGCAGCCGGATAGCAAACTTTAAAAGCCAGCGTGCGCCAACCGAATACAAGTCCACCGATGGCCGCTGGTTCCTGATCAGCGACAACAAAAGCCCATCCGGCGAAACCATGGTTTTTCGCACCGATATTACCGAAATCAAGCGCGCGCAGGAGGCCCTTCTGGAAAGCGAGCGCCGCGCCCACAATGCTGAAAGCGAAGCAACCAGCGCCCAGGCAATGCTGCTTGATGCCATTGATGGCATACCAGCCATGATGGCGCTTTTTGATAAGGACAATAACTTCGTTCTGTGCAATGAACCTTATCGAAAAACCCTGCATAAAATTGCCGACAAGCTGGTACCCGGCGTCAGCTTCTACGATCTATCTTATGCTGGCGCCGAACGCGGCATGGTGGATGGTTACCAGGATAAGCCGGAAGAATGGGCCCGCCTGCGCGTTGAACGTTTCAACACCCCCCATGAACCCGTGCTGCACCAACAAATGGACGGAAAATGGGTGCTGACCGCCGACCACAAAACCCGCGATGGCTCAACGCTGATAGTTCGCACCGACGTAACGGCCATGAAAGAAGCCGAGGAAACAGCGAGCAAAAATGAAGAGCGATTGCGGCGCAGCCAGGACTATGCCCGTATCGGCACGTGGGACCGCGACCTCAAAACCAATGAGCTTTTCTGGTCTGACAACACGGGGCCCATGCTGGGTTACGCCCCCGGTGCCATCAAGCCTTCGCTAAAAGTTTATCACGATTGTATTCACCCCGAAGACCGGGGCCGGGTGCAGCAGGCAATAGATGCCTGCCTTTCCGAAAATATTGGCATTGACATTGAATACCGCGTGGTGTGGCCGGATGATTCCGTTCACTGGCTGCACGAACGCGGTGATGTGGTGCGTGATGAAAATGGCGACGATTATCATATATTGGGTGTGGTGTGGGATATCACCAAACGTAAAGTTGCCGAAGATGAGCTACGCAAACTGTCACGCGCCGTGCAGCAAAGCCCGCATGCCGTTTTTATTACCGATACCAAGGGCACCATTGAATATGTGAACCATAAGTTCACGGAGCTAACGGGCTACAGCGAAGCAGAGGCGCTGGGCCAGAACCCGCGCATTTTGAACACCGGCCAAACACCAAAGGAAACCTATGCCGACCTTTGGACAACCATCAAGGCGGGGCAAGAATGGCGCGGCGAGGTCATGGACAGGGCCAAGGATGGCAGCCACTTCTGGGTTTCCGAAACCATTGCCCCGGTAAAAAACGAAGCAGGCGAAACCACCCATTACGTCGCCATGCACGAAGATATTACGGCGCGCAAGCAGGCGGATCTGGATTTAAGAAGGGCCGTGCACCAGGCCGATGTTGCCAACCGCGCAAAAACCGAGCTGCTGGCAAACATGAGCCACGAACTGCGCACGCCACTGAACGCCATCATCGGTTTTTCAGACGCCATGAGCCAGCAGATATTCGGCCCCCTGGGCAACGAAAAATACAGTGAGTATATTGACCACATATCACAGTCGGGCCTGCACCTGCTGGAACTGATTAACGACATTCTGGACGTTTCCGCCGTTGAGGCTGGCAAAATTGAATTAAACGAGTCCACCGTTAATGCTGAGGAGCTTGTTCGCGCCTGCCTGGAACTGGTCAGACACCGAGCAATTGAGGGCGGTATCCATGTGTCGTCTGAAGTCAGCCCAGATGTCGTATCCTTATATGTAGACGAACGACGTATGAAACAAATCCTGCTGAACCTGATGAGCAATGCCGTCAAATTCACACCAGAGGGTGGCAGGGTTAAGTTGACGATAGCGACCGATTCAGATGGAAATTGTTCGTTGACGGTCAGCGATACCGGCATTGGCATGAATGAAACGGACCTTGCAAAAGCGATGACCAAATTTGGTCAGGTCGACAGCGGTCTTGCCCGCAAGCACGAAGGTTCCGGCCTGGGCCTGCCGTTAACGCAGGGGTTGGTTGATCTGCATAGCGGTGAAATGACCATTGAAAGCACGCCCGACGAAGGCACCACCGTTCGTGTTTTGCTGCCGGAAACGCGGGTGCGCTAGGCGCGTGCGCCATATCACCCATCATTGCCCCGCCAGCAAAGGAAAGCCATACTGCGGGCCATGAACCTGGGAAAAATACACCCTGTTATTATTTTTATCGTCGCTGCGGCGCTTTTGTTGGTGTTGCTTGGCCTGACAGCTTTGCTGGGTGAGCCATCGCCTTTTGATGGCGAGCTGAACCCGGTGGGGCCGGACTCCTTTATGCGCATGATGCGCATAGAAACATGGTGGCAATCGGGTGAGTGGTATAGCGCATTGTCATCGCGATCCAATGTCCCCTATGGCGAGGCGCTACATTGGACCCGGCCGCTTGACCTGTTGGTTATGGTGCCAACGTTGCTGTTCAGTTTGTTTATGTCGTTCAAGGACGCACTGCTGGTTGGCGGTTTTATTATTGGCCCACTGTTGGGCGTCGCGTTTCTGGGTTTGCTGGTCTGGGGTCAAGGTGATTGGAAATCGGCCGGAAGGCGGCCTGCGGTGTCGATGATCTTGCTGGCGGTGCTGGCCATATCTGCCCCGGAACTTAGGGGCTACTTCATCCCCATGCGGGTTGACCATCACAGTTTGTTGCTGGTTTGCTTTATCACCATTGTGGTGACGTTGTTGCGTATGGCTGATAACACCCATCTTCGGCCACGACTGGCGTGGGTTGCGGGTGTGGCGGCGGGCTTGGCCATGTGGACCAGCGTTGAGTCCTTGATCAGTGTGCTGATCGGTGCCGGCGCGCTGGGTTTGCTGTGGCTTGTTTACGGTGGTGCGTGGCTGGGGCTAATCGGTCGATTCCTGTGGGGGACTACGGGCATCCTTGCCCTCGGGTTGCTGGCGGAACGTCCGCCCGGCGATTATTTTACCGTCATAACCTACGACCAGCCTTCCATCGTGCACCTTAGCGCGCTGGGCGCGGCGGCGTTAACGTGGACTGTGCTGACCTGGCTACGGCCCCGTTTGGCGGCGGGCATAAAGGGGCGCTGGGTGGTGGCCGTGGCGGGCATCGCTGTGCCGGTTGTCATACAGGGCGCGATGTTCCCGGATTTTTTCCAAAGCCCCTTCGGCGCCGCTATGGACCCAAGGCTGGATGCCATCTGGCTATCTCAGGTTTCGGAGTTACAAACCCTGTTCAAGGGCGATGCACGCACCATCGCCAAGGCACTTGTCTTTATAGGCCCCGGTGCGATTGCCTTGCTGTGGGCCATCGTGGCGTGGCGAAGGGGTGCCGGGGCAGAGCGAACGCGCGCCCTTGTTTTGTTTGTGGCGCTGGGCGTGACGATACCGTTGGCGTTTTACCAGGTGCGCTGGAGCAGTTATCTCGGGGCTGTTTCTGTTCTACCGTGGCTGTGGGTGATGATGGATGCCTGGCAGGGCGCCGGGAGATTGCGGGCCTGGGGGCGACTGATACCGATGCGCACCCCGGCGTTTCTTGGGGTCTATACCGCACCGTATGTGCTGGCCGTTATTGCTTTTGCTTTTGTCGACACAAAAAGTGGGCGCCCGCCACCAACGCCATGCCAGTGGGAGATCATTTCGCCGTCATTAGCCGCGCTTTCCCCCGGCCCATTAAACATCATCAGCTTTATCCATCAGGGCCCGGAAATTTTATGGCGCACGCACCACAACGTGGTCGCCACGCCATATCATCGAAATACAGCGGGCATACTCGATAGCCACACCTTTTTCACTACGGACAATGCCAATACGGCGCGCGCCATCGCCGAACGGCGTGGCATTGACCTAGTGGTCATCTGTCGTGATTCAGTGGAAACGCGAAACTTTGCCAGTTTGGGTGAAGACGTATTTATAAGAAGCCTGAACGGCGGCGCGATTCCGGACTGGCTTGAGGAAACGCACCTTAATGGGGATGCGGACTTCAGGGTCTTTAAAGTGCAATAAATCACCGCCCCATGGGGGCTTCCGACCAGTTCAAAATTTCAACCATAAATGGCTATTTAACTGGCAATGCTGGTAAAAAATTATATATATGAATGCATCGCGATGTTGGTTCCCCGCCATATTTTAGCAACGAGACACAGGGCCTTGTAATTATGCGCATTCCCCGCACCCTCAAAATCACCTTGATTATTAGCCTGTTAGCAATATGGGGCAAGCCTGTGTATGCAGGTGCCCTGGTCTTTGAATCAACCCAGCTTAGCCCGGCCACCGAAGCCAGCAAAATGCGCAAGGTTATCCTCAAGGATTTTACCGCCGCGGTTGATTTCCTGCCCAACGACAACCAGTTCAGGCTTCTGGCCAAAGGCGTCGGGGTGCTTGGCGGTATGCACGGGGATTTTGCCGGACTGACGGGAACCGGCGGGCTTGATAATGTTGACGACATTCTTTCCGGGTTGTCGGATCGCAAGTTTTCACCCGCCCTGCTTGATCTCGGGCGCGGGGGTGATGACGAACAACATTACATTCCGTGGATGCAGGCAACCTACGTGATGGCGGCCAACCGCAAGGCGCTCGCCTATTTGCCCAAGGGTGCGGATATCAACCGGCTGACCTACAACCAGTTGATTGCGTGGGGGGCGGCCATCAAGGCCGCGACGGGCGAGGCGAAGGTCGGCCTGCCGTTAGGCGCTAACGGGTTAATCCATCGCTTCATCCAGGGCTACCTGCTGCCGGCATACACCGGCGGCATGGTGCGCGGGTTCCGTTCTCAGGGCGCGCACGACATGTGGCAAATGGTGCGCCGCCTGTGGCCGCAAATTGCACCCAACGCCACCGACTACAGTGAAATGGGCAATGCCCTGCTCAACGATGACGCCTGGGTGGTGTGGGACCATACGGCACGCCTGAAAATTGCCTTCGATGAACGCCCTGACGATTTTGTTGCTTTTCCCGCTCCGGCTGGTCCCAGGGGCCGTGCTTTCATGGCGGTTCTGGCCGGGCTGGCCATCCCCGACAATAGCCCGGACCGCGCAGCGGCAGCCAAATTGATTGAATACCTGACCCGTCCGCGGGTGCAGGCCATTACCCTCAGCGAGGTTGGGTTTTTCCCGGTCGTTGAGATGGACGCCGGCGCAGCCACTGGGGCCAACACCGGCCTGGCATCGCTTCAGCAGGCCGTTTCATCCCAATCCAGTGCCGAGGATTCCCGGCCCGTATTGCTGCCCATCGGGCTCGGCGATCAGGGCGGCGCCTTCAACACCGTCTACAAACTAACCTTTTCCCAGATCGTGATGCGCGGGCGCGATGTAGGCACGGTTCTTGATCGCCAAAGCGCGCGCCTTAACCAGATTATCTCGGCCAGTGGCGCACCCTGTTGGCCACCGGACCAGCCCAGCACCGGCCCCTGCCCGGTTGAATAGAAAGCCACGCAATGCGTTTTAGACAGCTTCACTTGATGCTGCTCCTGTATGGAGTGTTTATTCTGGTCGCCGCCGTTGGCGGCTGGCGGGTGGTCGGCTCGTTTGAAAGCATTCAGAAAAATACCGCTTCCGAAACGCTGGAGCGCCATGAAGACCTGACCCGCCTGAACGTCGCCCTTGCGCGCTTGCTGGAAAAAATACAAACCGCTGCCGCCGCGCCCACCGCCCAGCGTATTGATGAGCTGTGGCTTTCGCTCGATACGACCTATGCGGTCATGGACAACGTCCATCTGGAAAAGCTAGAAGCCTTCGGTGACGTTGGTGTCGAGGTGTCAAATGCATTGGCTGACATTGAAGCCTTGCTGGAAGCGCCCGGCGCCCTTGATGCAGTGCGAGCGAAATATTTGGCCGACCGCCTGTCATACGTCAACAAGGAGGTGGAGGGCGCCTATCTCACCGCCAACAGCACGGTGGTGTCCTTGCTCAGGAACCAGTCGCAAATTCTTGATGGTCTGGGCAACAATATAGTTATGCTGCTCGGTCTGTTATTTTTTTCAGCAACGTTGATGGTGGCGTTGATTTATTGGTTACGGCGGTTCGACAAGGCGCGCGAAAGCAGCGCCAGGCGCTTTCGTTCGATTGTGGAAAGTGCCGGTGATGCCATGTACATCCATGACCGTTACGGCAAAGTCTTTGATGTTAACCAGGTTGCCAGTGAACAAACGGGCTACACGCGAGAAGAATTACTGGACCTTTCCGTGGCCCAGCTAGACGCCGCCATTGATTTCGAAAAACTTCGCGACACATGGGACCTGGGCGAGGCCGACCCTGAGCAGTATCCCATGACGCTTGAAACTGCACATCGGCGCAAAGATGGCACAACCTTTCCCATCGAAGTTCGCATTAGCCTGTTAGTGACAAATGAAGCTACTTGGTTTGTTGCCATGGTGCGCGACATTACCGAACGCAACCAAACCGAAAGAGAGCTGGATTTCCAGAAACGTGCGTTGGATGAGCATGCCATTGTCTCTATCGCTGATGTCAAAGGCGATATCATTTATATTAACGACAAGTTCTGTGACATCAGCGGTTATTCCAGAGAAGAGCTGATGGGCCATAACCACCGTATCGTTAAAAGCAACGAACATTCACAAGCATTCTATAAACATTTATGGAAGACCATTACCAGCGGCAAACCCTGGCGGGGCGAGATCAGGAACCTGAAAAAAGGTGGTGGCGCCTATTGGGTTGATGCCACCATTGTTCCGTTCATGAACGAGAACGGCAAGCCGTTCCAGTACGTTGCCATCCGCACAGACATCACCGAACGTAAAATTAAAGAAAAAGCCGCATTGATTGCCCAGGAAGAGGCCGAAAGAGCCAACCGGGCAAAATCCGAGTTCCTTTCCGCCATGAGCCACGAACTGCGCACGCCACTGAACGCCATTCTCGGCTTTGGCCAGTTGCTGGACACAGATCCGGACTATCCCCTCTCCGCAGAGCAGAAAGAATCAGTCGACCACATCATCAAGGGCGGAAGTCATCTGCTGGAGTTGATCAACGAGGTGCTTGACCTGGCCAAGATCGAAAGCGGCAAGCTTTCGTTTTCCATCGAACCCGTTGCCCCCGGCCCGGTGCTGAAAAGCTGCATGACCATGGCAGCCAAATTGGCAGCGGAACATAATATCGAAATCGATGACCAGACCGCCGTAACCACATTGCCCCAGATTATGGCAGACCAGACTCGGCTCAAGCAGGTATTGTTGAACCTGATTTCCAACGCTATCAAATACAACCGCAAAAACGGTCGTGTTACGATAGCGAGTGAACTGGTTGATCAGGATCATCTTCGCTTTATGGTCTCCGACACAGGCATGGGAATCCCGGCGGACCGGCAAGCTGAGCTGTTCCAGCCGTTTCACCGGTTGGGTCACGAAGGTTCAACCATTGAAGGAACCGGCATTGGCCTGACAATCTCCCAAAAATTGATTGGTCTTATGGGCGGTAATATCGATTTTGAAAGTATCGAAGGAGAAGGGTCAACATTTTCCATCGTCCTGCCGCTGGCCGACAGTAAAGCTGCGGACAAGGCCAATGAGGACCTTGATGCACGCCCCGCCCCCGATGCAGATTTAAGTGGTGGCAAAACCAACCGCATCGTTCTTTATATCGAAGATAACCCGGCCAACCTGCAGCTGATGAGTAAGATTATCAAGCGGGTTCCCGGCCTGGAACTGATCACGGCGCACACCGCCGAGATTGGCCTGACCATGGCGAAGCACGAACACCCCGACCTGATTTTAATGGATATCAACCTGCCGGGCATGGACGGCATTGAAGCCATGGGCCACCTGCAGGCCAATAATAAAACCCGTCATATACCGGTTATCGCGGTTAGCGCAGCGGCCATGGTGCGAGACATAGAACGCGGCAGAGAAGCAGGTTTCAGGGATTATCTGACCAAGCCGATTAACGTCGACCAGACGCTCGATGCAATCAAGCTTGCCCTGGAAGAACCGGGTTAATAGTTCCCGGACTGGGTCAAAAGCAGGGCGTTAAGGCAGTCTGCTGAAATGCGTAATTTCCGTAGCGTAAACCGGCCACGTCAGCGCCCAATTGCCAAAGCACCCTATTTCAGATACATATCGCCCCTTCAGCACCCGTAGCTCAGCTGGATAGAGCGCTGCCCTCCGAAGGCAGAGGTCACTGGTTCGAATCCAGTCGGGTGCACCATTTTTCTCAATGACTTACACCCACTTTCACCCATGACGTTCAGGCCGACTGTGCCAAAACTGTGCCATAGGCATTGAGCGCCTTTATTGCCCGCTCTTGGAAGTCGGGCGCTAAGTGCGCGTAACGTTGCACCATCTGGTAGCTCTTGTGCCCCGTCAGGTGCATGACCTCGTACAGGGATACTCCCTGTTGCACGAGGCGTGAGGCAAAAGTATGCCTCAGGTCGTGAAAGCGGAAGTCTTCCAACCCCGCTTTTGTGCGAGCCTTATCGAAGGACGTTTTAATTTCCTTCATGGGCTGTCCGCGATAGGTGAAGACAGGCCCAGTCTCTTTCGAGCCCAAATCAGTCAAAACCTGTTTTGCCCGGTCTGTTAAACGCACCGAGCGGTCTTCTCCGTTTTTAGTTTGCGTGAACGTTACGAACCCCCGTACCAGGTCGACATTGCGCCAATCCAGCGTGAGAAGTTCTGAACGCCTGCCACCTGTATCGATGGCAAAGGCGATAAGCACGCGCTGGTGAGGCTTGGACGCCACCAGCAAGCGCTGCTCTTCCTCCACCGTCAACCACCGGCACCGCCCCTTATCTTTCTTCATACGGGGAAACGGCGGCACCTGCGCCAACAAGCCTTCACGAAACGCCTTGTTGAAAATAGCGCGTAACGTTGATAAGTCGCGAAGTGCTGTCGCGGGCTTAACCTGAGACAGCCTTTCATCGGCCCAGTCGCGAATGACCGCATGGGTGATGTCGGTCAAGTTCTTACCATCGAACCTGTCCAACAACCTTTGCAGCCTGTACTTCACACTCGCTTCATACGTCACAAGATTTTCCCTTTGGCGTTCCTGTCCGTAACGTAAGATGGCATCGCGAAACGGCGTATCGGGGATAACTCCGAAATGCTGTTCCATGAAACTCTCTTGTTGCCACTTGGCCGCAAGAACCTGGGCTAGGTCTTTATCGATAGTCCCAGTGCTTTTGCGGTGTTGGCGACCGTTCTGGTCTGTCCATTTAGCCCACCATTTTGATGTGCCTTTGCGTTTGTAGATACGCATGTTTGCCTTCCTTTCTGCTTCGCAGAAGTTCGGGCGCTGTCGCAGGATTTATTCTGCGCTGCCCAAATCTGAATATCAACGATGTCCCAGCGGTGGCTCCGGGACCCGAAATCCACGTAAGGGATCAAAAGGCCCTCAAAGGTGTCTACAGACAGCCCCAGCCACGTAGCGGCCTCTAAGCGGCTCAAGTACTGCTTAGGCGGCAATTTGGCGTCTATGGGCTGGCTTTTAGACATTTTCCCTTTAGGGACCTTTCGTATCCGTTGCCCCTATAGGGGCGGTTTCCTTTAGGCAATGGAGGGCGATTCGTTTAATTCTCACACCGACCCCGGTTTGGATCCGTTCCCTTAGCTAAGGGAACGTCCCCTTAGGGAACACTCCATGGCCGCGAATCCCTTAGCTAAGGGAAACCAGATTTCGGGCCATTTGTCGCCCGACCCTAAGCTATAGGCTTTTGGGCCACGCACCCCGGCACCAGCGGGGGCGAATCGAGGGGCGAATCACCTATATTTCATCATCGGGGATTTGGGCTCGGGACTTCAAACCCGTATACGTTACGTATACGTAGGGGGATTCATGTTTTTTCAGGAAAAGTTATTTTTCCCGTATACGGGATTTGGGCAATGAGCTCGTATACGTATACAGGCCATAAGAACCGGGTGCCCCAGCGCTCACAATCGGTCTGCCGTTTTGCTTTCGCGATTTCGTGGATTGGTTTACATAGGGGGCCTAACGAAGTGAGGGTCATTCTTGTTGTACGGTTCTGAAAATCGCCCTTTTTGGATACCCGTTGCCTATGCCGTAGCGGGCCTTTTCCTGCTGGCCGGGCTTTGGGTCGCCGGTTGGGTATCGCCGGGGGCAGGGGTCATGCTGGCGGTGCTGGTCTTTGCCGGCAGCTACTGGATGAACGAACGCCCCAGCGCCATGCCGGAACCGATGCGCGAGGAGCGGGTGGACACCGCCGTGGCCGCCGCCATCCTTGATGCGCTGCCTGACCCGGTCGTGCTGTTGAATAAAAAGCGCGAAGTGCTGGCATTAAACCGGGCGGCAACCGAGTTGATGGGCGACGACGCCAAGGGGCGCGATCTTTCGCAGTCATTTCGCCATCCGGAAATACTCGATGGTGTCAGTGCGGCCCTTGGTGGCAGCACGGCCAAGGCGATCGAGGTTACCCTGAACGACCCGGTACGCCGCACCTTTGAAGCGTACGCCACGGCACTGCCCAAGGGAACCGCGGGCAAGGCACGCGCCATCCTGGTTTTACACAACGTAACGCTGGCCAGGCAGGCTGAGGAAATGCGCGCCGACTTCGTGGCCAATGTTTCGCACGAGCTGCGCTCGCCACTATCATCGCTTGTTGGTTTTATCGAGACCCTTCAGGGTTCGGCCAAGGATGATGAGCAGGCGCGGGAAAAGTTCCTCGGCGTGATGGAGGGCGAGGCCGGACGCATGGCGCGCCTGATTGATGATTTGCTTTCGCTGGCGAAAATCGAGGTCAGCGAACACGTTCGTCCGGAAGAGAAAGCCAATGTGTCGAGTATCCTGAACGGCGTAGTTAATTCCCTCATGCACAAGGCAGGGCAGCGCAATGCAACCCTCACGCTTAACCTTGATCTGGATAATCCTATTATCCCCGGCGATGTCGACCAAATGACCGAGGTGTTCCACAACCTGATTGATAACGCCATCAAGTACGGCCCCGAGGGTGAGGCTGTTGTTGTGAAGGCGCAAGTGGTGGACCGTATCCCGGATGTTGGTGGGGCTGGCATCTGCATATCGGTTACCAACCGGGGCGAGCCCATTGCCACTGAGCACCTGCCACGCCTGACCGAACGGTTTTATAGAATTGATAAGGGCCGTTCTCGGCAGATGGGCGGCACCGGGCTGGGGCTGGCCATCGTCAAGCACATCGTGGCCCGGCATCGCGGGCGCCTCAGGGTCGAGAGCGAGCCTGAGGCGGGCACCACGTTTAGTGTGTATTTACCTGAAAAATAATGCATTTTTCTGGCGTAAAAAATTCCACCCCACTGTCATAAAAGGTTCATGCAAGCGTCATAAAACAGAAGCGGTCCGGAAATAGGTTTTCCATCGAAGGCGGCAATGGTGCCGTCCAATGGATTAACCCTCCCAAGGAGACCGCTTAAAATGAAAAGCAAGTCCTTAACGCTGGCCTTGGTGGCCACCGTTGTTACCATCACTACCGGAGCCATCAGCGGCGCGGCGCAGGCCCGCGAACAGATCCGCATCGTCGGCTCGTCCACCGTATTCCCGTTTTCCGCCGCTGTGGCCGAACAGTTCGGTAAATCCACTTCCTTTAAAACTCCGGTTGTCGAAAGCACCGGTTCGGGTGGTGGCCTGAAACTGTTTTGCGCCGGGTCGGGAGACGCCCACCCCGACATCACCAATGCTTCACGCCGCATAAAGAAGTCGGAAGTTGAAAAGTGCGCCACCAATGGCGTCAAGGAAATCACCGAGGTCAAGATTGGCTATGACGGCATCGTTATCGCCAACTCGAAAAAGGCCGCCCGGTTTGAACTTTCCCTGAAGGACGTCTATCTGGCTTTGGCCAAAAACGTACCCGCCGGTGAAGGCAAGACCATGGCCAATCCCTACAAGACATGGAAAGACGTTAACGCGTCCTTGCCCGCCACCAAGATCGAAGTGCTGGGCCCGCCGCCGACGTCCGGCACCCGCGACGCTTTTGTTGAGCTGGCCATGGAAGGCGGCTGCAAAACCGTCGGCTGGGTCAAGGCCATGAAGAAAACCGACAAGAAGGGTTACAAAGCCTTGTGCCACACCATCCGTGAAGATGGCGCATACATCGAAGCCGGTGAAAATGATAACCTGATCGTCCAGAAGCTGGACGCCAACCCCAAAGCCTTGGGCATCTTCGGCTACTCCTTCCTCGACCAGAACGCCGACAAGATGCAAGGCAGCACGATCAACGGCGTATCGCCTGAGTTCGAAGCCATTGCCGACGGCTCCTATCCCGTTTCGCGCGCGCTTTACTTCTACGTCAAGCAAGCGCAGGTGGGCAAAATTCCGGGCATCGACGCCTTTTTGAAAGAGTTTACCTCTGACAAGGCGTGGGGCGACGAAGGGTACCTGGCCGACAAGGGCCTGATCCCCATGCCGCATGAGGAACGCGCCCAGTTCCGAAAGGGAGCCGAGGAACTTGCCAACCTCAACTTCTAAAACGACTGCAACCAACCTGCCCGGCGGTGGCCGGGGGTCAACTCGCCCCCGCGCCATGCCGGACAGGAAAGCACAGAAAGCCGTGGAGCTGATCATCAAGGGTGCCTTGATGCTGAGTTCCACGGTCGCTATTTTGACCACCATCGGCATCATCGCTTCGCTGCTGTTTGAATCCATCCGCTTCTTTTCCGCCGTTCCGTTGGCGGATTTCCTGTTTGGCCTGGAGTGGAGCCCGCAAACCGCTATTCGAGCTGATCAGGTGGGGTCTTCCGGGTCATTCGGCGCGATCCCGTTGTTTGTCGGCACCCTTTTAATCAGCGCCATCGCTTTGGTTATCGCCGCCCCGGTGGGTCTTTTTTCGGCCATTTATCTTGCCGAATATGCCGGCGCACGGGCGCGCGCATGGATAAAACCAGCTTTGGAAATCCTCGCCGGTGTTCCCACCGTTGTTTATGGCTTTTTCGCCGCTTTGGTGGTGTCGCCATGGTTACGCGGTGCGGGCGAAAGCGCCGGGCTCAACATATCCAGCGAAAGCGCGCTGGCGGCAGGTCTGGTGATGGGGATGATGATCATCCCGTTAATTTCCTCGCTATCCGATGACGTGATTACCGCCGTCCCCATGTCATTGCGCGAGGGCGCACTGGGCCTCGGCTCAACGCGGTCCGAAACCATTCGTCAGGTTGTGTTACCGGCCGCATTGCCCGGCATCATGGGTGGTATGTTGCTGGCGGCAAGTCGTGCCATCGGCGAAACCATGATTGTGGTGATGGCGGCGGGCCTGTCGGCCAATCTTACGGCGAACCCGTTTCAGGCCGTCACCACCGTGACGGTGCAAATTGTGACGTTGCTGACCGGTGATCAGGAATTTGACAGCCCCAAGACGCTGGCCGCCTTTGCGTTGGGGTTAATGCTGTTTGTCACCACATTGTTGCTCAACGTGGTGGCGCTTAAGGTGGTTAAAAAATACCGGGAGCAATACGAATGAAAGCCGCAGCGCGCATCGAGGCCGGGTTGAAACGGCGCTACCGGGCGGAACGGCGTTTTCAGCTTTATGGCATTGCCGCCATTGCGCTGGCGCTGGGGTTTCTTGGCATCTTGTTGGCGGTGGTGGTGGTGCGCGGTTCCGGCGTCGTGCAACAGACCTATATTCAATTACCCATTGCGGTTACCGCGGAAGCGGTTGAAGCGGGCGACTGGCAGGGCATGGTCAAGGCATCGTTGCGCGAACAATTCCCCGATGTGAAAAAAAGACGCGACAAGAAAAAACTCTATGGGCTGATCAGTTCCGGCGCCGGGTTCAAATTGCGCGACCAGGTCGAGCAAAACCCGGAGCAGATCGACCAGCGCCGTTCTTACTGGCTGCCGGCGTCCGATGACGTTGACATGTTGCTCAAAGGCGTCATCGACCGCGATGCGGTTGAGGGTGAACGGCGCATATCAAACAACGAACTAGCATGGCTGGGCACCTTGGCGGCGGCCGGCGCGCTGGAGCTTCGTTTCAACAAGGATTTTTTCACTTCTGGTGATTCCCGCGAACCGGAACTGGCGGGCATCTTGGGTGCCGCCGTGGGCTCGGCCCTCAGCTTGCTGGTGTGTCTGGTGCTGGCGTTTCCGCTGGGCGTAATGACGGCAGTTTATCTTGAGGAGTTTGCACCCAAAAACCGCTGGACCTATTTAATCGAAGTTAACATCAACAACCTTGCCGCCGTGCCGTCCATCGTCTTCGGCCTGTTGGGGTTGGCGGTATTCCTGAGTGTGTTTGGCCTGCCGCGCTCGGCGCCGTTGGTCGGCGGCATGGTGCTGGCGCTGATGACGCTGCCAACGATCATTATTGCCTCGCGTGCAGCCCTTAAATCAGTGCCGCCGTCCATTCGTCAGGCGGCCATGGCACTGGGCGCCAGCCCGGTGCAGGTGGTGTTGCACCACGTTTTGCCCTCGGCCATGCCCGGCATGCTGACCGGCACCATCATCGGCATGGCACAGGCGCTCGGCGAAACGGCGCCGCTGTTGATGATCGGCATGGTGGCCTTTGTGGTTGATATTCCGCAAGGCATTCTCGACCCGGCAACCGCATTGCCGGTACAGATTTTCCTGTGGGCCGATGCGCCGGAGCGCGCCTTTGGTGAACGCACCGCCGCCGCCATTCTGGTGTTGCTGGTCTTTTTGATTGTGATGAACCTGACCGCCGTCATATTACGCAAGCGGTTTGAACAGCGTTGGTAGGAGATAATGATTTTGATGCAACCGGTAACCACCGAACAAAGCCCTGGACCAGCCACAACCCCGCCCGAACCATCCATAAGCACGGCCTCAGGCGAAACTGCGGTTGAAACCCTGCGCCCGACCAAGATTACGGCGGCGGGCGTTAACGTCTTTTATGGTGACAAGCAGGCGTTGAAAGATATCTCCATCGATATCCCGGCCCGCCAGGTGACGGCCCTGATCGGCCCTTCGGGGTGCGGCAAGTCCACCTTCCTTAGGGCCATCAACCGCATGAACGATGTTATCGAAGACTGCCGCATGGAGGGCGAAATCAAACTGGATGGCGAGGATGTCTACGCCCGCGGTATCGACGTGGTGCATCTGCGCGCCCGCATCGGCATGGTGTTCCAGAAACCCAATCCGTTTCCCAAGTCCATTTATGATAATGTGGCCTATGGCCCGAAAATACATGGCCTTACCAACAACAAGGCCGAACTGGACGATATGGTGATGCACAGCCTGGAAAAGGCCGGGTTGATTGATGAGGTTCGCGACCGCCTCGATGCCCCCGGTACCGGGCTTTCCGGCGGCCAGCAACAGCGGCTATGCATTGCGCGCGCCATTGCGGTGGAACCGGAAGTCATTTTGATGGACGAGCCGTGTTCGGCGCTGGACCCCATCGCCACGGCGCGGATTGAGGAATTGATTGACGAGTTGAAGGAAAAATACACCATCGTCATGGTGACCCATTCCATGCAGCAGGCGGCGCGGGTTTCGCAAAAAACCGCATTTTTTCACATGGGAGAACTGGTGGAGCAGGGCACGACGGAAGATATCTTCACCCGCCCCGAAGACGAGCGCACGCAGGCTTACATTACCGGACGTATCGGTTAAGGAAACAGACCTATGGAACAAGCACACATCGTAAAGTCGTTTGATGACGAATTGAAGGCCATCGACACCACCTTGGCCGAAATGGGCGGCATGGCCGAAGCACAGCTTGCCAAGGCGGTCAAGGCGCTGGTGCGCCGGGACGTCGAGTTAGCTGAAGCGGTCATCCGCGATGACAAGCGCCTTGATGAAATGGAAGCCGGACTTGACCGCGATGCCATTCGCCTGATTGCATTGCGCCAGCCCATGGCCGAAGACCTGCGCATGGTGATTACGGCGCTTAAAACTTCAGCCAATCTTGAGCGCATCGGCGATTATGCGAAAAACGTTGCCAAGCGAACCATCACACTTTCACAGATGCCGCCTATCGGCAGCACCGCACATACTATTGAGCGCATGGCTGATCTGGCGCAAGGCCTGGTGAGCAGCGTTCTCGATGCCTATGTGCTGCGCGATATTGATGCTGCCGATGATGTGCGCGCTCGCGATGAAGAAGTTGACCACCTGCACACCAGCCTGTTTCGTGAACTGCTGACCCATATGATGGAAGACCCGCATAACATTACGGCCTGCACCCACTTGCTGTTTATCGGAAAAAACGTGGAACGCATTGGCGACCACGCCACCAATATTGCAGAATACGTCCACTTCATGGTTTCCGGAGAAGTGCCGGAAGACGAACGGCCCAAGGGCGACGAGACCAGTCAAGCTATTGCCCCGACGGTCGCGGAAGGAAGCTGACGGAAATGGCACAGCGCATACTTGTTGTCGAGGATGAACCGGCCCAGGCCGAGATGATTACCTATAACCTTGAAAAGGAAGGCTTCCGGGTGGCGCTGGCCACCGACGGGCAGGCGGCACTGGAAATGGCGCGTATGGAAAGTCCGGACTTGGTGTTGCTGGACTGGATGCTGCCGGAAATGGAAGGCATTGAGGTCTGCCGCAAGCTGCGCGCCGACCGGGATTTGCACGCCATACCAATTATCATGGTGACGGCAAGGGGCGATGAGGACGACCGCGTGCGCGGCATCAATATCGGCGCCGACGATTATCTGGTCAAGCCATATTCACCGCGTGAACTGATTGCCCGCATTAAGGCCCTGCTGCGCCGCGCCAGCCCCGGCGGCGAAGATGACAAGCTATCGTGTTGCGATATCGAGATGGATTTGGCCAGCCACAAGGTAGCTCGCGGTGGTGAGTTAATCCACCTGGGGCCGACCGAGTTCAACCTGCTGATGACCTTTATGCAAAGGCCCGGGCGCGTATTCTCCCGCGAACACCTGCTCGACCTGGTGTGGGGCCATGATGTTTATGTGGAAGACCGCACCGTTGACGTTCATATCCGGCGCCTTCGCAAGGCGCTAAACGAAGGCGGCAGGGCGGATGTTATCCGTACCGTTCGTTCGGCGGGTTATGCGCTGGATGCCGATAAGCCCAGTAAGTTGATTAGCCGTACTGAATAGCGCTGATTGTTTGGAGTTGTGCCAAAACTGTACCCTACCCATTCGGTTTCATTCGGTTTTAGTCGGCGTTATTCGGAAAAGTGTGCGACAGCGCCCGAACAACGCATTGATTTAACTCACCTTTGATTCTACCCTGCTCTCTCCGAAGGCAGAGGTCACTGGTTCGAATCCAGTCGGGTGCACCATTTTTCTTCTTATTTCAATGTGTTGGCTTGTTTCTTATCGGAAAGAAAGTACTTAGAGCGATGACCGCAACATTATGCCCCTGCCATTCTGAAAAAGATTTTACCGTTTGCTGTGGGCCGATTCTCGACGGAACGGCCAAGGCTAAAACTGCGGAAGCCTTGATGCGCTCGCGATACACGGCGCACGTTATGGGCAACTTTGACCACATCGCCAACACCCACGCACCGGAAGTTAAAGACACGTTCAATAAGTCCGCCGCTAAGGCACAGGCTAAAAATACCGAATGGGTTGGGCTGGAAATTCGCGAAACAACGGACGGCGGGCCAGACGATGAGGTCGGCACCGTGACATTCGCCGCACGCTTCAAGGAAAACGGTGAATTAAATGTTCATCGTGAGCGCGGAACTTTTCGTCGCGAAAAAGGTGATTGGGTTTATGTGGACGGTAAGATCAACCCGCAAATTGAGCCCCGAAGAGTCGAAAAAATTGGCCGGAACGACCCCTGTCCTTGCGGGTCGGGAAAAAAATACAAGAAGTGCTGCGGCATCGGCGTTTAAGTGCCGGGCCTGAGGCCGGGGTAACAAATTGATGGAACGCCATTTTGGTTGCACCGCCTGTGGTAAATGCTGTGAAGGCTGGCTGCCACTTTCCATTGAAGATGCCTTGGCGCACGCCGATCGTTTCCCCCTGTTCCTGCTTTGGTCGCCGGTGCGACCCGGCGGAAAATCCTACGACCTGACGGCCCAACTGGGCATCACCCTAAAGCTCAAGAAACGCAAACATGCTGCGGTGCGGGTGACGCCGCTGTCTTATGTGCCGACGACCATGCCCTGTCCGGCGCTTGGTCCTGACAGGCTGTGCGCCGTGCACGAAACCAAGCCGCAACGCTGCCGTACCATGCCGCTCTCGGGAAGCCGCGCGGAAGCAGACCAGGTTGACCTGTTAATACCGAGGCCGAGTTGGGATTGTGATATTTCAGGTGACGCACCGCTGGTGTATCAGGATAAGAAAATCATCGTGCGCGAGCATTTTCAGGCGGAGCGCGATCAACTGATGGCGGATGCGCTAATTTTAAAACCTTTTTCCGAACTGATGTTGGATGCCAAACCGCACCTGCGTATGGAACTGGAAAAAATAGCCCAGCGCGCCCAGGGGGGCCATGTGATCCTTAATTTTTCCACCCTGATTGCGCGTCTGGCAAATGTCGACATATATGCCTTTGCCGCCAAGCAACTTCCGGTAATGAAAGCCTTCGCTGAGCGCACCGCAGGAAATGCAGAAACCGTAGATGAGCACACGCACTACAGCGCCTGCGCCGAAGACTGGCAGCGCCTGCTCGACGGGGCATCCTAAGGATAGAGAGGCTAGAGACCCGCCTACTTCAACACGCGATAGGCATACACGCGCCCCTTCATATCGCCCATGTATACCATGCGGTCGCTGACGCTCAACCCCGTGCGGGAAGATACCTCTGTTTGCTGAGAAAATATCTCTTTGCCGTCTTCACGGTTCAACGCATAAACCGCTCCACGCTGGCTCAAGAAGTAGAGCCGCTCACCCTCGAACACCGGCGTGCCCATCAGGTAGTTAAACGACTTGCCCGGAATGTTGAAGTTCCAAACGGTTTTGCCGTCCGTCATGTTCCAGGCATAAACCATCGTATTGGCGGAACCGTAGTAAACCACATTGCCTTTGCCGCTTAGGGACGGCACCCAGTTGCCCGTGTCGCGTTTCCAGACCTGCTTGCCGGTGGCCGTGTCGATTCCGACCAGATAATCCTGATAGCCAACATACGCGAGCCGGTCTTTGGTGGCATAAAGGGCCTTTGGAATCCCGAGCTGTGACTCATATTGCCATTTTGGCTGACCCGTTTTGCTGTCCAGGGCATAAATGCGGTTGTGGCCGCCTTCGTCAATCCTGAATTCATCGCGAAAATTGCCGCCGAGATAGATTGTGTTGCCCTTTTGGAAAGGGGTTTGCAGCAGGTAATTATCGCTGGTGAAGGACCAGTTGACCCGGCCGTCAGCGGCGTTGATGGAATAAAGCTTGGCCCCGGTAAAAATGTTGCTGGGCAGCCCCGAGCCGACAAAGGTCGTCGCCACCAAAAGGGTCTTGCCCACAACCCGCGGCTGGCGCTGGCAGTCGATGCCAAGGTCGATTTTCCACAGCAATTTGCCATCCGTAATGTTCAGCGCCGCCAGTTCTCCGCCCTCAAGGCAGGCATAGACCCGCTGGCCATCGCTGCCCAGGCTGCGGTGCCACAACCCTTCCCGGGGGGCATATTTCCACTGCACCTTGCCGCTGGCTTTATCCAGCGCCACCAGTGGGCCACCCTTGGGGATGACCAGCACACGCCCGCCCGCCACCACGGGCGCAAGGTTGATCGAACCGCCGGTTTCGGCGGTCCAGGCCAGTTTAAGGGCATCTTCGCTGGCGGTGGCCGGGGTGCTTAACGCCAGCCCAACGATGGCACTGACAACGGCAAAAACTGCAATTATTTTTTTCATTCGGTCGTGGTCCCTGATCAAGTGTGGTGGCCATAAAAAAGGCGGGAGAATAAATCCCCCGCCTTCTTTATATAGCATCGTGTCGGTTAATGGCTAGATGGCTTAGTGGCCAACAACCGGCCCGTCACGATTTTCTTCGGTGATGTCAAACTCGATGCCGGGAGGCATGCGGTTGTTGCGCATACGAGCTTTCATCTTCGATTTGCCCCAGTTGTAGTCGGTCATGCCCATACCCATGGACTGACCAAACAACGGAACCCCTGGCGGCTGCTCGTTAACATCAGCACCCTTCATCATGCCTTCATAAGAGGACAGGTCCATCTCATGATAGGAATCTTCCGAGTTGTCGAAGTGACAGGTCACGCAAGACTGGGTGCCTTCGCCCCAATACTCATCTTTGGTGAACATCGGCAGGATATCACCAGCAAAGGTGATGTGCTTGGTGCGCTGGCCTTCAGGATAGTGAACCTGACCGGTTTTCGGTGCGCCGGCGTTAACCCACGCTGCCATCGCGCCCAGTGCGGTAAGGTCGCAACCAAACTTGCCGTGCATCACGGTGGCGCTGTTGGCGCCAACGCTGACGCAAGGTCCATCACGATTTTCTTCGGTGATGTCAAATTCGATGCCAGGAGGCATGCGGTTGTTACGCAGACGCTCTTTCATCTTCGAATGACCCCAGTCAAAGTCTTTCATGCCGGTGCCCATGGACTGACCGAACAGGGGAACCCCTGGCGGCTGCTCGTTAACATCAGCACCCTTCATCATGCCTTCATAAGAGGACAGGTCCATCTCATGATAGGAATCTTCCGAGTTGTCGAAGTGACACGCGGTGCAAGCCTGCGTACCATCGCCCCAGATTCCATCTGTGGTGAAGAGCGGCAGGATGCTGTTTTTGAAGTTACCGATGGCAGGTTTACCGTCCATATCCGTGTAATGGAAGTTCGCGTTCGGTGCACCAGCCCCGACCCATGCAGCCACAAGATCGACCGCTTTCACGGTGCCTTTTGTGCCTTCATGAGAAATAGGCTTACTAGCACAAGCGGCCGTAAGGACAACCAACGCAGTCCCCATGACCAGTGCTTTTATTGATGTATTCATCTTCATGTTTGAAGTCTCCCCGGGATTGATTCATTACCCATTTAAATTAGCAATTTCGCAAGTAATACTGCTATTTCGAGCGGACATACTAACGTGCATGCGCCATAAACCACAATAAACAAAAGCAAGATACTAAAAACAAAATGCAATTTTCGTGTACAATTCGCCGTTCGACTTTTTAGCCCATAACGGATAATTTTCATGCGTTAAATAAAAATGAAATTCACCATTGTTATCAACATGTTGTGGTGTTTATGAAAGTCGTTATTGTGTGATGTATATTAGCATTTTCAAAAAGTTTGCTTGCGAACGAGTGTCAGTTCAAGTTTGCGTTACGCACCACTTGCTTCCAGGGGCGCCATTTGTTCGGGGTGGTCGGTAAAAATACCGTCCACGCCCATGGCAAACAGGCGTTGTGCCGCGGCTTCGTTGTTGACGGTAAAGGCCCGAACACACTTGCCGACGTTATGTAGGGCCGCAACGAACCCGGCCGTGATGCCTGCGTGATGACAGTGCAGGCTGGTACAGCCATGGCGGTCAAGAAGCTCGATGTAATTTTCAGGAACGTCGTCGCAAATAAGCCCCAGCGACACGTCCGGCAACCGCTGGTGAAACAAATCCAGCGCGATGGTGCTCATAGACGAAACCAGCAGGTTCATGTCGTCGGGCTGAAAGTCACTCAGGGTGGCGACCGTGGCGTCCACGGTCTTTTCCTCCCAGCCCGGTGTCGGCTTGATTTCCAGGTTCAGGGCCATGGTATGCGCCAGCACTTCGTCAACGGCCTGGCGCAGGGTGGGAATGCGTTCACCCGCGAACGCCGGTGCAAACCAGCTGCCCGCATCCAATGCCTGAAGCTCAACCAGAGTTTTTGACACCACGGCGCCGCGGCCATCAGAACAGCGATCAACATCAAGGTCATGCACAATAACTGCCTCGCCATCCAGGCTGACGTTAACGTCAAATTCGACCGCCCGTGCGCCCAGCTCCCCTGCACGACGGATGGCAGCAAGGGTATTTTCCGGTGCCTGGGCGCTGGCGCCACGGTGGGCGATAATTTTAGGCCAGGAAATGGGGCAGGCTGTATTCATGTCGGTGTCAATCCCGGTTAATTTAATCCCACAGGGTTTTCTTGATTCGATGCCACAGTGTTTTTTTCGGCGGCGGCTTTTTACGCCGCTTTTTTTTCTTTTGTTTTGCACCATCATCACCGTTCGCCCCCGGCAAAAGGGGTGAGGTGGGGTTGGTGTAGGAACAAAAAACCCGGAAATCCCCTTCCTCACTCACCCGGTAATAAACGACTTTGGCAATGGCCGGACTTATGCGGCAGCGGCTCTCGGCATCCGACAGGGCGCTGTCGCGATCATCGATGGTGGAGCTGTACTCCACCTTTGCTTCGTTCAGGGACTGCCCCGCCCGGCAAATGTATATTTCGGTTGCCGCCATTGCCGATGCATCCTTAAGATTACACTATAAAGAGTAACCTTGTTTATGCCGTCTTTGCTGCCTCATACAAGGCCTTGATGTTGGCTAGGGTCAGGCCATCATAGGTATCCAACACATCAAGCGCGCCCGAAAAATCCTGGCCCAAGGTGTAGTCATTGGTCACCACCAACACCGGAATATGGGCGCCAACGGCGGCCACCACACCGTTTTTGGAATCTTCCAGCGCCAGTGCCTCATGTGGCTCAAGGCCCATTTCGTCCAAGACCCATTCATAAACATCCGGCTCCGGCTTCAGCACCGGCACCTTGCCGCCATCGCCGATAACCTGGAACCAGCCCAACGCTTCATCGCCAAGATTAACGCGGACCAGCGTTTCCACGTTTACCGGCGTGGTGGTGGTGGCGATGGCGATGGGCAGGCCATCGGCGCGGGCGGCGTTAATCAGGGCTTCTATACCAGGACGCAACGCCACCTGCCCGCCTTGCGGCCGACGAAAAAATCGGTCTTGCGGGCGTGCAGCCGGGCAATCAGGTCATCCAGATCATCGCGCTGCAAAACCGGATCGTTCGTTTTTTCGAAAAAAAAGCGAATCCGCTGCTTGCCACCGGTCACCGCCAGCAATTCCTTGTAAAGCGGGCGATCCCATGCCCAGTCGAAGCCAGCGTCAACAAAGGCGTCATTGAAAGCCTCACGGTGAGCGTCCTCGGTATCGGCAAGGGTGCCGTCAACGTCAAAAATCAGTGCTTTAAGGGGCATTTTGAAATCAAGTCCTTTAGTTTCCATCTACTTTTCGGTAGTCTAGCGCAACTGGGCTCAAGGGAAATACACAATTATATGTGTATAGGGGATAATCTGTCCGGCAGACATATGGGGATGTCGGGGAATATTCAACCCATCATATAATATAATTTCACGGTGCCGCCGTTATTGAATGGCGCCCGGAAATAAAAAAGCTGGTAGAGCAGAAAAATGACAACACACCTTCTTCACGAAGTTAAAGATGAGCTGGACTGGGCCGAGCGTGAGCTGACCGATGCCGAGCGCAAGTTTACCATGCTTGAAAAACGCATGCGCGAACGCATCAGAGAAGGTGAAGAAACAAGCGCTGTAGAGCTAGAGCGTCAACTTGAAGAAGAAAAAAGCGCCCTGAACATGGATGAGCTTTATGCCATCCTCAGTGGCGCGGCGCGGCGTTACAGCCTGCTTTCAAGGGTGTTTGAAATCGGCGCCGCCAATAATAATCTCGATGACATGGTCACGGCAATAACAAAGGGCCTGTTATTTCGCGAGGGTGATGATCACGAAGAAGCCGATGGCGCCATAGCCATGTTGGCTAAGGCCATGTTGGGCTATTTCCATGTGCATTTGGGCGACGAAAGTGACGAAAAAATCCGCGATGCGTGGCTGGAAGTCCAAAGTGTTTTGCACAAGCTAGGGCGCAAAATATAAACTTCACTTTCTAATAATTACTCACCCATCAAATGCAGCACGACCTCGCGCCGGTTTGGGCGTGTGCGGTGTTCGAACAAGAATAACCCCTGCCACGTTCCCAAAACCGGCTGGCCGGCGGATACGGGCACGGAAAGCGAAACATCCGTCAGGGTGGATTTTATGTGCGCCGGCATATCGTCCACACCTTCCGATGCATGGCGGTAAAGGGTGGGGTCCGTGGAAACCAACCGTGTGTAAAATGCCTCCAGGTCGGCCAGTACGTCAGGGTCTGCGTTTTCCTGAATGCACAGCGACGCCGATGTATGACGGCAAAAGGCCGTCAACAGGCCGCGCTGGATTGCCGTTTCACTGACCCATGCGCGAGTCTCGCGGGTAAATTCATAAAGGCCATGCCCCGTGGTCTCAATACCCAGTGTGGTTTCAGCTTGTTTCATCATTTTTCCTATCCGTATCGGTGTAAACCCCGGCCGTGGCGATCAAGCCAGGTTTCCGCCGTATCAACCTGGTCGCTCAAGCCACCGACTTCACGCCAGAACGCCTTCGAATGGTTGGGATGGGCCAGGTGCGCAACCTCATGAGCGACCACATATTCCAGCACAAAGCGTGGCGCCATGATTAACCGCCAACTGAAATTAAGGTTACCACCCGCTGCGCAAGACCCCCAGCGCGAGCGTGTATCACGCAACGTAATGCGACCTGGTTTGCGGCCAATACTTGTTGCCTTTTCATGGGCAAGCTCACACATCAGCGCGCGGGCTTCGGCCTTTAGCCAGTCTTTAAGCCGCCGCGAAAGGTGCGCCGCGCCACCAGCAATGCGCAGCTCGCCATCTTCGCGCCGCACACCCAGCTTGCCCGGCGCATGACGCACCCGGTGAGGTTCGTCTAAATAAGGCACCTCGGCACCGTCTACAAACGCCACACGACCGGGGTGGGCGTCCAGCCCTTCTAAAATCCAGCCTGCTTTTTCATGGGCCATGGCCAGCGCCTCGGCAATGGTTGCCCGGCGCGGCATGGTAACAATGGCGCCGGTGCCATTATCGGCAATGCGCAATGTCAGGTGCCGGGCCCGCGGATGACGGCGGATTTCCAGCGCTACGGTTCGGCCGCATAAATCGAGAAGGTGATGTTTATTTTCCTGCCGACTGGCCATGGCGCTTACTCTCAAAACTTATTCCGGCCAACTGACGATGTGGTCTTCCAGGTCGCCCGCATCTTTTGCCAAAACCACCCGCCCCTTGACCGAAACCCCGGCGTCAATCACCGATTGCGCGCTGCCGGTAATCAGCGGGTGCCACTCGGGAAGGTCCTTGCCTTCCGAAAGCAACCGGTATGCACAGGTAGATGGCATCCACTTCAGCTCAGTAATGGTTTCGGGGCTCAATTGGATGCAGTCGGTCATATGGTGCTGGCGTTTTTCGTATTTTCGGCATTGGCACGTCTTGACGTTCAAAAGCGGGCAGGCACTTTCCGTATAACTAATCTCGGCGGTAACATAATCTTCCAGCTTTTCAAGGCAGCATTTTCCGCAACCGTCGCAGAGGGATTCCCATTCCCCTGCCGTCATTTCAGTCAGTGACTTTTCGTGCCAGAAGGGCTTTTTCTTTGTCATCACAAATAGGGTAGTTCTGCTCGGGTCAATAAATCATTACTTCGTATCGCGATCGATCAAATGAATGAACGAACCAAATACCTTACCGGAAACCAAGCCGGTTTTTCCCAGCTTATTGCCTTCTGCGTCCTCGGCTTCAAACAAGGCGTCGCCCGGCCCCTCGTTGGTGATGGTGGCATAGTGAAACTCATGCCCGCGCAACCGGTGGCGAACCGCCCCTAAAGGCGTTTCGGCGGCCAAAATCAAGCGTCGGTAACCAAGGCTAAGCTCGCGCTTTTCAAACGATGTGCCCAACGGCAATAACCCGGCCATGGCGTGAGCGGTGCCATCGGCATCACGTACCCCGCGACCCAAAACCATGTAGCCACCGCATTCACCATAAACCACGGCACCGCGTTCGGCAGCATCGCGCAAACCACCCATGAACCGGTCCGCCGAAGCCAGCCGCCAGATATGCAATTCCGGATAGCCACCGGGCAGGAACACGGCGTCGGCATCATCAGATGGCGACTGGTCTTCAAGCGGTGAGAAAAACTCGATTTCCGCACCTTCGGCGCGCCAACCGGCCAGCGTTAGCGGATAGGCAAAGGTAAAAGCCTCGTCGCGGGCAACGGCAATTTTCTGGCCCAGAGGCGCCAACGGCCAGCTTTCGCCTTCGCTTTGCCAGACTTGGGCCATATCCAAAATGGCCTTCGTATCCACGTGGCGCGCAACGATGCGTCCGGCGCGCGAAAGAAAGGCTTGCAAAGATGCGTGCTCCGAAGCCTGCACCAGCCCTAGGTGACGTGATGGCAGTTCCAGGTCTTCACTGAACGGCACGCAGCCTAACACCGGCACGCGGGGAAGCGCCGCCGCCATGGCGGCGCGCAGCACGTTTTCATGGCGCTGGCTGCCAACGCGGTTAAAGATCACGCCGTTAAGGTGAACTTCCTTGCGAAAATCCTGAAAGCCCTTAACCACCGCCGCTGCCGAGGCACCCTGACGCCGTGCGTCTACCACCAACACCACCGGCCACCCGGTCAATGCGGCGATATCGGCGGTTGAACCTTCACTGGGGGTGGCACCATCAAAAAGTCCCATGACCCCTTCGCAAACGATCATGTCGGCGCCATCACCCGCTATGGCGGCTACCGTTCCTTGCGTTTCAGGGCGCATGGCCCAGGAATCAATATTCAGGCCTTCGCCATCCACGGCGCGGCCATGGAACGCCGGGTCAATGTAATCCGGGCCAACCTTGAGGGGTGCCACCTTGATGCCTTCGCGGGCAAAGTGCGCCAACAGCCCCAGGGTCAATACGGTCTTGCCGCTGCCCGATGCGGGGGCGGCGATAATAATGCCTTTTGTTGAGGTTGATTCAGTCAATAAATGTATCTCCCGTGTCGGGTCAGGCTATCGGGGTCAAAAATAGCGTTCAGCGGCAATATGCGCTCAGGATCAACCCGAACATACGGCCCCAAGCCGGGGCAAGGCAAGCGCCATTCGGCTTTTGAGCCGTTCGGCACACGGGCAGGGCCGGGTTTGTGGGTACGGTTAAGGGCGCTGGCGGGCGGGCGACAAGCCGGGTAGGATTTGCCACATGACGAGCCCCAGCCCCACCACCACCCAAGGCCCCAGCGCCGATGCAAAACGCCAGCTCCGGCGCGGCTGGACTACCGGTGCCACGGCGGCGGCGGCGGCGGGTGCGGCTTTTGAGGCCTTACTCACCGGCCATTTTCCCGACACCGCCTCGGTCCGCCTTCCCGGCGCCGAGACGCCGGTGTTCACCCTCACCAGCCATCATCTGGATGACGGTGTGGCGCGCGTCGGGATCATCAAGGACGCCGGCGACGACCCGGACATTACCCACGGCATGGAAATCATCGCCGAAGTGCGCAGCGGTGAAAAAAACAGCAACATCACCTTCCACGCCGGCGAGGGTGTCGGGCGGGTGACCCTGAAAGGCCTGGCGCTGGACGTCGGCGAAGCAGCCATCAACCCCGGCCCGCGCAAACAAATCAGCGATACCCTGGAGCACGTAGCGCAAAAACTGGGCCACACCGGGCCGCTGGACATTAGCGTCACCGTTTCCATTCCCGGTGGTGAAGCGGCGGCGATGAAAACGCAAAATCCGCGCCTTGGCATTGTTGGTGGGCTTTCGGTTCTGGGCACCACGGGCATCGTGGTTCCTTATTCATGCGCATCGTGGATACACGCCATTCATCGCGGCGTGGATGTAGCACGCGAGCAAAACCTGCACCACTTGCTGGCATCAACGGGCCGTACCTCGGAAGCAGGGGCCAGTAAAATCCTAAACCTGCCGGAACACGCCATCATCGACATGGGTGATTTTGCCGGTGGCATGCTCAAATATTTGCGCAAGCACCCTGCCCGCCACCTGACCATTGCCGGGGGTTTTGCCAAGCTGGTAAAGCTGGCGGCGGGTGCGATGGATTTACACTCTGATCGTTCTCAGGTGGACTTTGTTTTACTGTCGAAGCTGGTTGGTGAATGCGGTGGCGACAAAAACCTGACTGACATTACCAAGCACGCGACCAGCGCGGCGCAGGTGTTGCAAGGGGCAGGCGACTTGGGCCCAAAACTGGCCCATCTGGTGGCGTTGCGCGCACGCGAAGTGGCGCTGGCAACACTTTCTGGCGGCACCGAAGTGGATGTCTGGGTTTTTGACCGCACCGGCACGCGCATAGCGGCCAGTAATGAAGGCACGCGCATAGCGGCCAGCGGCGAAAAACAAAGCAACCTGGAAACCTGAGCATGAAAAAATTATTGATCCTCGGCGGCACCACAGAAGCCCGCGAGCTTGCCCATGCCCTTGAAGATCGCTACGCCGGAACCGTAGACCTCACCACATCGCTGGCCGGCGCAACCGTTTCAAGAGCTAAACTTCCAGGTAAAGTACGCATTGGTGGCTTTGGCGGCGCGGTTGGGCTTGGGACTTACCTAAAAGAAAACGCCATCGACCTTTTAATAGACGCTACCCATCCTTTTGCCGAAATCATTACCGCCAATGCGGCCCAGGCGGCCCAAGTGGCGCAGGTACCGCGCCTCAGGCTGGAACGCGCGGCGTGGACGATGCCCGATGGGCTGGATAGTATTTTTGTACCCGACATGAAAGAAGCTGCCGCCATCGTTGCGCGCACGTCCAAACGTGCCTTCCTGACCATCGGCAGTAAAGACCTTGGTGCATTTGCACAAATCCCCAACGTGCATTTCCTGATACGCATGATCGAAGCGCCAAAAAACCCACTCGTCCTTGAGGATCATGAAGTGTTGGTGGCGCGCCCGCCGTTCAGCGTTACCGATGAAGCAAAGTTGATGCGCAAACACGACATCGACACGCTGGTGACCAAGGCTTCCGGCGGTGACGCCACCTTTGCCAAGGTCGAGGCCGCCGCCCGGGTGCAGGCGCGCGCCATACTGGTTCGCCGCCCGCCGCCGCCCGAGGGCGCCGTCGGCTGGTCCATCGCCGCGGCGCTGGCCTGGGTTCTGGAAAATTAAGCCAAAACCTATAATAATATCAATGGATTATGATAACTTGACGGGCCGCAGCACATGGCTGTGGGTGGCGTCATAGAGCCGCGAATCGGTAAACGCCGCATTACCCAATGCACGTCCGACCAGGATTAATGCGGTTCGGGTAATGAGCTCAGGCTCGCCCTTAACCTTGGCGCGAATATCGGAAAGCGTGCCACGAATTATTATTTCATCGGGCCAGCTGGCGCGCACCACCACGGCGGCGGGGCAATCCGCACCAAGGTGTGGTTCCAGTTCGCGCACCACCTTCGCCAAGTTATTAATTGAAAGATGCACTGCCAGCGTGGCGCCGGTACGGGCGAAATTTTCCAGCGTTTCACCATCCGGCATATTTGAGGCCCGCACCGAAGTGCGCGTCAGCACCACCGATTGCGCCACATCGGGTAGCGTTAGCTCCCGGCCCAGTGCGGCGGCGGCGGCGGCGAAAGCAGGAACACCGGGGGTTATGTCATATGGGATGTTTGCTTCATCAAGACGGCGCATTTGTTCGGCGATGGCGCCATAAAGTGACGGGTCACCCGAATGCACCCGTGCCACATCTTCACCACGGCCATGGGCTTCTTTCATTTCCTCGATTATTTCATCCAGCGTCATGGGTGCCGTGTCCAACACCCGCGCAGCTTCGCTCGCCTCGGCGACCACGGCATGCGGCACCAGCGAGCCCGCATACAACACCACGGCGGCGTCTTGAATAAGTTTCAGCCCGCGCACGGTAATCAGGTCGGGCGCGCCCGGCCCGGCACCAATGAAGTGAATAATGGATGAACGCTCAGCCATTGCCGCCACCAAACAAACTGTCGAGTATCTTGGAGATGATATCGCGATTATCGGGCTGGGCATCGGATTGCGGCCCCGGTTGTGATGAAGGCCGGGAGCCGCTACCGGTATCAGCGCCGCCGCCCGCCTTGCCGCGCACCACATCTTTCAACACATCAAGAATGACGCCCGTGGCCTTGTCCATCAGCACCACATTGCCGTCCACTTCCGCCACCTCCTGCGAGGATGGGCGGCGCGGCAGTTTGCTTTTTAAATCAGCAGGCAAATCGCGCTTGGCGAGGCCCGGCGGTAACGTGCCGTTCTTTTCCAGTTGCTTTTGCAGGCCCGGCGGCAGGTTGTCGCGCTTGGCGAGGCCCGGCGGCATTTGTCCGGACTTGCCTTTGTTCTTGGATTTTGATTTTCCCTTGTTCTTTTTCTTTTTATCTTTTCCCTTTTTGTCGCCGTCATCATCGTCATCTTTAGTGTCGTCGCGGTCGTCTTCATCGTCTTCTTTAGTGGCGCCTTGGGTATTCACTTTTTTACCGAAGTAATCCTGAATGACCCGTTTTTCCACTTCGGTGAAAACGGCATCACGGATAATGTCGCCGGTGGTCTGGGCTGACAGCGGCGCGCCAAAGGCCAGCATCATGAACGCGGCCAGTACGGATAAAATAGATTTCATAATTTATCTCCATCGCTTTTTGCGGGGTTGTCCATTTTGCCGCCATAACCGCGCGGCGTATAGACCCATTGATTAACACCACGGCGCATAGTGCGGGTATCGGGGCCGCCGACGATAACCAGTGTCAGCATATCAACCCGTTCGGGGCCGAGGTCCTGAAGGGCGATCACCTCAATGGCCTCGCCATCGCGGCCAAGGTTTTTCGCCAGCGCCACCGGGGTGTTGGGGTCACGGTGCTCCAAAAGGATGTCGCGGGCGCGAACAATTTGTTTTTGGCGGCGTTTGGAAACCGGGTTGTAAAACGCCACCTGGAACCCGCCCACGGCGGCAGCCTTTAGGCGTTGTTCAATTACTTCCCATGGGGTTAGCAAATCCGAAAGTGAGATGAGGCAAAAATCGTGGCCCATGGGGGCGCCCATGCGCGCACTCGCGGCCTGAAAGGCAGAAATGCCGGGGCACACCTGCACGCCAACGCGGTTCCACTCAGTGCGGTCTTCGCGGTCGAGCAGCTCAAAAGCCAACGCCGCCATGGCGTAAATGCCAGGGTCGCCGGAAGAAACCAGGGCCACACTTTTACCTTCGGCGGCCAGCTCCAGTGCCATGCGCACCCGCGCTTCTTCTTCGGAAAGCTGCGAGGTGTGGCGCGTTTTGCCGTGGATTAAATCCTCAACCAGATCGAGGTAAAGCGAATAGCCGACCACGTCCGTCACTTGAGAAAGTACGGCTGAAAGCTCCGCCGTGCGCCACACGTGGCTGCCCGGCCCGGTGCCGACGATGTAAAGTTTACCCGCGCCCTTACCCACCGTTTCGGGGTTGATGCCCGTGTTCTTGGGTGCCAGTGCCACGGCGCAGGTGGCGCGGGCGGATTTTTGTTTTTCCACAATCAACGAACCACCGGCACCGACACCCGCCAGCGCCGCACCTTCGGCAACACCGTGGCAGCCGACTTCGGCAAAAACGGTATCGGATGGATTGGCCAGACGCGGGGTTTCGGCTTCCAGCTCAGTGGCGTTAAAAAAGCGCGCCGCTACACCAAGGTCATCGGCCAATGCCAGCACGGCGGCTTCATCGGCTTTCACATCCAGCGACACCACGCAGGCCACGGCCTGTTCTGCCAGCCCGGCGGAGGCCAGCGTTTCCGTTGCCAGTTGCCTGAGCTCACTGGGGTCTGTGCCGCGTTCGCAGCCGACACCAAGCGCCAGCGTCGGCGGGTGCAGGGTCAGGGTTGCTACGTCTGCCACATGATGCGTTACCCGAACAGTGGGCGGCACCATACTTTCATCAAACGTTGTGTTTGCTTTTTTCAACCAGCTTGCATCGCCGCTTTCCACCGCAAGGCCGACGCGTTCGGGCGCCAGCAGTTTGGCTGTCACCGCCTTGGCGGCGTCTGCGTTGGCCACCCGCCAGCCTGCGGGTGGATCGTCCAACGCAAAGCCCAGCGTGTTATCCGATGCCGTGGTTACCGCCGCCACCCCGCCCAATGCGCTGGCGCAAGCACGGGCAAGACGGTTAGCGCCGCCGCCGTGGCCGCCCAGCAACGGCACCGCGTGCGCACCATCCGCAGAAACCGAGACCACTGCGGGCTCGTTCGTTTTGTCAGCCAACAGCCCGGCCAGCGCCCGGATGACAATGCCCGACGCCATCACCGCAACGATGGGTGTGCCATCTTTAAACAGGCCTTGCAGCGCCGTGGTCACATTGTCGAAATGTTTGCCGCTAACTTTAAGGTGCGCGCCCGGTAACGTAGCGGCCAGTGCGCGGCCCGCCTCAAGCCCGGTGGCGTTCAGCACCACCACGGCGGCACTGTCAGGAA
Organism: uncultured Thalassospiraceae bacterium; assembly: GCA_965602455.1. Classification (GTDB taxonomy): domain Bacteria; phylum Pseudomonadota; class Alphaproteobacteria; order Rhodospirillales; family Magnetovibrionaceae; genus CBFCYL01. The sequence goes on along the minus strand of CBFCYL010000014.1, from coordinate 5,476 downwards.
CTGATTCGCGCATCGGTTCGCTGGGCGGCACCAGCACGAGGGAAAAGTAAGGCGCGGTTTCAACATTGCCCAATGCCTGCACGGTTTCATCGCTGCTCCCGGCGTGGCTGACCAGCAGCGCACCTTCAAGGCGGGCGGATTTTTCGAGGGCGGTTTTTACTATTTCAAGGTTGCGGCCCAGCTTGATGATGGCCTTCGGCCCCGGTGTCGCCAGTGCTGTCGAAAGCGCGGCCGGTTTGAGGGTCGCCGGTATAACCGTGAACACATCATCGTCGCTGGCCAGTTGCGTTTTTGTCGCCGCGGCGGCAGCCGACAGTGAATTGACCCCCGGCACCACGCGGCGCGAGAAATCATCACCCAGACGCCCCAGTACATGGTTGAACGAGCCGTAAAACAGCGCGTCGCCCTCGCACAGGAAAACCACATTTTCGCCCGCGTTCAACACCGTTTCTATTTCCGGCATGGCGTTGTCATAGGCGGCGCGGCGCTCCGCTTCACCGGCGGCCATATCAACGCCGATGGCGATTTCACGCGCACCCTTTTGTATGGCTTTAGCGGCAATGGTGCGGGCCATGCTGTCACGGTTTACAGCGTGAATATAAGCAATCGTTGTCGCGCCCTCGATGGCACTGCACGCAGCTGCGCTCATCAGGCTTTCATCGCCTGGCCCGACGCCGACGCCGATAAGGGTTCCTTTTTTGCTCATGACTTTCTTTTTTCCTTGCGCGCATATAACTGCGTGATGGGTTTTTTGGCTGCGTAAGTGCCATCTTTGCGATGCTCGATGGCTATGCGCGTGATATCGCCGCCAACTTTGTCACCAAAGGCCTCGACGCGGGCGGTGCTTTCAGGTGTAACCGCGTTGGCGATCAGCCGTCCGCCCGGTTTTAACGCATCCCATGCCGCTTCCAGCACCCCCGCTTTCGCCACCGAACCGCCGACAAAAATGGCGTGTGGTGCGGGACCGCCTTCAGCTAAAACTTCCGGTGCGCTGCCTTGGATTACTTTTAATTTAGGCACGCCCAGATTAAGCGCGTTTTGCGCGACGCGATCGGCGCGCACCGTATCGCGTTCAAAAGCAACGGCGCGAAGGCCGCGTGCGGCGCGCATCCATTCAATGGCAATGGAGCCGGCGCCGGCGCCGACATCCCACAACGTTTCACCCGCCAGCGGACCGAGGCGTGCCAGCGTCATGGCGCGCACTTCGCGCTTGGTCAGTTGGCCATCGTGTTCATAAGCGTCATCCGCTAAGCCAGCCAGTCGCGAAAAGGCGCGTGCGTCCGGCGTGGCATTGCATTCAATGCCTAATGTGTTGAGGTCTGCCCCCGGTTCATGGTTCCAACTTTCGGCGACGCCATTAATTGTTCGTTCGTTGTCGCCGCCGAGGTGTTCAAACACATGGATGATGCTGGGGCCAAAACCGCGTTCGGTTAACAAGCGGGCAACTTCGGCCGGGCTGTGGCCACCTTTCGTCAAGGCGATGATGCGCCGGCCTGGCTGTAAATGCAGGTTCAGGTTTTCAACCGGGCGGCCATGCACGGTGACAACCTCGACATCGGCCAGCGACCAGCCGAGACGTGCCGCCGTCAACGTCACCGCGCCGGGAACCGGCACAACGTGTAGCGCATCGGCCCCGAAACGACGGGCCAGCGTCGAGCCGACGCCGAAATACATGGGGTCACCAGAAGCCAGCACCACGATGCGCTTGCCTTTAAAATCGGCAATGCGTTCGCAGGCGGCACTGAAACCGCCGTCCCACGTCAACCGATCGGCTTTGTGTTCGCCAATATGGGTGAAGTGGCGCACGCCGCCAACCAGCACCTCGGCAGCCTGAACCGCATCGCGCGCCTTTTGCGAAAGCCCGGCAAGGCCGTCTTCACCGATGCCGATAACGGTGATCCATGGCGTCGGGTTGTTCATAGTGTGCTCGCCTTATCGGTGGTGATGGCGATGGCGTTAACCGCCGCCGCCGCCATGGCCGAGCCGCCGAGCCGGCCTTTAATGGTGATAAAGGGAACCGCGCCCGCGTGCATTTCAAGGGCGGCCTTGGATTCCGCGGCGCCGACAAAGCCGACCGCAAAGCCGATAATCAGCGCCGGGCGCGGTGCGCCATCTTCTGCCAGCATTTCCAACAGGCGAAACAGTGCCGTCGGTGCGTTACCGATTACGCAAACGCTGCCGCTTAAATGTTCGGCCCAGCGTTCCACGGCCACGCTTGAGCGCGTTTCACCACGTGCCGTGGCGGCTTCCGCCACACCGGGGGCATCGAGAAAACATTGCACCTCGTTTCTTGCCGGCAGGAAATACTGCGTAATGCCGCGGGCGACCATTTCGGCGTCCACCAACACGGGCGCGCCCGCCAACAAGGCCTCGCGCCCGGCCTCGGCGGCCCCTTCGGAATACGCCAGTTGTGCTGCTGCCTCGGGTAGGGCCGAGGCATGGACCACACGCCGCGCCACTGCGGCCATCAGGCCGGGAAAAGTTGAAAAATCACACGCGCTTTCCAGCAGGTGAAAGGATTGTTGTGAAATGGCATTCGGTTCGTGGATGTAATCGAAACGTGCGGCCATGACTACTCTCCGTCATGCTTGTGAGTGTGACCATGTTGATGGTGGCCGTGGTCGTGGGGGTCGTCTTCGGTGCCAATGCCCTGCACATGGTGGTGGTGGCCGACCTGGGCGGCGCCAACATCGTGCTCATGGCCGATGATTTGTTCGCGGTATTTGCACAGTTGGCAGTTCATCACGCCGCTGCCTTCGAGTGCGCCTTCGATGCGCGAAACGAACGTGTCAATAACCTGTGGGTGATGGCCGAGATAGGGCGCCTTGATAAAGGTGATGTCCGGGTGCTGGGCGGCGGCTTCGTCCACCCAGTTGTAAATGCGGTTGACCAGAATGCCGGTAAACAGAAAATAGGGAAACACAACGATACGCTTGAAGCCCATTTGTGTGACCCGCGCCAGCGCGGCATCCACCAGCGGCGTGGTGACGCCCGAGTACGCCGTTTCCGCCCAGCCGACACCGAGGCCTTCCCACAACATGCGCGTGGTTTTGGCGACGTTGGAGTTGGCATCTGAATCGTTGGTGCCGCGCCCGACAACAAGCAACAGGGTTTCATCCAGTGTTGCGCCGTCGGTAGCATCACTGAGCGCTTCTTCGACCCGCGCCTTGGCAGCAGTCAGCATGCGCGCATCCAAACCTAAGTCGGCGGCGTAAACCAGATCCAGTTCCGGGTTCTCAGCGCCGTAATTGTTGACCTCGCTGGGCAGGTCATTTTTCACATGACCGGCGGCGAACAACATACCCGGCAGGCAGATGATCTTTTTTGCGCCGCGATCACGCAACGCATCAAGACCCGTGCGGATAACCGGGGTGGCGAACTCGAGGAAGCCGCTTTCCACGTCCACACCTTCAAGGCGGGCACGGAGGTGGGTGGCTAACTGGTTAAACTCGGAAACGGCGGCGTTGTCGCGCGAACCGTGGCCGCAAATCATGACGGCGTGCGGTGTGGGCATGGTTTTAGACGTGGCTGATGGCATGGCTGCCGGTCTCCCTTGTGCTTGGTCCTGGCCTTCGAGCGGGACGGCTGTTTATCTGGACAAACCCGGCTGGTCATCGCCTCCGACCGGGTTCGGCCCTGCGGTAATATAGATAGCGATGCACTGCCTGTCTTGAAAAAACTGCCCACCCGCCGCACACTGCGGCCCATGTTCACCTTTGGCCTTACCGATATCGCCAGCAAGTTCGACCCTCTGGTCCTGCTGTTAATGGCACTGGTTCTGGAGGCCTATTTCGGTGAAATGCGCCTTGTTTTCAAGGCGGTACCCCACCCGGTGCGGCTGATAGGCGGGTTGATTGCCTGGCTCGACACAAAGCTCAACCGCGAACACCGCAGCCAGATGGACCGCGCCATGCGCGGCGCCTTCAGCGTCCTGGTCGTTGTCACGCTGGCCGGCGCCATCGGCTGGACGGTGGCGTGGATAACGCTGAGCCACGACTTTGGCTGGGTTATCGAGGTGTTTGCGCTGGTCACCCTGCTGGCAGGGCGTGAATTGTTCGACCGGGTTTCCGCCGTGCGCCGGGCACTGGATAATGACGGTGCCGAGGCGGGGCGCGAGGCGGTATCACACATTGTCGGGCGCGACCCGGCATACCTGGATGAACACGGCATTGCGCGCGCCAGCATCGAAAGCCTGGCCGAAAACTTTTCCGACGCCGTGGTGGCCCCGGTTTTCTGGTATGTGTTGTTCGGGTTTCCGGGGCTGCTGGTTTACAAGGCGGTCAACACACTGGACAGCCAGATCGGCTACATGAATCCAAAATATCGCGCCTTCGGCATGACGGCGGCGCGACTGGACGACATCGTGAATTTCATCCCGGCGCGTTTGTCCGGATTGTTAATTGCCATCGCCGCCATCATCGCGCCTAGGGCCAACCCGTGGGTGGCACTGAAAACCATGATGCTGGACGCCGGTAAGCACCGTTCCACCAACGCCGGCTGGCCGGAAGCCGCCATGGCCGGGGCTATCGGCCTTGCGTTGGCGGGGCCGCGCAAGTATGCGACCGAAACCGTCAACGACCCGTGGATCGGCAATGGCCGCGCGCGGGCCACCACAACCGACATGGAAGTCGCGCTTTATATTTACATGGTGGCGAATTTGGTAAACGGGCTGGTGGTGGCGGTCATTGCCATGGTGCGGTTTGGCCTTAGCGCATAAGCACCTTGCGTTTCACCGCGCCAGTTTGAGCAACTGGTCGATATCCAGATGGGCTTCCAAATGGTCGGCCAGCGCATCAAGCGCCGCTTCAACTTGACTGTCATAACCTTCGCCCGCCACGCGGCCTTCGCGCAAACGGGAAAGAAAACCGTGGCGGAAAGCATCATCGCCAAACAGGCCATGCAGGTACGTTCCGAAAACCCGGTTGTTATTATCCACGGCGCCTTCAAAGCGGCCATCAGATATTTTATGCCACGGCCGTTCGCGCCCCGGGCCTTCGCTAAGGCCTAGATGCATTTCATAACCGCTGAGTGCGGTGCCGGTTTCAACCTCGGTAGCGCTAACGTGCTCCAGCGTTTTTTCGTCTGCCAGCACGGTTTCAATATCCAGCAGGCCGAGGCCGTGTTCGTTGCCGCGCTCGCCCTCTATGCCGTCCGGGTCGGAAATGCGGCTTCCCAGCATCTGGTAGCCACCGCAAAGCCCGACCACGAAACCGCCGCGGCGCACGTGGGCTTTCAGGTCCACATCCCAGCCCTGCTCTTTTAAAAACTGCAAATCTGAAAGCACCGCCTTGGAACCGGGCAACACCACCAGGTCTATATCACCGGGCAGCGGCTGGCCGGCCTCCAGCCAGATAACATCAACATCACGTTCACCCGCCAACGGGTCAAGGTCGTCAAAATTGGCGATGCGCTTGAACATCAGGTGCTTGCGCATCAACTGGACGTAGACCGAGACGAGGTCGCCCCTCTCGAAATG